>JBOIDT010000006.1:35379-47817 GCA_050740755.1 Gammaproteobacteria bacterium
TCAGCCACTGACCCTCCCTCTCGCGTTCTATTCATCAATACCGGACATGCTCTTCAGCCAGACACCCTTGCCCTGTAATCTCACGGGGGGCACGGAACGGGCGGGGACCGCCAGAATAAGTATTTAGCGTGAAATAACACAGATCCCAGACGACAAAAACCCTCGCAGCCAAAGCCACGATTTTTGAATTATTTCATAATCACGGGCGCTGCGTCAATCGAATCATGAAAGTTAGGTATGTTCGATCGATCCGAGGCGGATCGCTTTGAAGCGCTGGTGGACTGGATCCATCGGACCCTCGGTACGCGGGACGTTCCTATCGCACCGGCCTCCAGTGACGCGAGTTTTCGGCGGTATTATCGGGTCGTTCACGAGGGGGTGACCCGCATCGCCATGGACGCACCGCCGGAGGGGGAGGACTGCCGGGTGTTCGCCGACATCGCGGTGCGGCTGGCGCGCGCGGGACTGCACGTCCCCGAGGTGCTGGCGGGGGATTTCGAACGGGGATTCCTGTTGTTGACGGATCTCGGCACACGCTTGTATCTGGATGAGCTGGATCCCCGGAGCGCCCCGGTTCTATATGCCGACGCCATGCGCGCACTGCATACGATGCAGGAGCGGGCCGATGGGACTGGCCTGCCGTCCTATGATCGCCCCTGCCTCTTGCGGGAGATGGAGCTGTTCCGGGTCTGGCTCCTGGAGAAACACCTGGGCCTCCGGCTCTCCGATGCGGAACAGGGGATGCTCCACGGAACCTTCGGGCTCCTGGCCGATGCGGCCCTTGCGCAACCACAGGTGTTCGTGCACCGCGATTACCACTCCAGGAATCTCCTCTACGCCGCCGACCCGGGCGGGAACAACCCGGGTGTCATCGACTTCCAGGATGCGGTCGTCGGGCCGGTCTGCTACGACCTGGTATCGCTCCTGCGCGATTGTTACATCCGCTGGCCTGAGGCAGAGGTACACGCCTGGATGATGGGCTATCGGGAGCGTTCGGGACCGGCGCTACGGGGGGTCGATCCCGCGACGTACTTGCGTTGGTTCGATCTCATGGGGGTGCAACGCCATCTGAAGGCGAGCGGGATCTTTGCCCGCCTCCGGCATCGGGACGGCAAACCGGGCTATCTGGCCGATGTGCCGAGGACCGTGGGCTATCTCGTGGACGTGAGCCGCGGCTATCCCGAGCTTCGGGGCCTCTACGCGTTTCTGTGCGCGCGCGTCCTGCCGGCGCTGCACGGGGACCGTTCCCCCGCCCTCGGGCCATGAAGGCGATGATCCTGGCGGCGGGTCGGGGCGAGCGCATGCGTCCGCTCACCGATCACACGCCCAAGGCCCTGCTCGAGGTGGCGGGGAGGCCGCTCATCGTCCATCAGATAGAAAGGCTGGCGCGCGCCGGGATCCGCGACATCGTGGTGAATCTGTCGGTCCTGGGCGGACAGATCGAGACGGCCCTCGGGGATGGCCGCCGCTACGGCGTCGCGCTCCATTACTCCGACGAGGGACCCACACCGCTGGAGACCGGCGGCGGGGTCTACAAGGCCCTGCCGTTGCTCGGGCGGGCGCCGTTCCTGGTGATCAACGCCGATGTGTGGACCGGTTATCCGATCGCCAGCCTGTTGGACAAGCCGCGAGGCATCGCCCATCTGGTGCTGGTGGAGAATCGCAGCCATCACCCGGACGGTGATTTCGCCCTGGAGCACGGCAGGGTGTCGCTGAAGCACGGGCCGAGGCTCACCTTCAGCGGCCTCGGCGTCTATCGGAGCGAGCTTTTCGACGAGTGCGATGCGGGGTGTTTCCCCCTGGCCGCCGTGATCCGCATGGCGGTGTCTTATGGACTCGTGACCGGCGAATGCTATCGCGGAGACTGGCAGGATATCGGGACGCCCGAACGACTGGCCGCCCTGGAGGCGCGCCTCGGGACCGGCCCGACTTGAGCGCTATCCGAACAGGCTGCCCAGGGTCGGTTTGACGGTGATGGCCATGACCTTGGCGTGGGCCTCGGCGCGGCAGTTGGCGCTGGAGGAGGCGGTCTGTTCGGCGACCGCCGACAGTCCCACCCAGACCCGGGTGGGTCCAGGCTTCAAGATGGTCAGGATCTTCTTGCTGGCCTTCAGGACTTCACCTTGTTCGGGCACGCGCTGATCGCCCAGGCCATTCTGCAGCGTCTCGCTGATCCTGGCCGACTTCTCACCGATATGGAGATCCAATACCGCGCTCGATTTCCCGGCGCCATCGGCCACCCGTACGCCGGCGCGGTATTCGTATTCGACCATGACGTAGAAACGCCCGGACTGCTTGGCGCGTACCTGGAACTCGTGGCCCAGGGTCGAGGAGGCCTGTCCCCGGCCGGCCCCGTTCAGCACCGCCTCCACCCGCATGCGACCGCTAGTGCCGTCTTCGTCATGGGCCACCGAGGCCTGCTCGCTGCTCGCCTCGGCGCTGCCTTCGGCGATGGTGAGCTTCGGGGGGCGTGCGACCAGGGTTCGAGCATCCAGGTACATCACGAGCGCGGTGATCGAGAACGCCACGAGAAAGAAAAAGAACAAGGAAGCAATCCACATGGAGACCTCCGGAGAGCATTCCGGCGCCGGCCGACGGGCCCGGTCGCGGAATGGCTTGTTATGGGACCGAACCCACGTGCCACATTAGCATAGGAATGGCGGGCTTCCAATCCACCCCGGTCGGGTCCCGGTCGGGTCGCAGGGTTACGAGATCGATCGTGCCTCGAGCCCCAACGTCCGATAGCGCCCCAAGGTCTGGCGGTCCGTGACGACCGCGGTGCCGGCCCGCTCCGGGAGCAGATACCGGGCAGCGACCCGCCGCAGGTCTTCCATGCCGACCTCGAGCACACGCCGCCGGAGGCGCCGGCGGAACTCGGGCGTGCGGCCGTTCAGTGCGGACACGAAGGTCTTGATGGCCTCCCCGGCGGGTGAGCTGGGCCGATCGAGGGCCCCGATGATGCCCAGGATCGCCTCCTCCAACTGCTCGGGGGTGTGCCGGTGCTCGGCGAGCCAGGAGAGCGACGCATCGAAGTCGTCCAGGGTCTCCCCGAGCCTGGGGTCCCGGTACGAGTAGAACCGGAACGCCCCGGTGTCGCCGTCATAGCCCGCCCCCGAGCCGTAGGCGCCGCCCCGTTCACGGATGGCGCGGTGCAAGTAGCCGTTTTGCAGGAAGCGCCCCAAGACCGACAGCGGCGCGGCGTCGGGATGGCCGACCGGGATCGCGGGGTAGGCGCGGGCACAGAAGCTGGTCTCGGTGCTCGTGAGCCAGGCCTCGTGGACCCGCTGCCCCGTAACCGGCGCGGGTGGGATCGACGATGGCGCTGTTCCCCCTGGAGCTTTATTATCTTGTCCCCCAAGGCTCGCGATGGCCGCCACGGCACCCGCGATGTCCTCGTGATAGCGAACTTCGCTGACCACCAGGAGGCGCCGCGGGGCGCTCCGGATGCGGTCGTGCAAAGCCGCGAGCGACTCTCCGAACGCGGTCAGCCGGGCCTCATCACAGAGCCCCTGGTCCAGGGCCTTGAGTGCTTGAAGTGCCGGCAGGCCGTCCCAGCGCTGGGCCAGCGCCGCGGCGGGTCCGATGCCGGCGCTGGCGGCCGCCATCGCCAGCGCGTGACCATGGTCGGTGACCGAGGACTCGCGGCCGGCGCGCATCTGGGCGACGAGATCACGCAGTCGGTCCAGCTCGTCGAAGCGCGCGCGGGAAAAGGTCTCGGCCAGGAGCTGTGCCAGGGCCGCCTGGTTGCGCGCCAGGCAGTTCGCGGACAGCCGGAACAGGAGTCCGGCAGAGTCGAGATCATCGACATCGGCCCGCACCGAACACTGCGCGCCCACCCCACCGCTGACCGCCGCCTGTCGCGCCTGGGCCTCCCGGTAATCCCGCTCCCCGCAGCCGACCTCGCAGAAGCAGCTCGCATAGAGGCGCAGGCGCTCCAGGTCGGGTGGCGCCAGCGCCGGGACCTCGACGCATAGATCGAGGTACACGATCCCGTTGGTGCCGCGGTCGAACCAGGTCACGGGGAGACCGCCGATCACGGTATCGCGCGAGGTCGGGACGCGGATGTCGGACGGCACGTCGGCGATGCAAACGCGCGGGAGCACATTCGCGTCCTCCGGGCTGCCCTGGCGGGCCGCGAGCGCGGCGCTCTCTGCCATGATGCGCTCGAGGTCGGAGTCGCGGAGGGTCGCCCGGACGTCGGCCAGGCGCTCGCTGGTGGCTTGAGCCTGGCGGGCATTCAGGCCGGTATCCGGTGTCATGACCACGCGCACCCGATGGGGATTGTCCAGGAGCCAGCGGCGCGCCAGGCCCGGCACGAAACCCGGGTCGCGGGCGCTGGCACGGACGTCTTCGATGACCGCATCGAGGTCGAGTGCCGCGATCGGATCGCCGCCGTGCATGGCCATGGGGATGGCGCTGCTCAAGAGCTGCAGGCCGTACGGGTAGCTGCCGCCCGAGACCTCGCGCTGCTCCAGTTCCATCTGGTGGAGCACGGAGTCCACCAATTCCTGATCGATGCCCTGTTCCGCCACCTCCCGGATCACGCCCATACACAGGCCCTCGACCTCCTCTGCCCGCTCCGGGTTCGAGCCTTCCAGACCACACACGAACACCGCCTCGCGGTGACCGGTATCGAGGCCGCACAGCTCCGAAGGTGCGGCTCCGAGCGCGGTGGTCTCCAGCGCGTGACGGAGGGGGGCGGCGCTGTTGTTGAGGAGCACCCCGCACAGGAGGTGCATTTCGAGCACCGAGCGCAGGTCCTGGGTCCTGCCGAGCAGCCAGCCGAGCACGATATGGGTGCGGTCTTCCGTATCCTCGAGATCCGAGAGGGCATAGGGCAGGGTGATCCCGCGCGGCGAGGCATAACGCTGTTCGTCCCCGATCGCATCGTCTACCGGCCGGGCCTCGAACCGGCGGAGTGCCCACTGGTCGAACTTCGCCTGGTGCTCGCGCGGATCGAAGTCGCCGTAGGTGCCGAAGCAGGCGTTCGACGGATGGTAGTGCCGGCGGTGGAACTCGCGCAACGATTCGACCGTGAGCTTGGGGATCTCCTCGGGGTCGCCGCCGCTGTTATGGTGGTAGGTCGTGGTGGGATACAGCTCGGCGGCCAACGCGTGCCAGAGGCGCGCGCCGGGCGAGCTGAGCGCGCCCCGCATCTCGTTATAGACCACGCCCTTGTAGACCAGCGCGCTCTTCGGGTCGCCGGGTACCGTGAGCTCCAGGCGATGGCCCTCCTGCGCGAAGTCGAGCGCACTCAATCGGGGGAAGAACACGGCGTCGAGATAGACCTGCAGCAGGTTGTCGAAGTCCTTGTGGTTCTGGCTCGCGAACACATAGGCGGTCCAGTCGCTGCCGGTGAAGGCGTTCATGAAGGTATTGAGCGAGCGCCGGGTCATGAGGAAAAACGGGTCTCGCACCGGAAAGCGCTCGCTGCCGCAGAGCACGGTGTGCTCCAGAATGTGCGCGACGCCGGTCGAGTCCTCTGGGACGGTCCGAAACGCCAGCAGGAAGGCGTTGTTGTCGTCGTTGGCGCAAAGGTGCAGGTGCCGCGCCCCGGTTCCGACATGTCGGTACTCCTGGGCCTCCAGGTTGAGCGACGGGATGCGGTAGCTGCGAAGGTGTTCAAACATGGGTTTGCTCCAGATAACGTTCGGCATCCAGGGCGGCCATGCAGCCCGAGCCGGCCGAGGTCACCGCCTGGCGATAGATGGGGTCGCTCACATCGCCGGCCGCGAAGACGCCCGCGACGCTGGTCGCCGTCGCGAAACCGGCGACGCCGGATTTGACCACGATATAACCCCCTTTCATCTCGATCTGCCCCTCGAACAGGGTGGTATTGGGCTGGTGTCCGATGGCGATGAAGACACCGCGGGCCTCGATGACCCTCGTCTCTATGGCCTTGGCCTCTATGCCCGAGCCGGTGCCGCCGCCGGCCGCCGGTTTCACCCGCACCCCCGTGACCCCGTGCTCGTCTCCCAGGACCTCGTCCAGCACCTGGTTCCATTCGATGGCGACGTTTCCGGTCGCGGCCTTCTGGAGGAGGCGGTTCCCCAGGATCTTCTCCCCGCGGAAGCGGTCGCGCCGGTGGACCACGGTGACATGCGAGGCGATGTGCGAGAGGTACAGCGCCTCCTCGATGGCGGTGTTCCCACCGCCGACCACCACGACCCGCTGGCCTTTATAGAAAAACCCATCGCAGGTCGCGCAGGCCGAGACCCCACGACCGCGGTAGGCGGTCTCGGAAGGCAGCCCGAGGTACTTCGCCGAGGCCCCGGTGGCGATGACGAGAGCATCGGAAGTATAGCTGCCGGCGTCGCCCGTGAGTACGAAGGGATGGCGGCGGAGGTCGGCCCGCGCGATGTGGTCGGAGACGATGTCCGTCCCGAAGCGCTCGGCGTGGCGCCGCATGCGCTCCATGAGCTCGGGGCCCTGCAGACCCTCCGCGTCCCCCGGCCAGTTGTCGACATCGGTCGTGGTGGTGAGCTGGCCGCCAGGCTCGATCCCCGCCACCAGCACCGGGGCAAGCGCCGCGCGCGCGGCATAGACGGCCGCCGTGTAGCCGGCGGGGCCGGAGCCGAGTATGAGCAGCCGGCAATGTCTTTGAGGCGGCAGGGCTGGCAAGGACGGACCTCGTCTCGATCCGAGACTCTGGTAAGCCCCGGCGGGCAGGTAGCTCGCAAGGAATAAGGGCGAATCTTGCCCTAGCCGGATGCCGTGATCAACGCCGCGCACGGGGGACGGCGAGCCACGAGGGCGATCGCAAGGCGATCCGCAGGCGACCCTGGCGTCTGGCAGCGCTCCTCCGGGGGCCGGCATACCGTGTCCGGGCGCCACCGGGCGCTTCACGATCCCGGCGGGATAGACCTTCGCCGGCAGCCAAGCGGGTTACTCCGCGGGTCATCGCCGGTTTCTTGCACCAGGCGCACAGGGCCATGTAAGCTTACTTCCGTACTCACGACCTGCACCGCATCGAGCTATGCAACCCGATCGCGAACGGCTCCGAGAGCTCATCGAGCAAAAGTGCCTGATCACGAGCTCCGATTTCACTCTCAGCGCGGGGGTACGGTCCTCTTTCTATTTCGATTGCAAGATCGCTACGTTGAACGGCGAATGCGCGAGTCTCATCGCGCAAGAGGTGTTACGGGAAATCGAAAAGTTGCCAACGAAGCCCGAGGCGATCGGGGGGCTCACGATCGGAGCGGACTTCATCGTCGCTGCGGTCGTCATGAAGGCCTACGAGACCGGTCAGCCGACTCGAGATGGTTCCATCGTCCGCAAGGAGCCCAAGAAGCACGGTACGAGAAATAGGATCGAGAACCAACTGCCTCCTGGAACCAAGATTGTCGTCATCGACGACGTGATCACCTCCGGACGCTCGACGTTTCAGGCTTGTGACGAGTTCGAGCGGGCGGGCTATGAAATCGTCGGAATCATCGGCCTGGTGGACCGCGTAGCGGGCGGGGCAGAGGCGTTGGCGAAACGATACCGCCACGTACATACGTTGTTCTCCACGAGCGACTTCCCTTCGCTGAGGAACGGCGCTAACGTCGACCAGGCTCGTTCCACAGCGGAAGTCTGAACTGGCCGCAGGATGCCATGAACGCTATGCTCGATTCGACCCTGGACGCCGAAACCGCGAGCGCGGCCAGCGTGTTTGTTGCGCGGGTGGCTGCCCAGTACCCGGTGAGCGGCGCGATCCTGTTCGGCAGCCGGGCGCGAGGCCGACATCGCCCGGACAGTGATGCGGACATCGCAGTGCTGCTGCGCGGTCGTCGTGGCGAGTTCGTCGATACCAAGCTCGCGATGGCCGACATCGCTTACGATGTGCTGCTGGAGACAGGCGTCCACATTCAGCCGCTTCCGATTTGGGAAGACGAGTGGGAGCAGGCCGAGTCATACTCGAACCCCCGGCTGCTCCAGCACATCCACCGGGAGGGGATCCGCCTGTGAATGCAGGTGACCTGATGGAGAAGGCAAGCCGCGCCGTCGCTTCCGCAAGGTTCTTGCTCGATGCGGGCGACGTGCGGGGCATGTAACCGCGCCTACTACGCAATGTTTGATGTGGCCCGTGCGGCCTTGATGCAGTCGGGTGCGCCAGTTGTGCCGGAAGTTGCGATCCGGCGCACTCACGTTGGACCAGCTATCGAGCCAACGCCCTCGGACAGTTCTCACCGCTGCTAAGCCCTCATCCGGTCTACCTGGCATTGGGGGCGACCGACAGCGCGCGACGCGTAGCGTACCGCAGCTTGTTCCGGCCCCATCTTCGATGCGTAGACCATCACCAACCTACGGCTTGCGCTGAACCAAAGCCCACCTTACCTTTGGGCAATGAGCGTTTCTACGTCCAAGATTGAGCGCATGACGGGGCAACGGCGCGAGGCCAGGCCTAGCTAGGCCGGCCGCGGTTAGAGGATAATGTCGCGGGGCAAGCCACCGCTGGGTAGCGAGAGCTGGCATTGTGAAAATATCCGAGCCTGGCCCCTTTGCTGCCTGCTTTACTGCCTGTGTACGGCGCGGCCTCAGTACACCAGCGATGGAAACTTGGCCGCGATGCAGCGCAACACGTTCTGGTCGACCGCGTGCCCAAGGCCGGGTGCGATGTCGAAGAAGAATTGGCGCACGCACCACTGTCCTCCGTCAAGCTGGATCCGGAGCTGGGCAGCGCCCACGCTGATGGGCACCCCCCCATGCCAGGGCCAGGCCGCCGCCACGGCAGAGTTCCCCAGGAGATTCCCGATGCGCCGAGCGATGTCGTTGGCAGTCGCCGGCGGGAACATCAACGTCGACTGCGCGGCCCGGTTGATGATGATGGGCTGCAGCTGGAAATGCTCGTAGGTGTGCCGCCGCTGCACGTGGTCGATGATGTGGTTGTCGATGTGGACATTTCGATTGGCCCCGCCCGCCATGACCGGGACGTCCCACCCCGCGGCAAAGCCGCCGGCCGGCGCCCCTCGTGATAGCGCGCAAACAGCGACAGCCAGTAGGCGGGGTTGGTGGCGTGCCCGTTGTTGAAATTGCCATTGACCCGGTTGTCACCCAGGAACCCGAGCATGCCCGCGCGCGTTGCCGATTTGATCAAGCGGAACGAGCTCTGGATCCAGTCGCTCGCAGGTGCGGACATGGTCCCATCCAGGACGCGCTGGTTGACGGACCGTTCTACCGTCAAGAACTCGCCGGCCACATTGCCAATCGCGATGTTCTGCGCGCCGGGGTTGGTGAAGTCTTGCAGGCGCGCAAGCAGGCGCGGCAGCGTCAACCCCGCGGTGGCGGGGACCCGTTGGGTCAAGAAGTTGCTCATTCCCGGCCCTCCGAGCGGCTGGAGGATGGCGAGGGTGGCCGCCAGCGTGGCGGCGGTGGCTCCTGGACGTGCGATGAGCGCGTCTGCGGGCGCACCGGGGTTCATCAGCGCAGCATGCGTCGCGGCGCCGAGGGCGACGGCTGGGTGGTTGACGACGAAGGCGTGGATCTCCACGAAGGCAATGTGCTGCGCGTGCATGGCCAACGCGACGTCGATTCCGCGCGTGAAGTCTGCCGCCGTAGCAGCGTGGGTGCAGAGCGCGGTGAGCAGGGCGAGCGCGTTGACCAGGGTGAAGCCAGCCGCGATCAGCGTCTGGGCGTGCGTGCGCACGAACGGGTTCGGGGTGTAGGCGCCCGCGTGCCCCGCCGCGTTGATGGCGTTGCGGATGGCCGTATGGGCGCCCGCGCCGAGGATCCCGTCGAGCGCAGGCCCGGGTGGCGGACCCGCGAGCGGACCCGCGAGCGGGACCATCGCTGCCGCCGGCGGCTTCCGGCCCGCTGCAATCCAGTCCCGCACGCGCGCAAGCTGGTCGCCGCTGGCGGTATAGAGGGTGGCTGCGCGCTGCATCTGGGGGACCGTGAAGGGGGTGCCGGCGACGATGGCCCCGCCCGCTCCACGTTCAGCGATGAGCGCCACCACCGGGTGCGCCGCCGCCGGCACGTTGGCCGCGGCGGTTGCCCAGTCGGTGGCGGTGAGACCATAGGGGTTGGTCGTGAAGTCGGTGATGACGGCGGTGATGGCTCCGAGGTTCCAGCCCGGAATGGAGGCGAACGCGGTCGCTTCAGCATGCGCATCGTGGGGGAGCTGCCCCGCGATGTTCGTCCATTCGGCCGCGGTCAGCCCATTGGGGTTGGCCAGGAACGCGGTCACGAGCGGGTTGATCCCCGGCGGCGTCCAGCCGGGGATCCGCGCGAAGGTGGTTGTCTCCACCACGGCGTTGGGCGGGAACCGCGCCGCCAGCGCGGCCCACTGCACCGCGGTTAGCCCATTGGGCCCCGCCGCGAAATCCGACGCCAGCTGGATGACGCTCTGGCTGTTCCACCCTGCGATCCTCGCGAAGGTCAGCACGTCGCCCAGAGCGACGACGTGCTGGTAGATCGCGCGCAGGTCGGCAACCGATCTTCCTGCCGGCCAGCTGTAGAGCGCGAAGCCGGCGCTCACCAGCCCCACGGCGGCTGTCCCGAGGATTTGCAGGAGGTACTCCTCCCACTGTCCCTGCACGACGCCGGCGCGGTCCGGCGCCCGCGCCACGCGCAACCGCGGACCGTGTTGTTTCAACGGGAGCGCGCCGTCAGCCGCCGTGCTCGCCCGCGCGCCCATGACGTCGGCCTGGTGCTCCAGCTCCGGGCTGTCATTCACCCGCACGTCCTCGAAGCGCACCGTGGGCTGCACCCGCCCCTGCTTCTGCTGCACCGCGTGCCACGCCTCATGGGCAAGGTGCCGCTCCTGCCCCGGCGCCAGGTGGATCTCCGACCCCTGCGTATATGCGTGGGCGTGGATCTTGGCAGGCAGGGACGACGCGTGGTGGACCGTGACGTCGTCCATGTCGAGGCCGGAGAGGTGCTCGATCCCGGCCTTGAGCGGCGCGGGGAGGCCGGTGCGGGTCCCTCCTCGAGGAGTAAGCGCCGTGCGGGCGCCGGCCTCGAGCTTGGCTCGAATGAGGCCGCACACCGCGCGGTTGCCCATCAGGCGCTGGAGGGCCAGCAGGCTGGCCGGTGAGTCGCAGGCGAGCAGCGCACGGTGCACGCGCAACGGCGCGCCATCCGAGGAGGCGTGCGCGGAGGGATCGCGCGATGGAGCTTTTTTCGCCTTCTGCTGGGGCTCCGCGGCGATGCTCCTCTTCGACATGCTCGCTCCTCTCGAAAGCCGCGCGGACGATGGGACACGGCGCTGGGCGCGCCATTCAATCCTATCTGGAGGTTCTCGCAACTCTGCCCAACGGCCTGGGCTCGTGCTGCGAGGGGGGCACGCAGCACCCCCTCGTCGACACCAAGCCGTTGTTGGGCTGCATGTCCTCGACGAGCGATCCTCAGCTCGTCTCGTCGACCACCTCCCCGATGGACAGGGCGACAATGGCCTTCTCGAGCCAGCTCTCCAGCTGGTCCAGATCCTTTTGGGCCAGGATGCGCTCGCGCGCGGCTATGACCGGTTCGAGGTCGCCAGGGCGAATGCGAATAGGGATTTCAAACGCCCTTTTTCATCAAGAGGTAGAGTACTGCCGGGCTCGTGAGCTGTCAACATGCGAGCCCTCGGCCTGAAATCGGGGCAGTGCGCCAAACAAGGCCGTAAACGGTGGGCGGTGCCCACACTGCCTGACTGGTTCTTCCCGTTTTTAATGAAGCGCCATGCTTCGCTCAGCCAGGCCATGCACCACCCTCCACGAAAGGCTCGCCACGCACGCAGCGGATCACAAGGGTTTATCTCGGAGCCAAGTATAGCCCAGGTCGAAGTTCCCGGGCGGCTTAGCGGTTTCATCGCGTAACCCGCCGTTCGGGATCCGGGCTGTAACTCCAAGGCCCATTCACGGATGTCCGCCGGGGCCGCCCATTCCAGTGGGTACCACCCCGAGCGCACGTATCGATGGAAACTCGAATGCGGCCAATCGGCGACCCGCGACACCCACCCATGTTTGACGGGATTGAAGTGAATGTAGTCGAGCGCGCATCGAAATCCCCTTGATCCCGGATCGCGTGCTACCGGAATCGCCGTTGCCAAATGCCCCGTTCGCCCAGTAGATGTGGGGCGTCGTCCGCCTTCGGGATGAATAACCGCTCCCCCGGCGCGATGGTGCGGGAGAAAGACGATTTGATCAAGCGCCAGCGTGTCGAGAAATCCGCATCGTTCGGCGGTAACGTCCGGATACAATGGAGGTGATCGGGGAGTATGACGATGGCATCGATATGGAACGGCCCTTGGATGTGCACGGAACGGAAGGCCGCGCGTAAGGCATCGACCTGTGCCGTCAGCAAGCGGCGCCGCCGTTCCAGAAGCGCCACCGTGAAAAAGTACGAACCGCCGGGAACATGCCCGCGAAGGGAATGGGGCATGGTCGTGCGTCCTGTGCCCCCTGGCCGGAAGGCGGGTTACGCGATGAAGCCGCTGACCCGCCCTACCGGTGGGAACCCGGGACGGAGTTCCGG
>JBOIDT010000007.1:0-5263 GCA_050740755.1 Gammaproteobacteria bacterium
TCCGAGGCCGGGGTGGTGAGCTGCTACGAGGCGGGTCGCGACGGTTTCTGGCTGCACCGTTACTTAGTAAGTCTGGGGATTGAGAATCAGGTAGTCGACTCCTCGAGCATCGAGACCAACCGGCGGAGATCAGGAATGAGTTAAGCGGTTGGTAGAAGCGCCCGACAACGTCCCGGGTTAACGAAGGTCAATTGACCGTTGCCACAGATGGGGTGCTTTTCTGAATTCGGTTCACTTAACGCGCTTGGCGCGTATACAGCATGAGGTGATCGGTCCCCTGTGACCGACACGGATAGAAGGTGGTGGCAGGCACTTTGACCTGCCCCCTTCAGATAACCGGCCAACCAAACGACGTGAATTGAGGAGCGAGTTTCGCTAGCGCAGCTGCCCGTGGCACAAACAGGGGCCGGTACGGCATCGATCGCGGGGCTCCCGGTGACCAGGGCGTGAGTCCTGGTGGGGCCTCCGTTATTGGCGAGCGTCGGATCGAGGATGGCGGCGACGGGCGCGCCCGGCACGAGGTCGGTCGGCCCTGGCGCGAAGCCCGTCGCGCCGGCCGCGCCGCAGAGGCGGTACGGGCACACGGCGAGGACGCCGCCGCCCAACGTGCCGGCTGGCCACGTGTAGGGGCGCACGGCCGTGCGCCCCTACATAGCGAGCCAGTCCTCGACGGCCAAGCCTTCCACGCGCCGAAACTCGCGCGTGTTGTGCGTGACCAATGTCAGCTCATGCTCCAGCGCGGTCGCTGCGATCAGCGTGTCGTAGGGGCCGATCGGTTTGCCGGCGAGCGCGAGCGCTACCCGCAGCATGGCGGCCCGCTTCGCTTCGGCGCTACGGAACGGCAGGCTCGGCAGCACTTCGAGCAGGCGCAGGGTCATCGCTTCAGCCCGAGTCCCGGGCAGGAGCGCGAAGCCGTAGAGCAGCTCGTGCTCGACCAGGGTACACACGCATAAAGCCGCGGGTGGCGTTTGCGCCAGCTTGAGCATCAGGGCCGACGAGCTTTTCCGCGCCCACGCACTGACGATGTTGGTGTCGAGCAGGTAGCGCATCAGCGCGTGGCCTTTCGCGGAGCACGCTTGCGCATAGCCGCATTCATCTCGGCACGGATGGCGTCGAAGTCCGGACCTTCCTCGATCGTGGCGGGTAATGGCTCGCGCATCCAGCGCTCGAGGTCCGCGGGCCAGGCCCGCAGCGCGTGGCGGGCCAGGTACTCGCGCACCGCTTCCCGGATCATGCCGCTGCGGCTCGTCCGCTGCGCTTGCGCGAAGGCGTCCAGGTCGGCGAGCAAGGGATCGGGCAGATGGATGCTGAAGTTCACGCAGGCCTCCGCGGCAGTAGCATGTTAGATTATGTTAGATGCCTGGCGAACCACGGTCAACCCGCCCCGTGTGTAGCCCGGCGCCGAATGCCCCGCACGACTGTCGCACGCCGTGCGCTCCGTCGCGCTGCCCGGTGATCGTGATGCCGCAGAGGAATAGGTCACCCATGAGCCAGGACACGCCTGCCTCCTAGCGAGACAGGCGAGCGCCGGCGATCGTAGGGTGCTTGCGTGCACGCGGATGGGACTCGAACGGGGCGCGTTGCGCAGCCTACCTTGCTAGCGTCCGATCGCCCCGCCGAACGATGCGCGGGGCGCGTAATTTAAGCTAGACTCCCTTCGCTTAATCTACGGGCGGGCCAGCGAAAGAACCTTAATTAACATGGCCGAGGCGAAAAAGCGCTATGAAACGGGAGCTTACCGGGCAGTATCGGGTGGTTTCCAGCGTCGGCGGCGAGGCGGTGCGGGCCTTCGAGCCCGCGCCTCTGCCCCCAGAGCCGCCCTTGCTGCTCGATCCCGCGGTGCGCGAATCGCTGGATCAGGCCCTCCTCGCGCTGGGCCGGCTGGACAGCGTGTCCACCCTGCTGCCCGACAAGGATCTATTCCTCTACACCTACGTTCGCAAGGAGGCGGTCCTCTCCTCACAGATCGAGGGCACGCAGTCATCGCTGTCTGACCTGCTACTGTTCGAGCTGGACGAAGCGCCAGGCGTGCCGGTCGACGACGTGATCGAGGTCTCGAACTATGTCGCGGCGATCGAACACGGCCTGCGACGGATCCGCGGGGGGTTTCCGCTTTCAAACCGGCTCATCCGGGAAGTTCACCAGATCCTTCTGGCGAGCGGAAGAGGCGCCGAGCGCTTGCCGGGAGAGTTTCGCCGTACGCAGAACTGGATCGGAGGTAGCCGGCCGGGCAACGCGGTGTTCGTGCCGCCGTCGGCCGACGCGGTACCGGATTGCATGGGGCGGCTCGAGAAATTCCTGCACAATGAGCCCGAGCGCGCGCCCACGGTCATCAAGGCGGCGCTCGCCCATGTGCAGTTCGAGACCATCCATCCGTTTCTCGACGGCAATGGCCGTGTCGGCCGCCTGCTGATCACACTGCTCTTCTGCGCGGAAGGCGTTCTGCGCGAGCCGCTTCTGTACCTGAGCCTGTTCTTCAAAGAGCACCGACAGCACTACTACGAGCTCTTGACCTCGGTGCGCACGGAGGGCGACTGGGAGGCGTGGATCGAGTTCTTCGCGCAGGCCGTCCGGGACACGGCCGCGAGCGCCGTCGAGACGGCACGGTCCATCGCGGAGCTGTTCCGCCGCGACCGTGACCGCATCCGCCACATCGGTCGCGGCTCGGGGTCCGCCCTGCAAGTGCATGAGGCACTCGGAAAGCGGCCGCTCGCGACCGTGGGCTCGTTGGCCAAATCCACCGGGCTTTCCGCCCCGACAGCCGGCAAGGCCCTGGAGTCCCTCGCACGGCTCGGGGTCGCGCGGGAGATCACTGGGCGCCAGCGCAGCCGGGTCTACGTGTACGGCCACTATCTGGACCTGCTGAGCACGGGGACGGAGCCTCTGTGACCGAAGTTTCAGGGAAGCCCGTCGGAGACGCCCTGGCATGCGCTCGGCTCACTCACGGGCCAGATGCCTCCGGCGGAGACGTGGCGCGGGCGCGGCCTCGAAGCCGCGCCTAGCGAATGCGTTCATCGCTCTTCGCCACCACCCCCAAGGGGATGGAAGTCCTCTTGGCCCGCGAGTTGACCAGCCTCGGCGCGGCTTCGGTGCGGCCCGGGCGCGCGGGGGTGTACTTCGAAGGGGACCTCGCCACGGCCTACCGCGCGTGCCTCTGGTCCCGGCTCGCGAGCCGCGTCCTGTGGCCCCTCGCGCGTTTCTCGGCGCCCTCGCCGGAGACGCTGTACGAAGGGGTGCGGGCCATTCACTGGGACGAGCACCTGGCGCCGGCGGGGACACTGGCGGTGAGATTCGAGGCGGTCGATTCCGCCATCACTCATTCCCAATTCGGGGCGCTCAAGGTCAAGGACGCCATCGTGGACCAGCTCCGCGAACGGCACGGCCAGCGCCCCTCGATCGATCGCGGGCGCCCGGACGTGCGCGTCCATGTGTATCTGCACCGCGATCAGGCGAGCCTCGGCATCGATCTCTCCGGCGAGGCCCTGCACCGCCGCGGCTACCGGGAGGAGGGCGGCCCGGCTCCGCTCAAAGAGAACCTGGCCGCGGCCCTCCTGCTCTCTGCCGGCTGGCCCGCGCTTGCCGAGTCGGGCGCGCCGTTCACGGATCCATTGTGCGGGTCCGGGACCCTCCCTATCGAGGCGGCGCTCATGGCCTTCGACGTCGCGCCCGGTCTCTTGCGCCCTTACTTCGGATTCCTCCGCTGGCGCGGGCACGACCCGATCGTTTGGGCCGAGTTGCTGGAAGAGGCACGGGCACGGCGAGCCCAGGGGCTGCGAGACAACGCCATTCTCGGCTCCGACAGCGATCCGAGGGCCGTGCAACTCGCCACGAGCCACGTGGTACGCGCACGCCTCGCGGAGAAGATCCGCATCGAGCGATGCGCACTGGTCGATCGACAACCGCAGGCGGGCCGGCCAGGGCTGGTAGTGGCCAACCCGCCGTATGGCGAGCGCCTCGGGCGGGACCCCGATCTGCCGCGTCTGTATGCGACCTTGGGCGACGCGCTCAAGCGCGCCTTTCCGGGCTGGCGGGCGGCCGTGTTCACGCAGAACGCGGGGCTCGCCCACCGCCTGCGCGCCGTGCCCGAGCGCACGCACGTGCTCTACAACGGCGCGCGGCGTTGCCGGCTCTATTGCTTTGATGTGGCGTCGCCGCCGGGGGCGGGACCTTTACAAACCGTCATCGCGGCCCCGTCGCGATCCCAGGCCCTGGAGGGCGCGATGGGATCCCCCACCGACCCCGTTGAGCAGGGCGCCGGCAGTGGACCCAAGCGCGATACGATGGTGCCACAGGCCCCCGCGTGGTCCGAACGGATCCAAGTCGCCACCAGCGCCGAGATGTTCGCCAACCGGCTGGCCAAGAACATGAAGTCGCTGGCGCGCTGGGCCAGGCGCGCGGAGGTCGATTGCTATCGCCTCTACGACGCCGATCTACCGGAGTTCAATCTGGCCATCGATCTCTATCAGGGCGAGGGGCGCTATGTCTATGTACAGGAGTACGAGGCCCCGCCCCACATCGATGCGGCGCGCGCGGCGGGCCGGCTGGAGGCCGCGGTGGCAGTGATCACCAGGCTCTGCGAGATACCCGCGGCACAGGTGTTCGTGAGGCAACGGCGCCGCCAGCGGGGTGCCGAGCAATACCGCAAGCTCGGTGTCGGCGGCGAGTTGCACGAGGTGCGAGAAAACGGCTGCCGCTTCCTCGTGAACCTGACCGACTACCTCGACACCGGCCTGTTCCTGGACCACCGCCCGACCCGGGCACTGATCGGTGAGCTGGCCCGCGGGCGGAGATTTTTGAATCTCTTCGGCTATACGGGCACCGCCACGGTCTATGCCGCGCAGGGCGGGGCCTCGAGCAGCACGACCGTGGATCTGTCCCGCACCTATCTGGACTGGGCGCGCCGCAACCTCGACCTCAACGGCATCACGGGATCGGAACACGTTTTGGTACAGGCCGACTGTCTCGCCTGGCTAGAGGAAACGACGCGCACGCTGCCCGCGGACGAGCGCTACGGTTTGATCTTTACCGATCCGCCGACCTTCTCGAACTCCAAGCGCATGCGCGAGACCTTCGACGTGGAGCGCGATCACCTCGCGCTGATCCGCGCCGCCGCCCGCCTGCTCGCACCGGACGGGGTGATGATCTTCTCCACCAACCGCCGCCACATGAAGCTCGAAGAGCCGGCCATCGCGGCGCTCGGACTCCGGATCGAGGACCTCACATGCGCGACCATCCCCCCGGACTTCGCCCGCAACCCACGCGT
>JBOIDT010000007.1:5363-45147 GCA_050740755.1 Gammaproteobacteria bacterium
TGATGATCTTCTCCACCAACCGCCGCCACATGAAGCTCGAAGAGCCGGCCATCGCGGCGCTCGGACTCCGGATCGAGGACCTCACATGCGCGACCATCCCCCCGGACTTCGCCCGCAACCCACGCGTACACCGTTGCTGGCGGTTTACGCCGCACTAACTTTCATGATTCGATGACGCAGCGCCCCTGATTATGAAATAATTCAAAAATCGTGGCTTTGGCTGCGAGGGTTTTTGTCGTCTGGGATCTGTGTTATTTCACGCTAACACGCCGGGTCGGTTGGGCCATGTGAATAAGTCACTGATCGCCGATCGCCGGAGGGGTAACATTCGGGTAACAGGGCCCGCGGATACGCTAGGACGCCAGCCGTCCCGCGGACTGGGTGGCGGAGTCGTCCGACGGGTCTCGGTGTACGCGCCGTGCAGCGCCCTGCGACAATTGCGATGGCGACAGCGTGCGGTGCGTAATGCGCCGGCAAACATTGATGCGAGGAGGTCGAGCATATGTTCTTTGGCACTACGGTGGAAGGTGCGGTGGTACGCGTGGTCGATGGGGATACGGTGCGCATTCGCGCCGACGGGCGGGAAGAGAGCATCCGGATCCTGGCGCTCGATACCGAGGAATCGAATTCCGGGAGTCGAACCAAGCCCCAAACGCCTTGGGGACGGGCGGCGAAGGCCGAGGCCCAGCGTCTCCTCCCGAACGACGCGGCCGTGACCTTGGAGTTTCCGGGCACCGAGCCCCTCGCGGAATGCTGGGAAAAGCATCGCGACAACTTCGGCCGGGTGCTCGGCTTCGTACACGCGGAAGGGCGCGATTTCCAGGATCACATGATCCGGGCGGGCTACAGCCCGTATTTCGTGAAGTACGGTTATGCCGACTTTTTAGACTACCACGCGCGCTATACCGCCGCGGAGCGGGCGGCCCAATCGGCCCATCGCGGGGTCTGGGACCAGCTCGCGGTGAACGGGGCCGAGGCCAGGAACTATGCGTTATTGGGGGTCTGGTGGCACCTGCGCGCGCAGGCGATTGCCGCTTATCGTGAGGCCCGTATCGGCGATCCGCTCTTGTTCAACTCGCGCCTCGACTACGAGCGCCTCTTGATGCTCGCGTCCCATGACACCGAGGCCACCGTGTTCACGGAGTTGCGGGAATACCATCGGGTCGGCGGCCGGCACGTGGTCGTGACCATCGGTTCCTTGCAGCAGCCGTTTCAGCTCTTCGTGCCGGATGCCGACTCCGACGCCGGGCAGTTGATCCTGCGCCTGATCGAAAATCGCTACATCGCCGCCGAGCCCGACCATCCGCGGCGCAGCTACGCCTATGTTCAAGGCACGCTCAAGCTCTTCGGCGGCAAACCGGAGATCGTGGTGCGCGGTATCGATCAGATCAGCGACGACCCGCCGTCGAGCCTGTGAGGTGCGGTCATCCGGGAAGACCCAGACGGACCGAGGCCGCACGGGTGGACTAGAACGGCCGGATACCCGCCTGCCGACGGCGTGCCGGAGCCGATGCGCTCGCGGAGTCGATCCATCCCCCCGTATCGATCTACGGCCGGCGTCGATTCCAGGATACTCGGATCGGACGGCAAGCGCAGACGGGTGCTCCGGGTGGTTTTGTTCGGGACCCCCTGTCGTTATGATACGTTGACGAGTTGTGGGTCGGCGCCGAGTCCTCGATCGGGATACCAAGCGCCCCGGCCTGCCGCCGGAAAACCGCGGTCGAGCCACCCACCGGAAGCGCGGGGGGAAGCGCCCGCGGGTGAGCGCAGTCGGGGGGGCATGTCGAGCATCCAATCCATCCACGGCCGCGAGATCCTGGACTCCCGGGGCAATCCTACCGTCCAGGTGGAGGTCGTGACCCGATCGGGGGCCGTCGGTATCGCCGCGGTGCCCTCGGGAGCGTCCACAGGGGAGCGCGAGGCCATCGAGCTGCGCGATGGGGATCCCAAGCGCTATCGCGGCAAGGGGGTGCGGAAGGCCGTCTCGCATGTGAATGGCGAGATCCAGGGCGCGCTCGTCGGGCAGGAGGTCGGCGCCCAGTCGAAGCTCGACGAGCTCATGTGCGGGCTGGACGGCACGGCCGGCAAGGGGCGGCTCGGGGCCAACGCCATCCTCGGCGTGTCGATGGCCGCGGCCCGCGCCGCGGCCGCGGAGCGCGGCGTGCCGCTCTATCGCCATCTGGGCGGCGACGGGCCCTTCACGCTCCCGGTTCCCATGATGAACATCATCAACGGGGGGGCGCATGCGGACAATAATGTAGACTTTCAGGAATTCATGATCCTGCCGGTCGGGGCCCCGAGCCTCTGCGACGCCGTCCGCTGCGGCGCCGAGGTGTTTCACGCCCTGCGCGACGTGCTGCGCGGGCGCGGGCTCAACACCGCGGTCGGAGACGAGGGCGGTTTCGCGCCGGATCTGCCCTCGAACGAGGCGGCGGTCGAGGTGATCCTGGAGGCCATCGGGCGTGCCGGTTATCGTGCCGGCGAGGATGTGTTCCTGGGCCTCGATGTCGCGAGCTCGGAGTTCTTCCGGGAGGGGCGCTACCGGCTGGCCTCGGAGGGCCGGGAGCTCACGAGCGCGGAGCTCGCCGAGTTGCTCGTAACGTGGGTGTCGCGCTATCCCATCATCACCATCGAGGACGGCATGGACCAGAACGACTGGGAGGGGTGGCGGCTCCTGACCGAGCGTCTAGGAAATCAGGTCCAACTGGTCGGGGACGACCTCTTCGTCACCAACACCGCGATCCTGAAACAGGGCATCGAGCGCGGGATCGGCAACTCCATCCTCATCAAGGTCAACCAGATCGGGACCTTGAGCGAGACCCTGGCCGCGATCCGCATGGCGGGCGAGGCGCGCTACACGGCCGTGGTCTCGCACCGCTCCGGGGAGACCGAGGACACCACCATTGCCGATCTGGCGGTCGCCACCTCGTGCGGGCAGATCAAGACCGGATCGCTGTCGCGCTCCGATCGGGTCGCGAAATACAATCGCTTGATCGTGATCGAAGAAGAGCTCGGGGCAGAGGCGTCTTATCCCGGGCGCCGTGCGTTCCCTAGCCTTCCCGGATAGCGGCATATGTCGGAACCGGCGAGAGCGATCGCGCCTCTACCGCCGAGCGTCCGGCTCGTGCGCCGGGGTACGCGCTTCACCACGATCCTCATCGCGTTGCTGGTCGTCCTCCTGGCCGCGTTGCAATATCAATTGTGGTATGGCCGATGGGGAATAGGCGATCTCGCGGAGCTTCATTCCGCACGCGATGCCCAGTCGCTCGAAAACCGGCGCCTCCGCGAGCGCAATCGCGCCCTGGAGGCCGAGGTCGCGGATCTCAAGTCGGGGCTAGAGGCCATCGAGGAGCGGGCCCGGACCGAGATGGGCATGATCCGGGAGGACGAGGTGTTCTACCAGATCATCGAAGCGCCCGCCGAGGCCGCGAAGTAAATGCGCAGGGTCTGGGCGGCGATCCCGGCCGCGGGCCTCGGCGCACGCATGGGTGGCGATGTCCCGAAACAGTACCTTCCCCTGTGCGGGGTCCCGGTGCTCGCGCACGGCTTGAGGCGGCTCGGCGACCACCCCAAGGTGAGCGGGGTGGTGGTGGCCCTGGCCCCCGGCGATCCCTTCTGGCCGAGGCTCGAGGTCCGCTGCCGCGCGCCCGTCAGGGTCACTCGCGGCGGGGTCGAGCGCTGCCATTCCGTGCTCGCGGCGCTCCGGGAACTCGCGGTGCTGGGCGATGGGGACGACTGGGCCCTGGTACACGACGCCGCGCGGCCGTGCCTCAGGCGAGCGGACCTCGATCGTTTGATCGAGGCGCTATGGGACCATCCGGTCGGCGGTCTCCTGGCCGTGCCGGTAGGAGACACCCTGAAGCGCGCGGGGCCTGCGGGTGAGGTGCTCGGCACCGTAGCGCGCGATGGGCTGTGGCAGGCGCAGACGCCGCAGATGTTTCGGCTCGGCGCCTTGATCGAGGCCTTGACGCAGGTGGCGGCGGGCGGCGGTGTGGTCACGGACGAGTCGCAGGCGATGGAACGCATGGGCCTCGCGCCCCGGTTGGTCGAGGGACATGCCGGCAACATCAAGATCACGCGCCCCGAGGATCTGGCGCGTGCCGCCCTGTACCTGCGTTCGCAGGACCAGGAATCATGCGCATCGGCCACGGCTACGACGCTCACCGCTTGGTAGCGGGCCGGCGCCTGGTGCTCGGCGGGGTGACGATCCCGCATGAGCGCGGGCTCCTCGCCCATTCCGACGGCGATGTGCTCATCCATGCAGTCTGCGATGCACTTTTGGGAGCCGCGGGCCTGGGCGACATCGGCCGGCATTTCCCCGATTCCCAGTCGGCGCTCTCGGGGATCGACAGCCGCATCCTCCTGCGGCGGACGCTCGGCCTCATCGAAGCGCGCGGTTTCCAGGTCGCCAACGTCGATGCCACGGTGGTCGCGCAAAAACCCAAGCTCGCGACCTATTTCGCCGCCATGCGCGAGAATCTCGCCGCGGACCTGCGGGTCGATCCGGGACAGATCAACCTCAAGGGGACCACGACGGAGGGCATGGGTTTCGCCGGACGCGAGGAGGGTATCGCGGCTCATGCCGTGGCCCTCCTGTACCGCGTCACGAATACGGAGTAAGTCCGGGTGACCGGTCGGGGCCGGTGGTCTCCCCGCCACGCGAAAGGCCGGCTAGCGGCTGGCCCCGACCATGTACGACACCGCGGCCTTCACGTCCTCATCCGACAGATCCGTGCGCCCGCCCTTGGGCGGCATCATACCGGTCTTGCCCTGAAAACCCTTGATGGCATGGTCGTCGAGCGTACCCTCGTCCTGGGCGATCCGATCGGCCCACGCAGCCTTGTCCCCGACCTTGGGCGCACCGCCGACCCCGGTCGAATGGCATACGACACACGCCGTGTCATACACTGTCTTGCCCTTGTCACCCGCCGCCCCGGCCCCCGCGATCTGCAGCGGCGCCTGCGCCGCCGCGGCCGCATCCTGATCCGATTGCGGCGTGCCCGCGAGGTCACCGGGGTTCGCGGCCCGCGCGGGCGCGATCGTTTCCGCAGCCCCCCTCACCTTGACCTTGCCGACCGGCGCGGTGCGCTCTGCGACGGTCCCCCCCTCCTCCTCCGCCGACGCCTCCTGCTCGCCGATCGCTCGGGCGAGAAACAGGATCACCACCGAGGCCACGACCAAAGCCCCGAGGACCGCTACGAATGTCCTGCCGAAACTCGCGTCTTCTTCTTGTCTCATGGGTGTCACCGTTGATAAACAGGTTGATATGCGGGATGGACGCGCGCATTATAGCCAAAAGCCCTCGCCGGACGCCAAGCCGGCCACGCCACGTTCGGGAGCACCGCACGCTCCCTGCGAGGCACACAACCCACACTACGCGCCCTTAGCTCAGCTGGATAGAGCGTTGGCCTCCGGAGCCAAAGGTCAGAGGTTCGAATCCTCTAGGGCGCGCCAATCCTCTCGCACGGGCTGGATCGGCCGGGAGTAACCGTTGCGCATACCGCGGCACGCCCCGGTCATGAGCCGGGCGGTCAAGAGCCGGCGCGCACCCACGCATCGCATGGGCCGCTGCTATAGGGTGCTGGGGTACAGGGTTCTGGCGGAGAGGGTGGGATTCGAACCCACGTGGGGCGGCAAAGCCCCCAACCGATTTCGAGTCGGTGCCGTTGTGACCGCTTCGGTACCTCTCCGATGATCCGGCGGGCTTGGCCCACCTAGCGCTGCCCGTGTGCCTGGTCCGTGGCGCCTCTAACTAGACTGGCGCCCGTTGGCGCTCGCCGAGACGGGCTCGACGGCACGCTCGACGGCTATGGGTGCATAGCGTAAGGGCTGGCCGAGGTGGCGACAACCCTTTTTGGCCGGGCAGGGCAGGGTAGCCGCACCGTCATGCGGCGTAGAGGTCCCGTGCGCCCTCTAGCGCACGGGGCGCACGGATGCGGGACCGGCACTCGGCCGTGCCCGTTGTGGTCAAGAGATGCCGTGGACCATGTGGTCTTTCAACTGCTGGCGCTTGACCCGGAGGGTGGACTGCAGCAGGTGGAGTGACCACAACGCCTGGGGATCGCTGGGTTTACGCGCATCGACGATGAGCTCCTCGATCTCGGCGATTTCCTGCACCAGGACCTGCCACCCGGTGGCGTGGTCCGCAAGACGCGCTAAGCTTGCCATGGTTGTGTTCCTACGAACGTGTTTGCTGCCTGTCGCAAGGGCATTATCCATACCACACGTTTCGATCACGTGGCAGCTCGATGACGGTCCTATTGCGGTCCGGGTGCACGGATCGCCCACCACTTTATTCAAGGTCCGCCGCCGGCGTGTCACGACGGACCTCTAGACCGCTGAAAGGGGGATGAGCCATGGAAACCATCGAGACCTGGGAAATGGTCCTGGTCGGGATCGCCGCGATGCTGCTCGTTTTGTGGCTCCGGCCTGGGATACGCAACGCCATCGAGCGCAGCCGGCAGGCCACGGAGCGCGATTGGGGCGCGGTGCTGTTACCGCTCGGCCTCGTGATCCTGTTCGTGGTCTTGCTGATCGCCCTCGTCTAGGCCGTAGACTCCGAGCTCGCCGGGCGAACCGGGCGCCACATCGAGCCACCCCCGGCCGTGCCGGGCCACCAGGTGCCACAGGACCTCGATATGCTGCGGGGAGTCATTGAGGGCCGGGATATAGTGGAAGTCCTCGCCCCCCGCGCCGAGAAAGGCCTCGCGATTCCGGATGTCGATCTCCTCCAGGGTCTCCAGGCAGTCGGCCGCAAAGCCCGGGCAGACCACCTGCACCGACCGCACACCCGCTCGCGCCCAGGCCGTGAGGGTCTCCAGGGTGTAGGGCGCGAGCCAGGCCCGCGGGCCGACGCGGGATTGAAACGCCACCTGCCAGCGATCCGGTTCGAGCCCCATGGAGTCGGCGACGAGCCGCGCGGTCGCCTGGCATTGAGCGCCGTAGGGATCGCCGCGCTCGACCGCCTCCCGCGGCAGGCCGTGGAAGGAGAAGAGCAGCCGATCCGGAACCCCACGCGCTTCGAAGGCCACTCGGATCGCGTGGGCCACGGCGGTGATATAGCCGGGGTGGTCGTGGTAGCCCATGGGCATTCTCACCTCCGGGAGGCGGCGCCACGATCGGAGCGTACGGGCCACGGCATCGAACACCGAGGCGGTGGTCACCGCGGAGTACTGGGGGAAGAGCGGCAGCACCAGGAGTCTCCCGACACCGGCCGCGCGCAGGGCGTCCAGGGCCGATCCGATCGAGGGCTGCCCGTAGCGCATCCCCAGGACCACCTTGACCCCATCCCCGAGACGCAGCGCCAGTCGCTCCCCGAGGCGCGCTGCCTGGCGCTCGGAGTGCGTGAGCAGCGGTGAGCCCTCTTCACCCCAGATCCGGGCGTAGGCGCGTGCGGCGTAGCGCGGCCGGAGGCGCAGGACGATGCCGTGGAGCAAGGGCAGCCACAACCATCGCGGCAGCTCGACGACCCGCGGGTCCGAGAGGAACTCCCGGAGGAAGTGTCGCACGGCGCGCGGCGTCGGCGCCGCAGGGGTCCCGAGGTTGGTCAGGAGCACCCCGAGCGCCGCTCCTTTGCCGCGCCACGGAACGGGGGCGATGTTCATGGGGAGATGTTCATGAGGATCGGAGGCCGTGTGGGCCCGGATCCGTCGCTCGCTCGATCCGCCCTCCTTCGAGGGTCATGCGGCGCACGCAGTGGGCGGCGAGCGTCTCGTCGTGGGTCACCAGTATCAAGGTGGTCCCGTAGCTGGCGTTGAGCGAAAACAGCAGCTCGCCGATCGCGGCCCCGGTCTTACGGTCGAGGTTGCCGGTCGGCTCGTCCGCAAACAGGACCCGGGCCCCGGCGGCGAAGGCACGCGCGATCGCCACCCGTTGCTGCTCCCCGCCCGACAGTTGGTTCGGGTAGTGACGGAGCCGGTGGCAGAGGCCGACACGATCGAGGGCGTCGCGGGCCGAGTCCGCGGCCGAGCGGTGGCCGCTCAACTCCATCGGCAACATGACGTTCTCGATCGCCGTCAGGCTCGGGAGCAGGTGAAAGGACTGGAACACGAAGCCGACCCGCTGGCGGCGAAACTCGGCGCGGCCGTCCTCGTCGAGCTCCCCCAGGTCGACGCCGTCGAAGACCACTCGCCCGCGTGTCGGGCTGTCGAGCCCCGCCAGGAGTCCGAGCAGGGTCGATTTTCCGGATCCAGAGACCCCCACCACGGCGAGGCTCTCGGACCGTCTCATGGCAAAGCTGATATCATCGAGTATGGTCAGCGGTCCCGCGGGGCTTTGGACCTCCTTGGTGAGCCCCACCGCACGAATGATGATCTCGTTATCCATATTCTCTCGTCGGCTCGGCGCCGTTTGGCTCGTCGCGACCCTGCCAGCTTTTATTATTCCGGTCGCCGTGGCCGGGCCGGCGGCCGGCAATATCCTGGTCTTGGGGGACAGCCTCAGTTCCGCTTACGACATGGAAACGGAGCGCGGCTGGGTCGAGCGTCTGCGCCAGCGCTTGCAGCAACAAGGCCACCCCCACGACGTATTCAACGCCAGCATCCCCGGCCAGACCACGGCCGGCGGGCTGGCGCTGCTGGACGGGCTCCTCTCCCGGCACAGGCCCGCCATCGTGGTCATCGAGCTAGGCGGCAACGACGGACTGCGCGGCCTGCCGCTCGGCGAGGTCCGATCCAATCTCTCGCGCATCATCGAGACAACGCTCGCGCGCGGCGCCAAGGTGCTCTTGGTCCCCATCGAGATTCCGCCCAATTACGGGCGTGCGTACACCGAGGGGCTGCGCGAGATCTATCGCGAACTGGCCGACCGCTACGGGGTGCGCAAGAGCCCGTTCATCCTGGAGGGCATCGCCGACAAACCGGAACGCATGCTAGAGGACGGCATACACCCCAAACCCGAGGCCCAGGAAGCGATGTTGGAAAACGTCTGGCCGTCCCTCCTGCCCCTGCTATGAACTATTGCAACCATTGCGGTGCGCGCATCGAGCGGCGCATCCCCGAAGGAGACAACCGTCTGCGCGAGGTGTGCACGGCCTGCGGGTGCATCCATTATCAGAACCCCAAGATCGTGGCGGGCTGCATCGCCGAATGGGGCGATCGGATCCTCCTGTGCCGGCGCGCCATTGAACCCCGCTACGGGCTCTGGACCCTGCCGGCCGGATTCATGGAGAACGGCGAGACGGCGCTCGAGGCGGCGGTACGCGAGACGCAAGAAGAGGCCAATGCCCGAGTCGAGGTCGCCGGTCTCTTCGCCCTCTTGAATCTGCCCCATGTCAGCCAGGTGTACATGATCTTCCGCGCCGAGGTCATCGCAGTGGAGGGCGAGCCGGGACCCGAGAGCCTGGAGGTCCAGCCTTTGGACGAGACGTCGATCCCCTGGGATCGACTGGCCTTCCCGACGATCTTGCACGCCCTGCGATTCTACTATAGTGACCGGCGCGCGGGCGCGTTCGGCTTTCATATGGGCGACATCATCAAGAACGGCGATGGCGCCAGCTTCGTGGCGCGGCGGACGTCGCCCGAGGGGCGGCCACAGGGCGCGATCGCATCCACTCACCGCTGATATTCGCATATTCCTAGGAGACCGTCTGCATGATTCAACCCCACGGTTCGGAGACCCTGCATCCCCTGTTCGTGTACGACGTACAACGCCACCACGAGTTGCAACGCGAGGCCCAGGGGCTCCCCTCCGTGCTTCTCTCGTCGGCGGCCGCGGCCAATGCGGTGATGCTCGGGGCGGGTTATTTCAACCCGCTGCAAGGCTATATGGGTGCCGCGGATGCGATGAGCGTCGCGGAGCGCATGCACACCACGGCCGGTCTCTTCTGGCCCGTGCCGATCCTGAACCTCACCGATGATGTCACTGCTATCGGCGGCGCGCGCCGCATTGCCCTCTGCGACCCTAACGTCGAGGGGCGGCCGGTGCTCGCGATCCAGGACGTCGAGGCCATCGAGAAGCTCACGCAGGAACAACTCGCCTTCATCACCAAGAAGGTCTTTCGCACCGAGGACCCTAAACACCCGGGCGTCGCGACCTTCCGTTCGCTCGGGCGCCATTGCCTGTCGGGCCCCATCCAGGTGTTGAACTTCAGCTATTTTCAGCAGGACTTCCCCGACACCTTCCGGACCGCGGTCGAGATCCGCAACGAGATGCAGGAACGGGGGTGGCGGGCGGTGGTCGCCTTCCAGACCCGCAACCCCATGCACCGCGCCCACGAGGAGCTGTGCAAGATGGCCCGGGAGGCGGTACACGCCGACGGGGTTCTGATCCACATGCTCCTCGGGCAGCTCAAGGCAGGCGATATCCCGGCCGCGGTCCGCGACGCCGCAATCCGCAAGATGGCCGAGATCTATTTTCCGCCGAATACCGTGATGATCACCGGCTACGGTTTCGACATGCTCTATGCCGGGCCGCGCGAGGCCGTGCTGCATGCGGTGTTCCGGCAGAACTGCGGTTGCAGCCACCTGATCGTCGGCCGCGACCACGCCGGTGTCGGGAGCTTCTACGGACCCTTCGATGCCCAGCGGATCTTCGCGGAGGAGGTCCCCGAGGACGCGCTCCGCATCCAGATCTTCGGGGCCGACAATACCGCCTATTCCAAGAAACTGAACCGCGTGGTCATGATGCGCGATGCCCCGGACCATGGCGCCGAGGACTTCGTGCAGCTCTCAGGGACCAAGGTGCGCGAGCTATTGGCCGCCGGACAGCAACTCCCGCTCGAGTTCGCGCGCCCGGAGGTGGCCGAGATCCTGATGCGCTATTATCAATCGGAAGAAGGCCGATAAGGGTCGGCGTTTCGGCCCTAGCCCCTCAGGCGCGCTTCATGGAATCGAAGAATTCCGAGTTGACCTTGGTGACCTTGAGGCGATCGAGCAGGAACTCCATGGCGGCGACCTCGTCCATGGGGTTCAGGAGCTTGCGGAGGATCCACATCTTCTGAAGCTCGTCCGGATCGGTCAATAGCTCTTCCCGCCGCGTCCCGGAACGGTTGATGTTGATGGCCGGGAAGATGCGTTTCTCGTAGATGCGCCGATCGAGATGGATCTCCATGTTCCCGGTCCCCTTGAACTCCTCGAAGATCACGTCATCCATGCGCGACCCGGTATCGATCAAGGCGGTGGCGATGATGGTGAGGCTCCCGCCCTCCTCGATGTTTCTCGCCGCGCCGAAGAAACGTTTGGGTTTGTGCAGTGCATTGGCGTCCACGCCGCCGGTCAGGACCTTGCCGGAGGCCGGCACGACGGTGTTGTAGGCACGCGCGAGGCGGGTGATGGAATCGAGCAGGATGACCACGTCCATCTTGTGCTCGACGAGGCGCTTGGCCTTCTCGATCACCATCTCGGCCACCTGGACATGGCGCGTCGCGGGCTCATCGAAGGTGCTGGAGATGACCTCGCCGCGCACCGAGCGCTCCATCTCCGTCACCTCCTCGGGGCGCTCGTCGATGAGCAGCACGATGACATAGCATTCCGGGTGGTTGCCCGTGATCGAATGGGCGATGCCCTGGAGCATCATGGTCTTTCCGGCCTTCGGAGGCGACACGATGAGGCCGCGCTGGCCCTTGCCGATGGGCGCCACGAGATCGATGACCCTGGGTGTCAGGTCCTCGGTGGTGCCGTTGCCGACCTCGAGCTGCATGCGGTTATGGGCGAACAGCGGGGTCAGGTTCTCGAACAGGACCTTGTTCTTGGCCGCCTCGGGGGGCTCGAAGTTGATCTCGTTGACCTTGAGGAGGGCGAAATAGCGCTCGCCATCCTTGGGCGGCCGGATCTTCCCGGAGATGGTGTCGCCGGTGCGGAGGTTGAAGCGCCGGATCTGGCTGGGGGACACGTAGATATCGTCGGGACCGGCGAGATACGAGCTATCCGCCGAACGCAGGAACCCGAAGCCATCCTGCAGGATCTCCAGCACGCCGTCGCCCGAGATGTCCTCGCCCTTCTTGGCGTGAGCCTTGAGAATACCGAAGATGACGTCCTGCTTGCGGGAGCGCGCGACGCCTTCGAGGCCCAGTCCCTCGGCGAGTTGGATCAGATCGGAGGCGGGTTTCTGCTTGAGTTCGGTCAGGTTCATGGTCGATCGGCTAGACGGGGATAGATACGGGAAAGACCCCAATCTGTGGGATGAGGAGCGGCGACTTCGGCGGGACGACCGGGGGAGGCGGGTGCGTTCCGGATGCCACGCTAGCACGCGGTCTTACGCGCGTCCAGTCCCGGCGCGCAGCGTGGGGTCACTCCCATGCCGGGTTCTGCTGGGACCAGGTGTCTGAGACTAGATTCTTACGTTCCGAATGTTGAACACAACAACTCAAACAAATTCTATTTCATGTGCAAATTCAATAAGCTCTCAGCGCCAGCTTATTCCCTCCCCCTGGCAGGGGGAGGGCGAGGGTGGGGGTTGAGCGCTGCGGGCTGCGTCATTCCGATCGGACACGCTCGACCCCCATCCTATCCTTCCCCCTTCCAGGGGGAAGGGACGACGAATTTCAGATGTCTTTGGTGTTAGATATGGCTGTCGATAAACGCCATGAGCTGGGACTTCGACAGAGACCCCACCTTGGTCCCTTCGACGCTGCCCTCCTTGAAGATCATCAAGGTGGGGATCCCCCGGATGCCGTACTTGGGCGGCGTCTTGGGGTTCTCATCGACGTTGAGCTTGGCCACCTTGAGCCGCGCTTCGTAGTCGCGGGAGATGTCGTCCAAGAGCGGGGCGATCGCCCGGCACGGTGCACACCATTCGGCCCAGTAGTCTACAAGGACCGGCAGATCGGAGTTCAACACCTCGTCCTCGAAGCTGTCGTCGGTCACGTGAAGCATGTGCTCGCTCATCCCGCCTGATCCCACCTCCGCGTCTTGCCGTTCAATCCATTGTGGGCCGAACACCCCACGGAATGCAAGTCTACCCTGGGCAAGTCCACGCCGGGCAAGTCCACACGGACCGGCGATTGGGTTATGCTAGCCGGATCATGGACCAGACACACCTTACCGGAACCCCCTTCGCGACGCTCGGCCTCGACCCACGCCTTTTGCAGGGATTGCGCGCCGCCGGGTTCGAATACTGTACTCCGATTCAGGCTGAGACCCTGCCGTTGCTCCTCGCCGGGCAGGACGTCGCGGGCCAGGCGCAGACCGGCACCGGCAAGACCGCCGCATTCGTGCTGGCCGCTTGTGATCGGCTCCTGCGCAGTGCCGGCAGAGCCGAGCGCCCTCCCCACCCACCCCGTGCCATTGTCATCGCCCCCACCCGCGAGCTGGCCATCCAGATCCATCAGGACGCCGCCACTCTCGGTCAGCTCACCGGCCTCCGTATGGGCTTGGTGTACGGGGGCATCGATTACGAGAAACAGCGCGACATGCTCCTGTCCGGCGTCGATCTTCTGGTCGGAACGCCCGGGAGGCTCATCGACTACTTCAAACAGCGGGCCCTGGACCTGCACGCCATCGAGGTCGCGGTGATCGACGAGGCCGACCGCATGTTCGACTTGGGGTTCATCCGCGACCTGCGCTATCTGTTGCGCCGCATGCCGAAACCGGAAGAGCGCCTGTCCATGCTGTTTTCCGCGACCCTGTCCTGCCGCGTGCACGAGCTCGCCTACGAGCACATGAACAACCCGCAGATGGTGGCTATCGAGCCGGACAAGGTGACCGTCGATACGGTCAGCCAGCGGCTCTATCACGTCGAGAGCCGCGAGAAGCTGTTTGTGCTCTGGAACCTCTTGCGCGCGCTCCCCGAGCCGCGCACCCTGATCTTCGTGAACACCAAGCGCGGCGCGGAATACATCACGGAGCGCCTGTCCCGGACCGGGCTCGAGGCGGGCCTCGTGTCCGGCGATGTGCCACAGCGCAAACGCGAGCAACTCATCTCCCGTTTCGGAAAGGGCGATCTCCCGTTCCTGGTGGCGACGGACGTCGCCGCACGCGGCCTGCACATCCCGGACGTGACGCACGTGTTCAACTACGACCTGCCTCAAAACGCCGAGGACTATGTCCATCGGATCGGCCGCACCGCGCGGGCCGGGGCGAGTGGCCAGGCGATCAGTCTGGCCTGCGAGGAGTTCGTCTATTCCCTGGCGGAGATCGAGGCCTACATCGGCCACAAGATCCTGGTCCTGCCGGTCACCGAGGACCTCCTGGTCCCCCCGCCGACGCCCGCCGGCGCCCGACCCTCCCACCGCCGCCGCCCCCGGCACCGGCGCGCCGCCTAGGCTCAATAGTCAATAAAAGATCCAGCCCGTCGGTATTCCCTAACGGCAGAGCGGCCAGGACCGGCTTCCACGCCCGGGGTCAACGCGAGACTACCGAGAATTGCGAGCTGGCGCTGTCCCGGCCGTTCTCGGTCTCGATGCGGTGCTCGACCGTATAGCGCCCCGGAGCGGTCCCGACCGGGAGGGTGAGCGCCGTAGAGAGCAGCCCGATCCCGGCCTTCGCGAAGGCCGACGTGGCCCCCGGTTGCCCGAGGCTTCGGCCATCGCGTTTCAGAACCCAGGTGGCCTCCACATGGATGTCCGGCCGGCCGGGCCGGGGGACGAGGTTGAAGCGGGTGTAAAACTCGATCGTGTCCCCGGGCCGCACCAGCGTTCGGGTCGGGGCCGCTTCCAGGATCGCCACGGCCGCGGCCGGTCCCGGCACGTCGCCGTGGTCCCCCTGACCGCCCGGAGGCCATACCGGCATCTCAGGCGCCCTGCGAGAAGCCAGCTCTTTGCGCAACCTTGCAAGCTGCGCCGATCGCGGGCTAAGGGAGGCGAGCTCGTCGAGAGAAGCCCCGGCGCGGTTCCATTCCCCTTCGTCCATGGCCCGCGCCGCGCGCTCCGCCAGCTCGCGGGCGCGCCGGCGCGCCCGCTCCGCGCGTTGCGCCTCCCGTCCGCGCTGCGCCTCCTCGGCCTTGCGTGCCCCAAGCACATCCCGCAAGCGCTCCAGCTCCGCCTCCGAGGCCCCCGGTATCGAACTAGCCGGCATGAGATAAGCCTCCGCCCTCGACCAGTCGCCGCCATCGATCGCCTCCCGGGAGAGGGCGACGAGCTTCTCGAACAGCCGGCGCCCTTCGACGAGTCGCGCCTCCGTGGCGATCTGCTCCCGCTCCGCCTCCAGCCGGCGACCGCGTAGCATTTCACGCTCGCGCGCCACGGCTTCCGAGCCCGCCGCTGCCCGGACAGCCTGATCGAGATAGGTTTCCGCTTGCTCCCAGGACCCGACCCCGGAAGAGGACCGCGCGAGCTCGAGCAAGCGGGCCAGGATGCGTTCCTTGCCCTCGCGGGCCTGTGGATGCTTGGGCTCCTGGCGGAGCACGGCTTCGTACTTGGCCAGGGCGTTTTCGCCTTGGGGTAACACGAGTCGGTCCGCTTTCAAGTCGAGCTCTGCACCGGCGAGCAGGGCAGCGACCTCGGCCTCGCGTCCCGGCGCGCCCGGCCCGGTCACCAGGTTACCGGACTGGGCCGGGGCCGCATCCGAGCCGCGCGGTCCCGCTCTGCTCTCGCGGGGCGCGGCCGAAGGCGGCGGGGTCGAGGCGGTCGGGTCGCGCTCCGGGGCCGACGGTTCATCCCAAAGTGCCGTGGGCCAGTAGCCTGCGACGACAAGAGCGAGGATCACCCCCGTCAACGGGTAGGGGCGCCGCCGCTTGCGCCGCGGCGGACCGGGGGCTCCGCGGTCTCGGTAGATCGGGGCGAGGGGGAGCCGCGCCTGGTCCTCACCGCCGCTGGCTCGCACCAGCTCGTCCCGATACGCCGCGACCGACATGGGCCGCTGGGTCGGCGTAAATCCGAGCCCATGGTCAATGGCCTGCAGGAGCTCCGCGGGATAGGCACCGGCGGCCGCCCTGAGCGCGGGTTCCAGCGGATCGGAGGCGCCCTGGAGGACCGCGTGACTTCGGTCCAATGCTGGCGGTGGGGTCCTGCCCGTCACGACGGTATAGAACGCCCCCGCCAGTCCATAGACATCGGTCCAGGGGCCCCTGAGCTCCGGATCCTCGTAGCAGAGCTCCATCGGGGCATACGGGTTCGGACCGATATGGAGCGCCGCGTTCGGGTGTCCGCCGCCAGGCGGAGCAGCGACCCCGAAGTCCACCAGGACCGCCGTCTCCCCAGGCCCGACGCGCAGGTTCGCGGGTTTCACGTCACCGTGGATCACGCCCGCCCGATGTAGCCGCTCCAGCGCCGCCAGGATGCCCTCCGCGATCGCGAGGAGCTGTCCGGCGGAAAGCGGGCCCGAGAGCGCCAGCTCCCCGAGGTCCATTCCCTCTTCGCGCTCCATCACCGCGTAGGCGGTACCGTTGGCCTCGAAGGCATTCAGCATCCCCACGAGGTGCGCGCCCCTGGCGAGCGCAACCCCCTGCGCCGCGGCGATGAAGGACCGCAGCGCCTCGGCACAGCGCACCTTCTCCCCGGTGGCCAGGGGACGGACGACGCTGCCTTCCGGCCGGGCTGCAATCCCCTCGGGCAGGCACTCCTTGATTACGACCTCGCGGTCCAGGGTGAGGTCGCGGGCGAGATACGTGAACCCGGAACGCCCTCGGCCCAGAACTGCGGAGATCCGGTACCAGAGGAGCGGCTCGCCGGGCGGGAGGGGGATACGCACGGGGTCGGGCACGGACCTGGGCCAGGAGATTGGGACGCGGCCAGTATAAACCTCGGGTGGCCGTCCGGAGGCGACCTCGGGGGCCGCCGCCGCATGCCGCACGGCCTCCCGGTTCGACCCCCAAGGCCCGGCGAGACTTCCGATCCCGATGGCTCACGACCCCCATCGCTGCCATCGGGTCGCGCCTCGCGATCGCGGCTCTTACACTTCTCCGCTATCCACGTTCCCTCGAGGACCCCTGGCCGATCGAGCGGCTCTGGCGTTGCAGGCGCAACTGCTTCGGGTAATTCAAGAGAAGCGCGCGGCGGGGTCAATTACACCGACTGCCACGCGCCCAAGTCCAGCGAGACCGCGGAGCGCGTGTGGCGGGATCGCCCGGAGGAAACCGCCCGCCGGGACGCTGGAGCGCTAGGCCGGCGCGAACACCATGTCTCGCACGACGTGCCCCCGCCGGCGGGCCCGCTGCTCATAGCGGGTGAGCGGGCGCCAGCAGGGTCTCGGGGCGAAGGCGGCAGTCCCGGCCAGGTTCACGAAACCCGCCTCGTCCGACATCACCGACAGGATATGCAGGGCATAATCCTCCCAATCCGTGGCCACGAAGACGCGTCCATGGGGCCGGAGCTTTTCCCGCAGAAGCGTGGCAAATGGTGGCTGGATCAAGCGGCGTTTGTGATGACGCGACTTGGGCCAGGGGTCGGGAAAGAAGAGGTAGGCACCGGAGAGGGCCTGGTCCGGGATGCGCTCAGCAAGGACCTCCGCGGCGTCGTCCATGAGCACGCGGACGTTGCCCAGCGCGGCGGCGGCGATGTCGCGCAAGAGACGCCCGAGGCCTGGCCGGTACACCTCGACCCCGAGGTAGTCGTTCTCGGGACGGCGCGCGGCCAAGGCCACCAGGGTCTCTCCGGCCCCGCAGCCGATCTCCAGATAGCGCTCGGCCTCGCGCCCGAACAGGGCGGCAAGGTCGAGGACGCCCTCACCACCCGGCACCTCGTAGCAAGAGGCTAGGGTTTCGAGCGCCCGGCGCTGGGCCTCGGTGATGCGGCCCTCGCGGCGCACGAAGCTCCGTACGGGGCGCGTGGATAAAGGGGTCGGAGTCAATTTTGCCGCAGACTGCTGATCATCGTTGTCCATCGAGGTCACAAAATTGACTCCGACCCCTTTATCCTTTGACCCCTTTACCCTTTTATCCATCAAAAAAACAACCCGTCGATCGGCGACGAGGCACTGGCGTAGGCCCGCCGGGGGATGCGTCCGGCCCGATAGGCCTCGCGGCCGGCCGCCACCGCCTTGCACATGGCGCTCGCCATCAGGACCGGATCCTTCGCCCCTGCGATGGCGGTGTTCATCAACACCCCGTCGCACCCGAGCTCCATGGCGATGGCGGCATCCGAGGCCGTGCCGACCCCGGCGTCGACCAGGATCGGGACCGCGGCGTTCTCGACGATGGTGCGGATGTTATACGGATTGCGGATCCCGAGCCCCGAGCCGATGGGGGCGGCGAGCGGCATCACGGCGACGCAGCCGATGCGTTCGAAACGCTTGGCCATGATCGGGTCGTCGTTGGTGTACACCATGACCTCGAAGCCCTCGCCCACCAGCACCTCGGCGGCCGCAAGGGTCGCGGGGATATCCGGAAACAAGGTCTTCTCATCGCCCAGCACCTCCAACTTCACGAGCGCATGGCCTTCCAGCAACTCGCGGGCGAGGCGGCAGGTGCGGATCGCCGATGGGGCGTCATAACAGCCGGCCGTGTTGGGCAGGATGGTATAGCGGGTCGGCGGGAGCACATCGAGGAGATTGGGCTCGCCCGGATCCTGTCCGATGTTGGTGCGGCGGAGCGCGACGGTCACGATCTCCGCACCGCTTGCGTCGACGGCGCGCCGCGTCTCGTCGAGGTCGCGATACTTGCCGGTGCCGATGAGCAGCCGGGACCGATAGGGGACGCCGGCGATGACCAGCCGGTCTTCGATCACGGTGTTATTCCCTCCCCTTGGCAGGGGAGAGGGCACAATCTTATTCCCTCCCCCTGGCAGGGGGAGGGCGAGGGTGGGGGTGGAGCGTCGCAGAATTCTGAGAGACTCAACCCCGATCCTACCCTTCCCCCTTCCAGGCGGAAGGGAGGGAAAAGAGTATGCAATTTCAAATATCCTTGGTTAGATACTTGTGTCGTAAATGTCGAACAACACCGCGCAAGGAAGTCCTGATTCACATGCAAAGTCAATCAGCTGCAAGCGCCAAGGTATTCCCTCCCCTGCGCAGGCCTGCGCAGCGGGGGAGGGTTAGGGTGGGGGCCAGGCGCGTCAGGCGGAGACGAGGCTCGGTCAGCGGCTGAAGGGCTTGGCCCCCACCCCACCCTCCCCCGTCCGCAGAAAGCGCAGACAGGGGAGGGAGTCTCCGGTTTCCCTCCCCTGCGAAGCCTGCGAAGCGGGGGACGGTCAGGGTGGGGGTCGAGCGTCGCGGTTCGGATAGGCTCAACCCCCATCCTATCCCCCTTAAATGAGGGGGAAGGGACGATAAATTTCAAAGGTCTTTGGCTAGGTTCTTTCACAAACCCTCATCCGCCGCCGATGGCGCGGACCACCTCTACCCGATCGCTCTCTTTCAGGCGATCGGCCGCATACCGGCCGCGCGCGACGATCTCGCCGTTGACCTCCACCGCGAACCGACCTCGAACCCCCAGGGCCTCGAGGAGGCCGGCCAAGGTCAGACCCTCGGGCAGCTCCCGTTCGCTGCCGTTCACTATGATCTGCACGGCGCTTGATCCGGGGATAAAGGGGTCGGAGTTAATTTTGTGACCTCAATCGACTCCGACCCCTTTATCCCCGTACTGTCCGACCCGAGGTCCACGGTCAATCCCTCCCGGGCCAGGTGACAGACGAGGGGCGAGCGCCGGTCCGCGATGACGGCGCGCGCCTCGTCATGGATCCGCTTCAGGGCGCCATCGCTCGCCGAGGGGTCGTGGTGATAGAGATATAAGGCCTTGGCCCCGGCATCGATCGCCAGGTGGACGGTATCCACGAAGCACGAGTGACCCCAGCCGCGTTTCTGGCGGTATTGATCCGGGGTGTACTGCGCATCGTGGATCAAGACGTCGGCGCCCGCCAGCAAGGCCAGCTCGCGGGCCCGCTCCTCGCTCTCGATGCGGCGTAGGTGATCGCGCTCGGCATCCGGGAATTCATGGGCGCGGTCCTCGATCGATCTCGACAGGAACCCGCATTCGTTGTCGGAGACATAGACGATGGTCTTTCCCGCTGCCTCGATTCGATACCCGTAAGTCGCCCCCGGATGGTGGACATGATCGTAATGTATCCGGAACGGGCCGTGGCGCAGGCCGTCGTCGTTCGGATCGTGGTAACGAGTCCCGGCCATCCAGTGCTCGGTCTGGACCGGAAAATAGGGGGCGCGCATCTGATCGGAGAGGCGCCGCCGGATCTCGTCCGCGTCCCTGCCGGGACCGAAGAAGCACAGGCGCCAGGCCGGGTCGAAGGCCGGCTGGAAGAAGGGCAGGCCACAGATATGGTCCCAGTGGTAATGGGTGACGAGGACCAGCGCCTCGCGCGGCGTGCCGCCCCCCATCAGGTCCTCGCCGAGCGGGATGATCCCGGTCCCGGCATCGCAGATGAGCAGGTGGTCATCGGCGCGCAACTCGACACAGGAGGTGTTTCCGCCCACCCCCATGTGGCTCGCGGCGGGGACCGCGTGCGAGCCGCGCACACCCCGGAATCGGAGGTAGGCCCCGCTCATGCGTCCTGCGCCGCGCCCCTCCACTCCGCTCTCGCGAGCTGGATCACCAGATCCTGGATGGTGCGCGAGGCGACGGGCTTGGTGACATACTCGGCCCCGAGCTGCCTCGCGATTCCCTTGTCCTGGCGGTAGTCCTTGGAGCTCATCACCACCACCGGGGTGTGGCGATGCAAGGGGTGGCTGCGCAACTCCTCCAGGAACGTCAGCCCGTCCTTGCCAGGCATGATGATATCCAGAAAGATCAGGGTCGCACCGCCGCCGGAGAGGTATTCCAGGGAAGCCGACGCGGACGGGTAGCACTTGACGTCCACGGCGAGCGGCCCCATGCAGAGCTCGAAGTAGCCCCTCACGGCCGCGCTATCGTCGATCACCACGACCGTGGGCAATCCGGAGTCCATCCCAATCCCGTGACCTGTCATCGGAGTGCCTGCCGTTGAAGCAAGGCTATATCTGGCCGCCCGGAACCGGTCTCCCGGCCCGCCCATTCCCTCCTCCGTCCTGATCGCCCCGCCAGCCCGCCGGACCGGTCTAATACTGCCGCCTTAGCAGAAAGACCGGCTTATGTTTACAATCTCCCGGCGCGGTGTCTTGTCATTTGCCGGAACTATACACCATCGATCGACCACACGCGCGCCAGCGGACCGCGACGCCGGTCGCGCACTGTTCCGGGCGCGCGGGCCGCGGCGTGGTTTACGACCTATGATCGCCGCCATTCAGCGTTGGATCTGGGCCCGGGCGATGGCCTGGCTGACCAAGGAAAAACCGGGCGGCGAGGGCCCTTTCATCGACTTCGAGCGCCTCAGCTACGAGCTCCGGCCCTGTGATGTCCTCCTGGTCGGGGGTCAGACCCGGCTGAGCGAGATCGTCAAGACCATCACCTTGAGCCCCTGGACGCACTCGGCGCTGTACATCGGTCGCCTGCACGACATCGACAGCCCCGCACTGCGCGAGCACGTCGCCAGGTTCTACAAGGGCGACCCCAGCGCGCAGTTGCTCATCGAGGCCCTGGCCGGTCGCGGCACGGTGGTGGCGCCGCTCAACCATTACCGCGACCACCCCTTGCGGATCTGTCGTCCCTCCCTGATCTCCAGGCAGGATGCCCAGCAGGTGATCGCCAACGCCATCCAGCGCCTGGGCCATGACTACGATGTCCGCCAGTTGCTCGACCTGGCGCGTTTCATGTACCCCTACGGGCTCCTCCCGCGCCGCTGGCGCTCGACCTTGTTCGCGCACAAGGCCGGCGTCAATACCCGCTGCATCTGTTCGACGATGCTGGTCGAGGCCTTCCAGGGCGTGAACTACCCGGTGCTCCCCATCATGCAGCGCGGCTCGGCGGGACAGATCCACCTCTATGCGCGCAACCCGCGCCTGTACACGCCGAAGGATTTCGACGACTCGCCGTACTTCGACATCATCAAGCACCCGTTCTTCGGCGAAGGCGACGTCGCGGGTTACCGCAAGCTGCCGTGGAACCAGGAACCGCCGGGCCCGCGGTGAGCGGGAAGCCCTTGGTCCTGGAGGGGCGGAGACCGGTGCGTCAATCCGTCGCCCGCGCCACCAGGACGGCGTTGGTGCCGCCGAAGGCAAAGGAGTTGGAGAGCGCCAATCCGATATCCACCCCGTCACGGCCGCGGTCCCTCACGTAGTCGAGATCGCAGTCCGGATCCGGGACGCGCAGGTTGATGGTGGGCGGGATCGCGCCGCGACGCACGGCCAACAGCGTCGCCACCAACCCTACGGTCTGCTTGCGCTTCCCATACGATGCGCGCCCGGCGCGGGTCTTTTGCCGATGCCGCATGCGTTCCACCACGTCGGCCGGCTCGCCGAGCGGCGGCGGTTCTGCCTTGGCGTTATTGCCAAGGCAGGTGCTGAGACTCGCGGCCGGTGGCGCAAGGGGTCGATCCCCACAATATCCGTATAATCGGCTTTGCCGCCTGTCAGGCTCTAGCTTACTGGTACACCCGTCTAAACGGGGGGCAATGCCCATATGCCGTCCGGTATTCCATCCTCTGAGCTGTCCACCGTCGTGCTGACGGCCTTCGAGCGCGCGCCTGGACCGCTGGCCCTGGCGGCCCTGAAGAAGGCCCTGACCAAGCCTTTCCAGGCGCAGGCTAGTCTGCGCGAAGCGGTCTCGGTGCTCAGGGCCGAGGGTCGGATACATCGCTGGCCAGGCACCGCCAAGTCGGAGAAATACTGGGTCCACGAACCCGGCCTATTCACGCGCGGGAAGATCATTGAGGCCCTGCGTCCCGGGCCGCAGTCGGCAACGGATATTGCCAAGAAGTTGAAGGCATTGGGCCTAACTACCCAGGTGGTCGAAGCGGCCCTGAAGGAGCTGGCCGGCCAGGTGTACCTTCATCCGCCGGCGAAGGGCTCAACGCTGCGCTGGGCCTTACAGCCACCGCCACCGCACGAGCTTCTCAAGAAGACGCTCAAGGCGTTCCGGGCGGAATCCTTCGCCCTCGCTAGGCGAGGGTTCCGAAAAGACCAACTAGACGACGCGGCGCGCCGGCTGCTCGGCGGAACGAACGGCCAGGACCCAAGCGATGACGGGCTGGGCGGGATGCCACGGCGTCTCCTTCGGATCATGCGACTGGCCTCTAGCGGTGGCGTGATCCCCTTGCGCGAGCTGCGTCGCCTGACCTTCATCGCCAAACCGGAGTTCGATGCCGCCATCCTGGCGCTTCGCGATGCGGGACGCATTCACCTCCATCACCACGACCACCCCGCCAGCATCGCGGAAGACGAGCGCTATGACCTCGTCACGGACGATCGATGGCATTACTACGTGGCTGCGGGCCTGCTCTAGTGAATTAATTACCCATGGACGTGCTACCGGCGTTCAATCCCTTCCACGGTTCGGTCCTGCCCGATGCGCGCCACGAACCCGAAGGCGACGTGGAGAGGATCAACGCGGATGCGTTCGACACGTGTCTTAAGGCCGTAGACCAGGCGCGAACCGGGCGGCAGAGCGCCTCGGTGCTACTCAATGGGGTTCCCGGCAGCGGGAAGACGCACCTTCTCGCCCGGCTCCGCGTGCATCTAGAAGCACGGATCCACCGCGATCCGCAGGCCATGGCCATGTTCGTGTACGTGCGGCTCGACACTACCCCGCGGCGACTCTGGCGCCACCTAAGAGAGCAGGTCGTCGAGGACCTGAGACGCGAGATCGAGGGCCGTTCTTGCCTTGAAAGGCTCCTCGATCTGTGCCTTCAGACCTGCGCCTCTGCACAAGACGTCCGTGTGTCGGATGGGTCCCGCCGACCTTCGGATAGCAACGCGGACCGCATCTCAGAATTCCTTGACCAGACGGTGAAGGACCGAAACCTCGCGAAGGTCCTTACACACCTCCTGCTCAATCGCCATCGGTTGGAGGCACGCGCCTGGTTGCGAGGAGATTCGCTACCGGAGAGCATCCTCGATCGACTCGGCGTGGTCACGAGCGACCCGGACGCGGATGAGGACCCCGAGGGGCGGGCCCGCCGCACCGTGCTTGCGCTTTGTCGCCTGGCCAGCCCCCATGCCTTTGTCTTCTGTTTTGACCAAATCGAGGCGCTGGAGGTCGAGGGTGACAAGAAGACGGGATTCGCGGCCTTTGGCCGGATGGGCGCCGGACTGCATGATCACGCCGATCACCTCGCGCTCATCTCGTGCGTCCAGACGACGCACCTGAATGAGCTCACGGACTGCGTCCACGGTGCCGACCGGGACCGGATCTTCAAGTTGATGTCCGAGCTCAAGCCGCTCTACCTCGACCAGGCACTTGCCCTCGTCCGGCAACGGCTCGACGGGGTTTCCGAGCTTTCACAGTTACGTAAGAAACACGAGTCGCCTCTGTGGCCGTTGCGCGAAGAGGACATCCGGGTGGTCATCCCAAAGGACGGCTGTGCGGCGCGGGCGCTGATCACCCATTGCCGCGATCTCTACGAGCGGGCGCGGGGCGCCTCGGTGTCCATCGAGGGCACGGCCGATTTCCTCGAACGCACCTGGGCGGAACGCTACGAAAGGCAGCTCAAGGAAGGCACCGCGACGAACGCGGATGGCATCTTCCATACCGCCCTCGCCGAGGCCATACGCCTCTCGGGCGCCGCTTGGCGGCCCGCCGATCCGCCCGTGCGCGACGTGGAGATCGGCCTTGCTAGCGAGGGGAACCGTCTGAACGTCAGCCTCTGCAATCACGGCAACATGACGAGCCTGGCGGGACGTCTGCGCCGGCTCCGGGATGCCGTCGGCCCACGCCTGTCCCCGTCGAGCCTCGTGCTCGTACGGCACCCAACGCTCCCGCTCCCCAAGACCGCGAGGCGGACCCAGCAGTACCTGGATGAGCTCTGCCGTCAGGGTGCGCGCTTCCTGCAGCCGAGCGAGGAGGCCTTCGCAGCGCTGGCTGTTCTCCGCGAGATGCTTGCCGAGGGGCATGCCGGCGACCTCCACTGCCACGGCGAGACGCTCACCCCTGAGACGGCACAACGCTGGCTGAGCGAGCACGTAAGTCCCGAACTGCGCCAACTGTTGGACGATCTCCTTGGCGCCACGCAGCCGGCACCCGATCCGGACCTGCGGCTGCGCCAAGCGCTGTTGGAGTCGATCGAGGCGCGCGCCATCGCGACCTTGGCAACCCTTGCGGCCGAGCTGGGCGAATCCGAGCCTCGGCTGGTCCATTGTGTGCGACGTTTCCCCGAGCACTTCCGGTTGCTAGAGGGCCTGCCGCCGGTCGTCTACCGCTACGTACCCGAGGAAGTGAGCGCGCGGCAATAAGCCATGGCCCGGTTGATCAGCGTCCGCGACGTGCGAGAGGGGCTCTACCGAGCTGCAGGCGGCCCCGAAGGCGCGGGAAGCGGTGACGCCTCCACCGCGCTGTTGGGCCAGTGGTTCCATGAGGCGTTCGCTGCGCTGATCGGCACCGATCCATGCCTGTCGCTCGAAACCGCCCTCGCCGAATCCCGGGACGATGTCAAGGAGCAGGCCGCGACGCTCAAACGCCACGTCTTTCGTCATCTGATCGGTCCGCGTCTGCCCCGCTATCATTCACATCTCGTCGATTCCACCCGGGAGCTGATGGCCTTCTGGGAAGCCATGGACGATCTGTGTCTTTGGCTCGCCGTGATGCGTCTCGACGCGGCGTCGGGCCGCGAACGGCTGTCCATCGTCGGCGAGGAAGATCTGGCCTGGGAATTCCAGGAGCCCGGTTGGACCCATGCCGTGCGCTTGATCGGTCAGGCGGACGCCGTCGTCCGCCGGCCTCGGCAGGCGGTGTGGTGCGTCGTCGAGCTGAAACTGGGCCGGGGTCAGCCCGAGGCCGACCTGGGTCAGGCCTGTCTCTACTACACCATGCTGGCAGCCAGAGGCGATCATGCCTCGCAGCGTGGTTCCCTGGCGCTCGTGAGTTTCACGCCGCGGCTCACGACACGGATCTTCACCCCCGCGGAGCTGGAACAAGCGCTTCCCTCATTGAAAGCCCTGATCGGCCGGCTGGCCGGTGTCCTGCCCGACCAGCGAAGCTTCGATGCCACCGTGGATACGGCGGTCCCGGCGCCAACCACACCTGACAACAGCCGCTATGCCGATCTCGCGCGTCGGTTGCTGAAGGTCTTAGAGGAGTTCGGCGCCCCGGCGAAGCTCTGCGGATCGGTGGTCGCCGGACCGGCGTTCTTACGTGTCCCGATCGAGCCGCTGCGGGGCATAAAGATCGCCAAGGTCCAGGCCACGGCACCGGAGGTGCAGAACCGGCTGAAGCTCGATGCCCCACCCTTCATCACGCTGGAACGAGGCCGGCTCGTCGTAGACCTCCAGCGCCCCGACCGGCAGCCGGTCACCTTGCCGGAATACCGGGACCAGTTGCCCAAGCCGGATCCGCTGCTCGGAAACGCCCACGTCCCCATTGGCATCGACCTGGAGAACCGGCTGCACTCTGCCGACCTGGCCGAGGCGCTTCAGGCGCACGTCCTCGTGGCCGGTACGGCCGGCAGCGGAAAGAGCGAGTGGCTCCGCGCGGCGCTGTCGGGGCTCTTGCTGACGAACACCCCCGACACGCTCCGCCTGGTGCTGATCGATCCCAAGCGGCTAGCCTTCTCGGAGTTGGCGCGCTCGCCGTTCCTGCGCGACGAGAAGGCGCTGGTCTTCCCCGACGAACGGGACGTGACGGAGGTGCTCGACGAACTGATCGAGGAAATGGAGGAGCGCTATCGGGAGATGCAAGCCGCCAAGGCCGACAACCTGGCGGAGCTGGTCCGCCGGGTGGGCCGCCCGGTGCCGCGCATCGTCTGTATCTGTGACGAGTACGCCGATCTGGTAAGCCGCGGCCGCCAGGAACGCAAGGCGGTCGAAGAGCGGATCGTGCGTCTCGGCCAGAAGGCGCGCGCGAGCGGAATCCATTTGATCCTGGCCACGCAGCAGCCGAGCCGCGAGATCATCAAGGGCGCGCTCGACAGCAACATGCCCTGCCGCGTCGGACTCAAGATGCAGAAGGCCATGGAATCGCGGATGCTGCTCGAGACGAGCGGCGCTGAGAACCTCCTCGGCCACGGTGATCTCCTGTTCCGCGACATCGGCACGCCGCGACGTCTCCAGGGCCTCTGGGTGCCGCCGGAAATGCGGGCCGAGGTGTTTTCGGGCCGCAGGTAGACAGAGCGGCCAGGCCCGAGTCAATTCCAATAGGGGTATGAGTCTGAACGAAGCAGGAAGTTGGGTCATTAGGCAGCGACAGATCCACCGCGCAACCCGCGCCTGTACACGCCGAAGGATTTCGACGACTCGCCGTACTTCGACATCATCAAGCACCCGTTCTTCGGCGAAGGCGACGCCGCGGGTTACCGCAAGCTGCCGTGGAACCAGGAACCGCCGGGCCCGCGGTGAGCGGGAAGCCCTTGGTCCTGGAGGGGCGGAGACCGGTGCGTCAATCCGTCGCCCGCGCCACCAGGACGGCGTTGGTGCCGCCGAAGGCAAAGGAGTTGGAGAGCGCCAATCCGATATCCACCCCGTCACGGCCGCGGTCCCTCACGTAGTCGAGATCGCAGTCCGGATCCGGGACGCGCAGGTTGATGGTGGGCGGGATCGCGCCGCGACGCACGGCCAACAGCGTCGCCACCAGCTCCATGGCCCCGGCGGCGCCGAGCAGGTGGCCGTGCATCGATTTGGTCGCGCTCACCGGTATCCCGCGGGCGCGATCGCCGAAGACCTCTTTGATCGCCTGGGTCTCGACGGCATCGTTCTGCAAGGTGCCGGTGCCGTGGGCGTTGATATAGTCGACGTCCGGCGGGGTGGCCGCAGCGTCCGCGAGCGCCAGACGCATGGCGCGCGCCTGGCCCGCGACCGAGGGCCGCGTGAGGTGGCCGCAATCGGTGCAGAGACCGTAACCCCCGATCTCGCCCCGGATCGGGGCGCCACGCTTCCGGGCATGGTCCAGGGATTCGAGCAGGAGGACCGCCGCCCCTTCGCCGAGCACGAGCCCGGTGCGGTCCTTGGCGAAGGGTTTACACGAGCGCGCCGGGTCCTCGGGGTCTTCGATCGCGAGCGTGCGCAGGGCATCCCAGGCCTTGAGCGTCCCGGGTGTCAAGGGCGCTTCGCTGCCCCCCGCGAACATCACCTCCGCCTCCCCGCGCCGTATCGCCCGGTAGGCCTCGCCCATCGCCACGGCCGACGAAGAGCAGGCGGTCGAATAGGTGATGTTCGGACCCCCGAGCCCGTGCTCCAGCGCGATCCACGAGGCGGGGGCGTTGTTCATGGACATGAGCACCGTGTAGGGCTGGACCCGATCCGAGCCCCTCCCATAAAAGCTCGCGTAGCCCTCATCGGTGGTCTCGGCCCCGCCCATTCCGGTGCCGAGATACACCCCGATGCGGTCGCGGTCCCCTGCCGCGAGATCGAGCCCCGAATCGGATAGCGCCTGGCCGGCGGCAACGATCGCGAACTGGCTGGCGCGGTCCAGGATCCGCAAGCGCGGCGCGCTGAAATGCCGGGCCGCCTCGAACGCCGCCCGAGCCGCCACCGTCACCGTGAGCCGCTTCCGGAGTTGGTCCGGGAGACGCTGCACCCCGGAGACGCCGGCCAGCAGCTTTTCAAAGAACTCCGCGGGGCTGTTACCGAGCGGGGAGATCACGCCCATCCCGGTCACCACGACCCGCCTCAAGGCACAGGCCCCCGATCGGAATCGACCGCCGCGGGGTCGGTCAGCAGGCACTCGATGCAGTCCACGACGTCCTGCACGGTCTTGAGCGCGTTCGCGTCGCGCGGAAAGGTCACCCCGAACTCGTCTTCGACCTGAAACATCAGATCGATGGTGCCCATGGAATCGAGCCCGAGCTCTTCGAGCGATGCGCCGGGATCGAGGTCCTTGCGCTCCAGATCGAAGCGTTTGACCAACAGGTCTTGTAGTCGTTGTAAGGTCGTCATCACACCCCTTGATCCAGGCACATGATGTGCTTTAATAATAAAAGGGTTACGGTGTCAACGGACTAAAACAGGTGAACAACCGGCCGTAACTCGCGCCGATCGGTGGTTCGTCAAGGATCGGTGCACGGGCACGGACCGCCATGGCTATCCTTCAACCCTTGGAGAAAATCATGGCAAAGACAGCAGCCAGCGCGAAAAAGCCGGCCAAGCCGGCGGCCAAGACCGCGAAACCCGCGGGCCGGGCCGCCCCCAAGACGGCCGCGAAGCGCAAAACCAAGTAAGCGGCAGCGCTCACAAGGCCGGGGATCGTCAGAGAACCGGCCTTGCTTTTGTTCGAGCGCCATCCGCGCGAACCATCCCGACACTTTCGCCGCCCACTGCGTCATTCGCCCCGCCGCGTTGCAGACCGGCAAGGACGACCGGCCCTCTTCAATAGGTTGAGGCCACCGCCACTCATCCCCATATCCCTCCAACGCCGCGCCTCTTTTCGCCGAACTGGAGGGCCGCCAGCCGCGCGTACAAGCCGCGCTGACGCACCAAGCTTGCGTGGGTGCCGACCGCCACGATCTCCCCGCGATCCAGGACCACGATGCGATCGGCCCGGCGCACCGTCGCCAGGCGGTGCGCGATGACGATCGTCGTGCGGCCCTCCATGAGCCCGGCCAAGGCCGATTGCACGAGCCGTTCGCTCTCGGCATCGAGCGCGCTGGTGGCCTCATCCAAGAGCAGGATGGGCGGGTTTCTCAGGATGGCGCGCGCGATCGCGATGCGCTGCCGCTGACCCACCGAGAGCCTCAAGCCGCGCTCGCCGAGGAAGGTGCGGTAGCCATCAGGTTGACGCGCGAGAAACTCGTCGGCCACAGCGGCATGCCCCGCCGCCATCACCTCCGGATCACCGGCCTCGGGCCGCCCGAGACGGATGTTTTCCATCGCATCCATCGCGAAGATCACGGGTTCCTGCGGCACCATGGCGATGCGCTCGCGGAGCGCCTGCGGGTCCGCGTGCGCGATGTCGATGCCATCGAGGCGGATGCTGCCCGCCCCGAGGTTGTAGAACCGCAGGAGCAGTCGAAACACCGTGGTCTTTCCAGCACCCGAGGGCCCGACGAGCGCCACCGTCTCCCCCGGCTCCACGGTCAAATCGAAACCCCTGAGCGCGGGTATTTCCGGCCGGGTCGCATAGGCGAAGCTCACATCGCTGAATTCGATCCGGCCGCGCGTGGGGTGCAAGAGCGAGCGCGCCGGGACGGGTGCGCGCACCTCGGATCCGGCCCGCAACAACTCCATCAACCGTTCCATGGCACCGGCGGCGTGCTGCACATCGCCGAAGACCTCGCTCAATGCCGCCGTAGAGACCGCTACGATTCCGGCATATAGAACGAACTGGCCGAGCTCCCCTCCGCTCATCTGCCCCGCGAGGACCGCCTTTGCGCCCACCAGGAGCACGAACAGCATGGCCCCCGACACGGCGATGATCGCGAGCGCCGCAAGCCCGGCGCGATTGCGAAAGCGCGTCCGGGCGGCATCGAAGGCCTGCTCCACCCGCTCGGCCATGCGGCGGGCGAACCATCCCTCGAGCACCGCGGCCTGCACCGTCGCGATCCCGTTCAAGGTCTCCCCCGCGAGCGCGCCCGCCTCGGCGAGCCGGTCCTGGCTCTCGCGCGACAAGCGCCGGGCACGCCGTCCCAGCACCATCAAGGGCGCGAGGGCGGCGGGCACTAGCAAGAGGACGAGACCCGCGAGCCGCGGGCTCGTAAGTCCCATCAAGACCAGGGCGCCGCAGAGCGTGACCGCGCTGCGCAAGGCGATGGACACGCTCGATCCGACCAGGGACTGGACCAAGGTCGCATCGGCCGTGAGCCTGGAGAGCACCTCGCCGGTGGGCGTGACCTCGAAAAATCCCGGGCTCAAGGTGATGACTCTCGCGTAGACCGCGTTGCGGAGATCGGCGACCACACGCTCGCCGAGCCAGGACACGAGGTAGTGTCTCAAGGCGACGCACACGGCAATGAGCGCGGCGATCGCGAACAAGGCGAGAAACTGACGGTCGAGGGGGCGATCGCGGGCCGCGGCCTCGGGACCCAGGAGCCCGGCGTCGATGATCCGCCGGAACGCCATGGGCAGGATCAGCAAGGCGCCGGAGGCCACCACCAGCGCGACGGCTGCCAGCGCCATGATCGGGGCGTAGGGTCGCAGATAGGGCAGCAGATCGCAGAGCGGTCTCAACCGGCCCGGTGCGAGCGGGAACCCCCCCGTTCCCCCCCTTCGCAAGGAGGGACCCCCCCCGTTCCCCCCCTTCGCAAGGGGGGGTTGGGGGGGGTCTACCCGTCCCGCCGCACCGTCTGTTTTCACGGCGACCGGTTTTGTCGTGGTAGGCACGTCTTAAGACCCGCGTCGCCGCGGTTCGATCGCTCCGCTAATCGGTACGGCGGACCCGATACCCGATCGATAAGAGATACAGGAACAGGAACAGCGCGAAGTAATACTCCTGCGGTTCGCTCCAGCGGATGGCGAACGGCAGGGGGCCGATCCCGAACCAATCCTCCAGGCGATCGGGCACCCGCACCAGGATGGCGAGGAGCGCGCTCGGCAGGCAGATATAGGTCGGCCAGAACCAGGCCCGCCAGTCGCCCTTTTGCACGCCGCCACGCTGCATGAGCACATGGATGATCCCGCCGTAGAGCACGAACCCCTCGAGCAGCAGTCGCGGTTTTTGATCGAACCAACTGCTGATATTGTGGAGGTTGGTCTCGCCCTGGTCGTTGGCGGCCATGAGCGACTCGGGTGTGGACCAGCCGAAGAGGTGCTGGCCCCAGCTCAGCTCTTCGCCGGTCAAATACACGCAGGCCAGGGTAACGAGCGCCACCCAGCCCTGGAGCCACCTCGTCGGGAGACGGGTCCGATGGCGCAAGGCCGTGATCCCGGCGACGACCCCGAGCGTCGAGCAGAGGGGCGTGGCCAACTCTACCACCCCCAACTCGTGATCGAACCAGCGGGTGTAGGCCGCTCCACTATAGACCCGAACACCGAGCGCCAGGATCAAGAGCAGCGGCGGGAACGACAGCCACAGCCAAGGTGGCGGCTCCCCTTTGGACATCGGGGCCCGAACCGTGGCCGCGGGGCTGCTCATCCGGGGTGGTACAGATACCAATAACGATCCGCGACCAGCATGAGGAACAGGAACGCCAGATAATAGATCGAATAACCGAAGGTCTTCATCGCCAGGCGGTCGTCGTGGTCGCGCTGCATGCGGATCGCGTGATACAGGAAACCGGCGTCGAGGACGAGCGCGCCCGCGAGATACCAAAGGCCGCTCATATAGGTCGCGAACGGCAAGAGGCTCACCACCGTCAGCACCACCGTATAGAGCAGGATCTGCAAGCGCGTGTAGTCGAGGCCGTGGGTGATGGGCAGCATCGGGATCTCGGCCTCTGCGTAGTCCCCGCGCCGATAGATGGCGAGCGACCAGAAATGCGGCGGGGTCCAGGCGAAGATGATGAGAAACAGCAACAGCGCGTGCGGGTCCACGCTCCCCGTCACGGCGGTCCAACCGAGCACCGGCGGGGCCGCCCCGGCCGCACCGCCGATCACGATGTTCTGGGGCGTCGCGCGCTTCAGGAACATCGTATAGATCACCGCATAGCCGATGAGCGAGAGCAAGGTCAACACCGCGGTCAGGGCATTGACATAGAACCCGAGGAGCCCCATCGCCCCCGCCCCCAGCACCGCGGCGAACACCAGGGCCCGGGTCCTATCGAGGGCCCCCTGTGGCAGGGGCCGCCAGCGGGTGCGGGACATGAGCGCATCGATGCGGTGATCGGCGACCTGGTTGATCGCGGCCGCCGAGGCCGCCGCGAGCGCGATGCCGAGGGTCCCGCACAGAAGCGCCTGGATCGGGACCTCGCCCGGGCTCGCGACCAGCATCCCGGCCACCGCGGTCAGCACGATGAGCGCCACCACCCGCGGCTTGCAGAGCGCGTAATAATCACGCCAGGCGACCGATGAACGAGGCTCGACGGCCTGATGCTGCGACATGGTGGAGGGCGTGCTCCTCGGGATGACGTTGCTTGGGATTGGCATCGAAGGATAGCACGGATGGGCGGTGCGGTCGGTCAGGGCAGGAGGAAGTGGCGGCGCAGGAGCCCGGCCGTAAACGTTGCGCGGGCGCGCTCACCCAGATGGCCGGCCAGATCCGAAAGCGTAGAGCCCGTGAGCCGCCGGGCGCGCAGGCGCAATTCGTCCTCGGTCTCGGGAGGCGGGGGCTCCATCGCGGTCCTGGTCGCCACTTCGGCAGAGTATGATATCCGAGGGTATACTAGTCGCCATGGGACAAATAGATAGCGAGATATTGTCGCAGTTTGCAGCCAAGTACATCTGGTGGAAAACCCCTCTGGAAGCGTCGCGATACCCTGAGCGCGTGATCGCGCAGGTCATGGACATCGGCGACTACGACGACGTGCAGAAGCTGGTAGGGCAACTGAGCACTGAGTATCTGCGGCAGATGCTAATCCGCGCCGAGATCGGTCAGTTTAGCCCTCGCTCGTGGGCCTACTGGCACTACCGCCTGGTTCTGGCCGCGCCTTTGAAGGTCCCTCCCGTTCCAGCAAGGCGGATCGCATGACACGGGTGTTCAGACCGTGCCTAGAGGTCTTGCCTAGCGCCCAAAGGTGCCTTTGGCCACGATTACAGCCGTCATTGAAGTTGGGCCTGGTATTGTATGGCGGTACCGCGATTGCCTTGCGCCTTGGCCACCGGGCCTCGGCAGATTTTGATTTCTTTACCGACAAACCGTTGGACAAGGAAGCCCTTCGGGCAGCGCTGCCGTTTATCGGCGGAGCCACGGTGCTCCAGGACCAGGCCGACACCCTCACCGTATTGGTTGCCGAAAGCGAGGCTCGAGCAGAGATCGTCAAGCTGTCGTTTTTCGGTGGATCGGTTTCGGACGTATCGGAGAACCCGAAGCAACGGACGACGGTGTCGTGCGGGTGGCATCGCTGGTTGATCTGATGGCGACCAAGGCCAAGGTGATCTTACAACGGGTCGAGGCCAGGGATTACCGGGACATCGCCGCCATGATCAGGGCTGGTGTCAGTCTCTCCATTGGGCTCGCGGCCGCACGCGCCCTGTACGGACCTGCCTTCCAGCCGAGCGAGAGCCTTAAGGCCATGGTGTATTTCGAAGGGAGCGATTTGAATACCCTGTCCGCAGAAGACAAGGAAACATTAATTGATGCCGCAAGCAGAGTGCGCGATCTACCGAAGGTCCAAATCGCGGCACCTAACCTTGGTTTGGCCGATGAACGACGCTCGACGGCCTGATGCTGAGACATGGTGGATGGCGTGCCCTGGGGATGACCTTGCTTGGGGGTGACGTTGCCTGGGGTTGGCGACGAAGGATAGCACGGATGGGAGATCAGTCCAATGACCACACCGGTTGAAGCTGTTTATGAACAAGGTGTATTGCGTCCGATCACGCCGCTGAACTTGGCTGAAGGGACGAAAATCACCATCGTCCTACTTGAGCCAATTGCGGCGAAGCTGGCCTTGATGCGGGAGGCGATGAGTGATCCGCTGTTTCTCGCCGACTTGCAGGAAGTCGCGGAAGATTTCAAGTACGTTGACGCCGAGGGAGCTGGGCAATGAGCGCTGAGCGATGGAGCCTGTGGCAGGCGAACCTGGATCCTGTCGTCGGTTCCGAGCAAGGCAAGACGCGCCCTGTCCTCGTGATCAGTGAAACCGCGCTCAACGATATTCTGCCGGTGGTGAACGTTCTTCCCCTAACCTCACGTAGACCCGGTCGGCGCATCTATCCGAATGAAGCCCTGCTGCCCGGCGGCACAGCTGGTTTGACGGCGAATTCACTGGTCTTGTGCTACCAAATCAGAACGCTCGACAAGCAACGGCTGTCGCGCTTGTACGGCAGGCTGGATGATCCTGCGCGCCAGGAAGAGATCCTCATAGCGCTGTGTTTTCAACTCGGCATCGTGCGATAAAGCATTCTGATGCTGGATCACGATCAACTCCTGGCAGCAGGACAAGGGCACAGTCAGCTAGTGCGGCCGTGCCCAACTTCAACCCCCAACGCGCGCATCGGCCCGCTGAACGTTGCCGGGCCAAAGTTCGGCAGCCTTCAAGGAAGAGCAATCCTCAGGGACGATGGACAGAGCGGTGGAGCCTGCGCCGCGCCAAGCGACCGATGAACGACGCTCGACGGCCTGATGCTGCGACATGGTGGAGGGCGTGCTCCTCGGGATGACGTTGCTTGGGGATGACGTTGCCTGAGATTGGCATCGAAGGATAGCACGGATGGGCGGTGCGGCCGGTCACGGAAGGAGGAAATGGCGGCGCAGGAGCCCGGCCGTGAACGTCGCGCGCAGATAGAACCCGCGCGGCAGGGTCTCGATGGCACGGCCATCGATGCCGACACTAGCCGTACGCGCCCGGGCGTTGGCGGCCTTGGGCCGGATCTGGAGGTAGGTGCCGTAATGCGCGGAGATGCGCTCGACCTCGCCGAGACACACCATCTCCATCAATTCCTCGAAGTCGCGGCGCAGCACCGCCTCCTCTTCCGGCATCGGGCTCCACAGGAGCGGCGATCCGATGCGGCGCAGCGGTACCGGGATGTCGCGCGCGCCCTCGACCGGGATGAACAGCACCCGGCAGAGCTTGCGGCGCACCAGCGACTCCTCCCAACGCGATCCCGCCTGCCCGGTGAGGGGCACGGTCGAGACATGGGTCGATTCCCGCGGCAGGCCGTCATGACCGACCGGGATACTTTTTAGCTCGATCCCGAGATGCGGGAAATCCGGCTCGGGCTGCGAGCCCGAGGTGGCGCCGAGCGCGCGCTCCAGCGCCTCGCCCACCCAGCCTTTGGCGCGCCTGAGATCCAGGGGGGCGCGCTCGCCCAGATGGCCGGCCAGATCCGAAAGCGTCCAGCCCGCGAGCCGCCGGGCCCGTAGGCACAATTCCTCCTCGCTCTCGGGAGGCGTGGGCTCCATCGGGGTCCTGGTCGCCACTTCGGCGCAGCATCATACCCGAGTATCTCGGTATACTATTCCCATCGTGACGATCGCATCGAACGATGGCGACGCTGCAACTCCCAGAGGCGGTCCGTGCCCATCTCCGGTCCGTGGTGCGGGCAGGCTATCCCAACGAGACCTGTGGTCTCCTGCTCGGGCAGACGCGCCCGGATGGGGTGCGGGTCCATGAGGCCGTGGCGGCGGAGAATCTCAACCGCGAACGGCCCGGGGACCGCTACGACCTCGACCCCCGGGGCCACCTGCGCGCGGAACAACGGGCGCGGGCGCTCGGGCTCACGGTGGTGGGCGTCTGGCATTCCCACCCCGACCATCCCGCCCGACCCTCGGAGACCGACCGCAACGGGGCGTGGGAGGGCTGGTCGTATTTGATCCTGTCGGTCACCGCGGAGGGCGTGCCGGATCTCCGCTCCTGGCGCTTGCGCGGCGAGCATTTCGAAGAGGAGGAAGTAAGACCATGACACAGGTGACGGTGCGCATCCCGATGCCGCTTCGGACCTTCACCGGCGGCGTCGCCGAGGTGGTCGGCAGCGGGGCCACGGTGCGGGAGGTATTGGCGGCGCTCGGGCAGGACCACAGTGGGCTCCTGCCCCGGATCCTGACCCCCGAGGGGCAGATCCGGAGCTTCGTGAACCTCTACCTCGGCGAGGACAACGTGCGGGCATTGCAAGGCCTCGACACGACCGTACCCGAGGGCGTGGTCTTGTCCATCATCCCGGCCGTCGCGGGCGGGGCCAAAAAGGAGGTGAAGGGCCCGGCGCGCGAACGCCGGCTCCTCGATCTGCGCGCCCGCATCCCCGAGCTCTGCCCTAGCGACGCCCACGCCATGCAACAGCAAGGGGCGGCGCTGGTGGATGTCCGCGAACAGGACGAGATCGCCCAAGGCAGCCCGGCCGGGGCGCACCGCCTGGGCCGGGGTTTCCTGGAATTGCGTGTCGAGGAGGCGATCCCGGACCTCGACCGGCCGGTGCTGGTGATGTGCGGGGGCGGGACGCGCTCGCTGTTCGCCGCCGAGGACCTCTTGCGCCTGGGCTATCGGGATGTGCGCTCCGTCATCGGGGGGTTCACGCGCTGGAAGAACGAGGGGCTGCCCTTCGAATTACCGCTCCGCCTGGACGAGCAGAGCCGCGCGCGCTACTCCCGGCACCTGCTCATGCCCGAGGTGGGCGAGGCCGGGCAGCACCGGCTCATGAGCTCGAAAGTGATGTTGGTCGGGGCCGGCGGTCTGGGCTCGCCGGTCGCGCTCTATCTGGCCGCGGCCGGGATCGGCACGCTCGGGATCGTGGACCACGATGTCGTCGACCGCAGCAACCTCCAGCGCCAGGTCCTGCACACCGACGCCCGCGTCGGAACGCTAAAGGTAGACTCCGCGCGCACGACCCTGCTCGCGCTCAATCCCGCGCTCCACATCGACGGGCACGCGCTGCGCCTCGACAGCCGCAATGTCGAGGACCTCCTGCGGGGTTATGAGGTGGTCGTGGACGGCTCGGACAACTTCGCGACCCGTTATCTCGTCAACGACGCCTGCGTCAAGCTCGGGATCCCGAACGTCCATGGCGCCGTGTTTCGCTTCGAGGGCCAGATATCGGTGTTCTGGCCCGGCTACCCGAAAGACGCCGGACCCTGTTATCGCTGCCTCTATCCCGAGCCCCCGCCACCGGAGCTGGCGCCGTCCTGCGCCGAGGCCGGGGTATTGGGCGTACTGCCGGGGGTCATCGGGCTTTTGCAGGCGGTCGAGACGGTAAAGCTCGTCCTCGGGATCGGGGAGCCTCTGATCGGCCGCATGCTGCATTACGATGCTCTGGCCGCGCGTTTCTCCGAGCTTCGGCTGGCACGCGACCCCGAGTGCCGCTATTGCGGCGCAGGCGCGCACTTCCCGGGCTATATCGACTACGAGGCCTTCTGCGACGTCGCGAGCGGATGATGGAAACCGTCGCCGCCGGGACCGAAGCGCGTGGGCTCCTGGCCGCGATCGGCCATACGCCGCTCGTGGCCTTGGACCTCGGGGCGCCGAGCGGAATCCGCATCTACGCCAAGCTCGAGTCGGTCAACCCCGGCGGGTCGATCAAGGACCGCCCGGTCTTGCGCATGTTGACCGAGGCGGTGCGCGCCGGGCGTTTTACCGGCGGGCGCCGCCTCCTCGACTCCTCGTCGGGCAATGCCGGGATCTCCTACGCGATGCTCGGCGCCGCGCTCGGCGTACCGGTCACCATCGTCGTGCCCGGCAACGCCAGCCGCGAGCGCCTGGATCGGATCGTCGCCCACGGCGCCGAACTCGTCACGACCGATCCCTTGAAGGGCTACGATTTCGCGCTCGACGAGGCCAAGAGACTCGCGGCCGAATATCCCGAGCGCTATTGGTATTGCGATCAGTACCGCAACCCCGACAACTGGCGCGCCCATTACGCGGGCACGGGCGCCGAGATCCTGGCGCAGATCCAATCGGAGACCGGCGACGTCCCCGATGCCTTCGTCGCCGGTGTCGGCACCGGGGGGACCCTGACCGGGGCTGGCCGGCGCCTCAAAGAAGCCAACCCCGAGGTCCACATGCTCGCCGTGATCCCCGAGCGTTTCCCCGGCATCGAAGGCTTGAAACCGCTCGGCCAGACCGGCGACATCGTCCCGGCCATTCTGGATGAAGGCCTCATCGACGAACGCGCGGAGGTGACGAGTGAGGAGGCCGCCGCGATGTGTGCGCGCTTGACCCGCCTCGGCCTCTTCGTCGGCCCGTCTTCCGGCGCCTTCGCCGCGGGCGCGCTCCGCCTCGCCGCCACCGGCCGTTACCCCACGATCGTCACCGTCCTCTCCGACACCGGCGAGCGCTACGGCTCGACCGGCATGTGGCAGCGGGAGGCGATGCCGTGACGGAAAGGTCCGCACGGTCTCCGCTCTTGCGATGGGCGGCCTGAAACGAACGGGCAGGAGCCCGGCTTTTATCAGGTACAGGATGAACCCCTGCGCCTCCGCTCTCCGGCGACCCCTTCCGGCGCCGCCGCAGGCCGCCTTGCGTCTATGCCCCCATTGACCCTTCCGCTGCCCGGGACCATACTTCCCGACCAGCCCAACTGCCCGATCCACAGGGTGAAACTGAGCCATGATCCACGCGCCGAGCCTACCGGAACCGCCTCGCGATCCCAACCGGCGCCTTACAATCCCCAAGGCTCATAGCCCTCGATCCAGCGGTTCAGTTCAACAGATCTTATCCGCCATGGTGCCACACGGCGGATAAGCTGCTATTCGTTGGGCGTCTTGTAAACCGTAACGCATTGGGTTACAGTCCGCCGGGTGATTCGCGGTTTCCAGCACAAGGGGTTGGGCAAGCTCTTCGAGACTGGATCCAAAGGAGGCATCCAAACACAACACGTTGAACGGCTACGCCTCATTTTGAGCCGTCTGAATGTGGCGACTTCTCCGAAAGATATGGCGCTTCCCGGGCTGGAGCTTCATCCGCTCAAGGGTGAGCGGAAAGGTACTTGGGCGGTGTCGGTAAGCGGGAACTGGCGGGTCACATTTACGTTTGTTGGAAAACACGCTGATTCTGTCGATTACGAGGATTACCACTGAAGAGAGCACGCGATGCCTATGCATAACCCCCCTCATCCGGGCGAGATCATCAAATCCTTTTGCCTCGAGCCCTTGGGCGTGAGCGTCACGCAGGCTGCGGAAGCCCTTGGCGTCAGCCGCAAGACACTCTCCGCCATTCTGAACGGCCGGGCCGGTATAAGTCCCGAGATGGCTGTTCGTCTTTCCATTGCGTTTGATACGTCTGCTGAAAGTTGGCTCAATCAGCAAACGCAGTATGACCTTTGGCACGCGGAGCGGCGTCGCAAGGAGCTTCGGGTTGCTAAGCTCGCTGCCGCATAACGAGACGCCCAACCCGTCGTTCGAGGGGACGGCCCAAAAGCGGGCCGCCCCTCAACTCTGACGTTATTGTGCCAAGCGAAGCTTGGTGTATCTTGCGGGGTGTGAGTCCCCGTCGGGTAAGGGCTAACCACCCACCCGTATCGAGTGTTGCGCCTGCGGCGGAGCGCCCGAAGGGTAAGGAGACTGT
>JBOIDT010000008.1:0-44882 GCA_050740755.1 Gammaproteobacteria bacterium
GTTGGATGTGCGCCTCGGCTGGCGGCCGAGCCCGGAGCTGGAATTTTCCATCGTCGGTCAGAATCTCCTACACGATGATCACGCCGAATTCGGCGCCCTGCTTACACGTCGTGAGATTGAACGCGGCGTGATTACACATACAGAGATTGAACGCGGCGTGTTTGCGAAAGTCTTATGGCGCTTTTGAGAGGATTAGCGTGCCAGGAGACGAAGCGCGCATCAAAAGAGGTCTATCCGCGGCTTGGTTGGTTCTGTCCGCCTGGCTGCTTTCGAGCGCACTGGGCTTGTCGGCGGAACCTGCGGCGCCTCGGGAGTATCAGCTCAAGGCTGTTTTCCTGTTCAACTTCGCTCAGTTCGTAGAGTGGCCTCCCCAAGCCTTCGCCGACGCACAGACTCCGCTGGTCATCGGCGTGCTCGGAAGGGACCCGTTCGGCGCGTACTTGGATGAGACCGCGCGCGGTGAAACGGCGAACAACCGATCTTTGGTCGTGCAACGCTATGGCCGCGTGGAAGATATAAACACTTGCCATATCCTGTTCATCAGCCGCTCGGAGGGGGATCGGTTGGAGCACATTCTTGCCAGCCTGAGAGGCCGGAACATCCTGACCGTGGCCGATACCGAGGGCTTTGCTCTGTCCGGCGTGATGATCCGCTTGGTCACCGTAGAAAACAAAATTCGGCTGCGCATCAACCTGGAGGCGGCCCAAGCCGCCAACCTGAGGATCAGTTCCAAGCTGCTCAGAACCGCCGAGATTATAAGCTCGGGGAACGATTAGCCCATGCCGCTCAAAGACACACCGATCCGGCGGAAGCTGATGATAGTGATCCTGCTGACCAGCGGGGTGGTGTTGTTGCTGACGTGCGCGGCCTTTATAGCCTACGAGCTGCTGAGCTTCCGACAAACCATGGTCCGGAACGTCAGCACACTGGGCGAAATCATCGCCGCCAACAGCACGGCGGCACTGGCCTTTGACAACCGGGAAGACGCGCAGGAAATCCTCGCCGCGCTCCAAGCCGAGCGGCATATCGTGGCCGCCAGCCTCTACGACAAGAACGGAAAACTGTTCTCGAAACATCCAGCTGACCTAGCCGCTACCGCCTTGCCCGCCGCGCCGGAAGGGGACGGCTATCGCTTCGGGCAGGCGCATCTGACCGCCTTTCAGCGGGTCGTGCAGGGCGGTAGGCGACTCGGGACGCTCTACCTCAGATACGACATGGGGGCCATGTACGAGCGCTTCCAGCTTTACAGCGGCATTGTCGTTTTGGTGGTCGCCGCTTCCTTATTGGTGGCTTACCTGCTTTCCCGGGTGCTGCAGCGGCAGATCTCGCACCCCATCCTTGCCCTCGTCGAGACTGCCAAGGCCATCTCGGACCGCCGGGATTATTCCGTCCGCGCGAGGAAGCACAGCCAGGATGAACTGGGCCTGTTGACCGACGCCTTCAACCACATGCTCACGCAAATCCAGGCGCGGGATCAGGCCTTGAGAGAAAGCGAGGCCCGCCTGCACGAGCTGAACCAGGAATTAGAACGGCGCGTCATCGAGCGCACCACGCAACTCGAAGCGATAGAAGCGATCAACAATGAGCTAGAGGCCTTCTCCTATTCGGTCTCCCACGACCTGCGCGCGCCGCTCAGGCACATCGACGGCTTCACCGGGCTGCTCGAAAGGCACGCCGAGCCCGCGCTCGACGACCAGGGCCGGCGCTATCTCAGGACCATCTCCGAGGCCGTGAAGCAGATGGACACGCTCATCGACGATCTGCTCACCTTCTCGCGCCTCGGGCGCGCGGAGCTCCGGCATGGCCCGGTGCGGCTCAAGGACCTCGTGGACGAGGTGCGGCGGATCCTGGATCCCGAGATTGCCGGACGGGCCGTCGTCTGGGCCATCGGCGAGCTGCCCGAGGTGCAGGGCGACCCGCAGCTCTTGCGGCTGGTGCTCCAGAACCTGATCGGGAACGCCCTGAAGTATACCCGTACTAGGCCCGAGGCGCGCATCGAGATCGGCGCCCGGCGCGAGGACGCCGAGACCGTCTGTTCCATCCGCGACAACGGCGTCGGCTTCGATATGCGCTACGTGGAGCGGCTCTTCGGGGTCTTCCAGCGCCTGCACAGCAACGCCGAGTTCGAGGGTACGGGGATCGGGCTCGCCAACGTGCGGCGCATCGTGCGCCGCCATGGCGGGCGGGTGTGGGCGGAAGGGGAGGTCGATCGAGGCGCTTGCTTTTCCTTCGTCCTGCCGGACAGGGACGTCGCTCCGGCCGCGAACCCCATCGACCGGCCTAGGGCCAAGGCCGGCGGCTTTGGGCTGCCGCCTCGTCTTGACCCCACCTGAATCGGGCGTGCCTCGGACAAGTCCGGCGGGATGTCGCGGGAGTATTCTCCGGCTTCCTTCCGATCGGTTGTGCTATCCTGTATCGCCAAGAGGTGAGGGCATGAACAGGCTCAAGACCATACTCCTCGTCGAGGACAACCGGAACGACGTGGAGCTGACGCTCGAGGCGCTCGCCGAGTATCGCCTGGCCAATGAGATCGTGGTAGTCAACGACGGCGCGGAGGCGCTCGATTACCTGTACCGGCACGGGCGCTTCGCGAAGCGCGCCCCCGACTCGCCTGTGGTCGTGTTGCTGGACCTGAAGATGCCCAAAGTCGACGGTCTCACGGTCCTGAAGACCATCAAGGGTGACCCGGCCCTCAAGACCACCCCCATCGTGATGCTCACCTCCTCGCGCGAGGAGCGTGATCTGGTCGAGAGCTATGCGCTCGGCGTCAACGCGTACGTGGTCAAACCCGTGGACTTCGCGCAGTTCTCGGAGGCCGTCCGACGGCTTGGGTATTTCTGGGCGGTGCTGAACGAGCTTCCGCCGCCCTAGGGATCCGCTGCGCCAAAGTCCGGAGGCGAAGCCCACCGTGACATCCGTGCGCGTGCTGTATCTGGAGGACAGCGAGGCCGACGCGGCCCTGGTCGAGGCGCTCCTGTTAGAGGGTGGGATCGCGTGCAGCCTGGCCCGCGTCGAGACCGCGGAGGCGTTTGCCGCGGCGCTCGCAGAGGGCGGGTTCCATATCATCCTCTCCGACCACACCCTACCTTCCTACGATGGCCTGTCGGCCCTCACGCTCGCCCGAGAGCGCTGCTCCGACATCCCCTTCATCTTCGTCTCCGCCACCCTGGGCGAGGAAGCGGCGATCGAGTCGCTCAAGGCCGGCGCCACCGACTATGTGCTCAAGCAGCGGCTCTCGCGGCTTGTGCCGGCGGTAAGGCGGGCGCTCGCGGAAGCCGCCGCGCGCGCCGCGAGCAAGCGCCATGCGGAGCGGGTCCATCAGCTCGCGTTCTATGACCAGATCACGGGGCTCCCCAACCGCGCGCTCCTCGAAGACCGCCTCCGGACCGCGCTCGCACGGGCGCGCCGCACCGCAGAGGGGGTGGCGGTGCTGTTCATGGACCTCGATCGCTTCAAGGCGGTCAACGATTCGCTGGGGCACCCGGCAGGCGATGCCCTCTTGCGCGAGGTCGCCCAGCGGCTCCTGCGCTGCCTGCGCGCAGCCGACACCGCGGCGCGCTGGAGCGGCGATGAGTTCATCGTGCTGGTCCCGGGGGTCTCCGGAGAGCGGGAAGCCGCTGCGGAAGCGGTGGCGGTGGTCATCGAGAAGGTCCACTCGGCCCTCGCCAAGCCCGCGCTGGTCGAGGGCCAGGAGGTCGAGGTCTCGACCAGCATCGGGGTGACCCTGTATCCGTGGGATGGAACCAACGTCACCGACCTCATTAAACGCGCCGATACCGCCATGTATCGGGCGAAGGACCGGGGCGGGAGTACCTACCAGTTCTTCGCCGAGGCCATGGACACGGCCGCCCGCGAGCGCCTGTTTCTGGACAACGAGCTACGCCGCGCGTTGCGCCGGGGTGAGCTTACGCTCCATTACCAACCTCAGGTCCAGACGCGAGACGCCCGGATCGTCGGAGCCGAGGCGCTGCTACGCTGGAAGCACCCGGAGCGTTCTTGGATTTCACCCGCCAGATTCATCCCGGTCGCGGAGGAGACCGGTCAGATCCATGCGATCGGTCGGTGGGTGATCGAGGAGGTGCTGCGCCAGATCAAGCACTGGAGGGCGTTGGGGCTTTCGGTGCCGCGGATCGACGTCAACGTCTCCCCGCGGCAATTGACCGATCCGGGCTTCGTGCACACCCTGTCGGAGCTGCTGTCTACGCATGGCCTGCCGCCGCAATGCCTGGGGTTGGAGCTCACCGAGGGCGCCATGGTCGAGGAGACAACGCTCGTTGCGGTGACGGCGCTCTCCGAGCTCGGCGTGGCGCTGGCCGTCGATGACTTCGGCACCGGGTATTCGTCCTTGGGGTACCTCAGGCGTTTTCCCATCGACACGCTCAAGATCGATCAGTCCTTCGTGCGGGGGCTCACGGCCGGTTCCCGCGACGCCGCGCTGGTCAAGGCGATCATCGTCATGGCCAGGAGCCTGCGCTTGCGCGTCATCGCCGAGGGGGTCGAGACGGAGGCGCAGCGCGCGCTCCTATCCCGTTTCGGGTGTCCCAGGTACCAGGGATTCCTATTAGCCCCGGCGCTCCCGGCCGGGGAGTTCGCCACATGGCTCTCGCGGTGACGACGGTCTACTTAACATAATATACATTATACGAACTAATACCGACCCCCCGTCTCGTCGTGACCCCCGCCGATCTGGCCTACGAGTTCCCCCAGACTGAGGACCTCATCTATCTGAACCACGCCGGGGTCTCGCCCTGGCCGCGCCGCGCCGCCCTGGCCGTACAGCGCTTCGCAGAGGAGAACATCCTCTCCGGGCCGCTACATTACGACCGGTGGATCGAGACCGAGACGACGTTGCGGGAGCAGCTGCGGTCCTTGATCAACGCCGCATCGACGGACGAGATCGCGCTCCTCAAGAACACCTCCGAGGGGCTGTCCTTCGTGGCCGGCGGCCTGTCCTGGTCCCGCGGCGACAACATCGTCACCTGTGCAGAGGAGTTCCCGAGCAACCGCATCCCCTGGCAGGCCCTCTCGGAACGCGGCGTGATCTTGCGTGAGGTCGCGCTCCCCCCGGACGGCGATCTCGAATCGGCGCTCGCGGCCGCCTGCGATCGGCACACACGGCTCCTCACCATCAGCTCCGTGCAGTTCGCGAGCGGATTCCGCGTCGATCTGGACGCGCTCGGGATGTTCTGCCGGGACCGCGGGATCCTGTTTTGTGTCGACGCCATCCAGGGCCTGGGGGCCTTGCCCCTGGATGTCGCGACCTGTCATGCGGACTTCGTGGTGGCCGATGCCCACAAGTGGCTGCTCGGACCCGAGGGCATCGCGCTCTTCTACGTCGCCGAACGCGTCTGGGACCGGCTGAGGCCCAGCGAGTACGGCTGGCACATGACGGCCCGTCCCGGTGACTACGACAGCAAGACCTGGCGCGTCGCCGACAGCGCCAGACGCTTCGAGTGCGGCAGCCCGAACCTCCTGGGTGCCCACGCCTTCTCGGCGAGCCTGTCGCTGATCCAGGAACTGGGTATCGCCGCCATCAGTAGAACGGTTATCAATAATACGCTTTATCTATTTGATAAAATAAATAATCTCTGCGCCACGGTGCTGGGCCCAGGCGCGGAGCGGCGCTTGTCCGGCATCGTGAGCTTCCGCCCCCGAGACGGAGAGGTCGCCACCCTGTACCGCAGGCTCCGCGAGCACGGGGTCGTCTGTGCCGTGCGGGGAGGCGGCATCCGCTGGTCTCCGCATTTCTACACACCGCGTGACAAGCTCGATCGGGCGCTGGCGCTCCTGCGGAGCTGACCCCCACCCCGGCCCTCCCCCGCCTCCTGACCGCGACCAGCACGGGTTTATTATCCCGAGACGTGGCTCTAAGATAAGTAGAAGCGGGTGTCTTTCAGACCAGCCCGAAGCATTCGCTCGCAGGCGCGTGCAAGAAACGGCAACGTGGGCGGGCAAGGCGCAGGGGATTGGTATAGGATAGCAGAGCAGGAAGACGGTCGATTCTAGGGAGGTCTTGCATGACCGGAAACCACATGACCAACGATTCGCAGGCTCGCTTCATCGATTCGCTGACCGCGTTCACGAAGGAACATCAGGCGCGGCACTGGGAAGGTTCGTTCGCGGCTTTCCTCTGCGAGGTCTTGCCGCAACACCCCCACGGCCTCACGCGCAACAGTCACCAGTACGTCTGGGACATGCTGCGGCGGGCCGGTCTCAATGGCAGCGAGGAGGACGCAGAGCCCAAGCAGCACGGCCTGTTCGCCGACGAGCTGTTCGGGATCGACGATGCTCTGGAGCGCGCGGCCGACTACTTCAAGGCCGCGAGCGCCGGCTCCGAGGTCGGGCGCAGGCTCTTGCTCCTGCTCGGCCCGCCCTCGGGGGGCAAGTCCACGATGGTGATCCTCCTGAAGCGCGGCCTGGAGGAGTACAGCCACACGGAGGATGGCGCCCTCTATGCGATCAAGGGCTGCCCGACCAGCGAGGACCCGCTGCACCTGGTGCCTCACACCCTGCGCGGCAACTTTCGCGAGACCTACGGCGTCGAGATCGCCGGGCAGCTGTGTCCTTACTGCCGCATGCGCCTGGAGGAGGAGTTCAGCGGCGATTTCATGCGGTTCCCCGTGCATCGCGTCTTTATCTCCGAGGCCGGACGCAGCGGGATCGGCACCTACGCGCCGCATGATCCCACCACCGCCGACATCGCCGATCTGGTCGGGTCCGTGGACCTCTCGAAGGTGAGCAAGTTCGGCGATGAAGGCGATCCCAGGGCCTGGTCGTGGTCGGGGGCGGTCTACGCCGCGAGCCGCGGGGTGCTCGAGATGATCGAGATCCTCAAGGTCAAGCGCGAGTTCCTGTATCTGCTCTTGACCTTGACCCAGGAAAAGAACGTCAAGGTGTCGCGCTTCCCGCTCATCTACCTCGACGAGACGATCCTGGCGCACACCAACCTCGCCGAGTTCCACAAGTTCCTGCAAGAGCGCGAGAACGAGGCCCTCTTGGATCGCATGGTCATCGTCAAGGTGCCCTACACCCTGTCGTACAAGGACGAGGCGCGCATCTACACCAAGCTCATCTCGGCCACACCCAACTTCCGCGAGGTGCACCTCGACCCGCACGCGCTGCAGGTCGCGGCCGTGTTCGCGGTCCTGACCCGCGTTCACAAGTCGGAGCGCGAGGGGCTCGATCTGACCAAGAAGGTGTCGCTGTACGCCGGCGAAGACGTCGAGGGGGTGAGCCCCTCGGAAGTCCAGCGGATCCGCGGTGAGTCGCCCGAGGAAGGGATGTCGGGGGTGAGCCCGCGCTTCGTGATCAATGCCCTGTCCAAGGCCATCAGCAAGAGCGAGGCACGGAGCCTGACCACCATGGAGGTGTTGCTCGCACTCAAGGACGCCATCGAGTCCGATGCGCGCATGGACGCCAAGCAGAAACGCCAATGGCTGGACTTCCTGGTGATCGCCCGCAAGGACTTCTACAACCGCTGGGTCAAGGAAGACGTCCACAAGGCCCTGTTCGCCTCCTTCGAGCAGGAGGCCCAGGGCCTGCTCGAGAAGTACCTCGACGAGGTGGAGGCGGCGCTCGACCATCGCGAGATCGTCGATCCCATCACCGGCGAGCGGCGGCCGCCCGACGAACGCTTCAAGCGCGCGGTCGAAGAGAAGCTCAACATCTCGGAGTCGGGCAAGGTGTCGTTCCGCCAGGAGGTGGTACGCAAGGCCATGGTGGCCTACAAGCAGGGCGAGAAGTTCACCCTCGATTCGCACGCGCGCCTGCACCAGGCCATCGAGCAGTACCTGTTCGAGGAGCGCCGCGATGTGCTCCGGCTCGTGACCTCGACGACCCGTCCCGACGAGGAGGCACGCCAGAAGATCTCGGCGGTGCAGCGCCGGCTCGCGGACGAATACGGCTATGACGAGCACAGCGCCAAGGAGGCGCTGAATTATGTCACCACCCTGCTGTCTCAAGAATAAAAAAGGAGAACGACCCGAGTTCTTGCGTGAACAACCAAAAGCTCGGGGGCCGGGATCGGAGATCGGTGGGCGCAAACAATGGCGGACCTGACATCGATGCGCCATTGCATCCATCGTAAATCATATGTTTCGACGGGACGAGGTAAGCGAAGGCGCATGGGCCGATGAACCCTAATTTCTCTCCTGGGAGTGACGAGGACAAACAGTCGCACGACTCCAAAGAGGCCGATTGGTACGAGCTCTTCTCTCGCGGCGCACGCGATTGGCTGCGCCACAACGACAAGGTTCGCGACAGCGTCAAGGAACATCTCCCGGAGCTCGTCGCCAACTCCGATGTCATCTCGCGTCCCGACAACCGCACGGTCCAGGTCCCGGTGCGCTTCCTCGAGCACTACCGCTTTCGCCTGCGCGATCCGGAGGCGCAGCAATCCGTCGGTCAGGGCAAGCCCGGCCAGGTGAAACCGGGTGACGTGCTGCGACCCGGTCAGGCGCCCCTGGATCCTAGGGACCGCGGCGGCGGGTCCGAAATGGGCGGATTCGAGCTGGTCCTGGAGCTCAAGATCGACGACATTGTCGATTGGCTGTGGGAGGAGCTGGAGCTACCGAACCTCGAAGCCCGGCCCGGCGACGCGCTAGTCGATGAGCAATACGTGCGCGAGGGTTGGGATCGACGCGGCGTGCGTTCGCGGCTCGATCGGCGCCGTACCCTGAAAGAGGCCATCAAGCGTCGCTCGGTCCAGCACGACGGGCCGGAATTCTCGAACGAAGACCTGCGCTTTCGCCAGCTCGCGCGGCGCCGCCGCCCGGCGACCCGCGCCGTGATCTTCTTCCTGCTCGATGCCTCCTCCAGCATGGAGGAAGCAGACCGCAAGCTCGCCAAGACCTTCTTCTTCTGGGCCCTCCAAGGGCTCAGGCGCCAGTACCACGAGATCAACACGGTGTTCATCGCCCACACGGCCATGGCCTGGGAGTTCTCCGAGGCGGAGTTCTTCCGCGTCACGGCCCAGGGCGGCACCCAGGCCTCGAGTGCCTTCACCTTGGCGCTCGATATCCTGCACGAGCGCTACAGCCCCACGCGCTACAACGTCTATCTGTTCTACGCCTCGGACGGCGACAACTTCATCGAGGATCGCGAGCCCACCGTGGTGGCGCTGCAGCAGCTGGGCGCCCTGCTCAACTTCATCGGTTATGTGGAGATCAGCCACGCCGCCAGCGAGGCCCTCGACACCCAGATGGGGGCCTTGTGCCACGACCTCGCCGCCGCCGAGCTCCCGATCGGCAGCTTTCCTTTGCAGAGCCATGAGGACATCTGGCCCAGCATCCGGCGATTCTTCAAGCAGCAGGCGGGTGCCGAGGCCGCCTGAGCGATGCAAAGGACTGCCGCCACCTACCGCGCTCCCATAGAGGCCATGGCCCGCGACCTCGGACTCGATTTCTATGAGGTCGATTTCGAGGTGGTCCCGCCGAGCTTCATGATGGAGGTGGCGGTCTACGGCCTGCCGGTGCGCATGCCGCACTGGTCCTTCGGGGTGCGCTACATCTATCAACTGGTCCAACACCGCATGGGCCACTCCAAGATCTTCGAGGTGGTGTTCCCGGGCAATCCCGGACGGGCCTATCTGGCCAACACCAACAGCCTGCAGGAGAACACCCTGGTCATCGCCCACGTCCTAGGCCACGCGGACTTCTCGAAGAACAACCTGCTCTTCAGGCGGGCCCAGGAACAGGTCGGTTTTCACGTGGTGGAGCAGGCCGCCGCCCACGCCCATCAGATCGAGAACGCCATCGCCGAGTACGGCCAGAACCGCGTCGAGGCGGTGCTTGATGCCGCCCTGGCCCTGGAACAGCACATCGACGACGATCAATTACTGACACGCCCGCGCTACCCCGAAAAACCGCAAGTGCCGGAGCCACGAACGATCGAGGGCTTTCGCAAGCGCTTCGAGACCCTGCCGGGGGAGGACGAGCCGCCAGCGATGGGCCGCGAGCACGCGCGCGTTTCGATCCCGCCGCACCCAGAGTCCGATCTCCTATGGTTCATCGCCCACTACGCGCCCGAGATGGACGACTGGGAACGCGACATCTTTCTGGCCGTGCGCGAGGAGTCGTATTACTTCCATCCGGTTTTCGCCTGCCACATCATGAACGAGGGCTGGGCCTCGTATTGGCACGCGCGGCTCTTGCGGGAGGCCGGTTTCCTGCCCAGTCATGTCTATCTCGATGCCTTGAAGGCGCATTCCGACGTGGTAAGGCCGTTCGCCGGGGATCGCGAGATCGCGCTCTCCGTCAACCCCTACCACCTGGGATTCGCGCTGTGGGAGAAGATCATGGAAGACCACGACCTCGACGCCGCGCGCCGCATCATGCGCGAAGAAGACGATTGCAGTTTCCTGCACAACTATCTGGGCGCGGAGCTGGCCCGTGAGCTCGGGCTGTTCCGCTTCCAGGCCAGGCGCAACGGCGAGATCAAGGTCGGCGACTGGGACATCGACGCGCTGCGCGAAGAGCTCCTGGCCCCGCGCTACCACTTCGGCGCGCCGCGGATCTCGGTGGTGTCCCTCGGCAACGACGGCAGCCTGGAGCTGACCCAGGACCATGGCGGCGACCGGCGCGGCCTCGACATCGAGCATGCCCGCAGGGTCCTCGAATACATCCATCGGCTGTGGCGGCGCCCGGTGATGATGCGCACCGTCGACGCCCGCGACCGCGAGACGGTGATCAAGTTGGGGACGTCCTTGCACTGATTGATTCGACCTTCTTCCGACCCCGGGTGATTGACGGGCGCGACAGGATCGCGTCAGATCACCATTCGGTCCTACCAGGGCGATCGGTCTGTCACTCGAACGGCATTGCGTGGTGCTCGTCGGTACTCAGAAGGGTCTTTTCTGCTTTCGCTCCGATCCCAGCCGGCGGCGATGGTCGATCGAGGGGCCCCGGATGGCCGGCTACGAGGTGTCTCATGCCTGGCTCGACCCGCGCGAGCCCCGGCGCGGGTATGCCGCGGCCAACCATCCGATCTGGGGGGCGCACGTCCATCGCAGCGACGATGGCGGGCGGACCTGGAAGGCCCTCGATCGCGCCCCCTGCCATCCACCCGCTCGCCCAGGGCCCTCCCTCGAGGCCATCTGGTTCCTGGCGCCGGGACCCGCGGATGCCCCGGGGGTGATGTATGCCGGCATCGATCCGCCGGGTCTCTTCGTGAGCACGGATCACGGGGAGCGCTTCGAGCCCGTCACGGGGTTGAACGATCACCCGACGCGCCCGACCTGGGAGCCGGCACGCGGGGGATTCGCGGTCCACTCGATCTACGTGGACCCAACCAACGCGCGCCGCATCTATGCCGCGGTCTCGGCCGGTGGCGCGTTCCGCTCCGACGATCGGGGGGTGAGCTTCCGTCCCATCAACCGCGGCGTACGGGCGCACAATGTCCCGAGCCCCTGTCCCGAGACCGGCCATAACATCCACCGGCTGGTCATGCACCCGACCCGCCCCGAGCGGCTCTACCGGCAGTGCTACAACGGCACCTATCGCAGCGACGACCGGGGCGAGAGCTGGACCGAGATCACCGCGGGCCTCCCGAGCGACTTCGGTTACGCGATCGCCGTCTGTCCCTCCGACCCCGACACGGTTTTCGTGATTCCGGAGGAGAGCCAACACATGCGCACCACGGTCGGACGCAAGCTCTGCGTCTATCGCAGCGGGGATGGGGGACGGAGCTGGGAGCCCGAGACCCGAGGGCTCCCGCAGGAGCACGTCTATGTCACCGTTCTGAGGGAGGCGCTGGCCACCGACGGGCTCGACCCCTCTGGCGTCTACTTCGGCACGTCCAGCGGCCATCTCTTCGCCAGCCGCGATCAGGGTGCACATTGGGAGCTGCTCGCGAGCTTTCTTCCGCGGATCCTGTCCGTGCAGGTCGGTGTCTGTGAGTGACTGGTCCCAGGGGGATCGCGAGGCGCTCTTGGAGGCCCTGGCCGCGACGCGCGGGCTCGTGGCGCTGGTGGGTGCCGGGGGCAAGAAGACCACCCTCTACCGGCTGGCGCGGGCCCACGCGGGTCGTGTCGGTATCACCGCGACCGTGGCCATCCCGCCGTTCCCCGAAGACCTCGGTGCCCACGTGATCGTCGCCGGGACAAGCGCGCTCCCGGCGCTCGTCGGCGAGGCGCGGCAGCATCGCATCGTGGCCTTCGCCCGTCCCTCGGACAAACCGGACCGGCTGGCGGGCCTTCCACCCGAGCAGGTCACGAGGATCCATGAAAACGCCGGTTTCGATGTCACACTGGTCAAGGCCGACGGGGCGCGATCGCGATGGATCAAGGCCCCCGATCCGGACGAGCCCCAGCTCCCCGAGGGGGTCGATACCGTGATCCCGGTGGTCTCGGCGCGCGCCATCGGCGAGCGCCTGCGCGAGGACATCGCGCATCGCGTCGATCGGATCACCGCCGTCACCGGTGCCCAACCCGGCGACATCATCACGCCGGACCTCGTAGCGCGCTTGCTCGCCGATGAGCAGGGGGCGCTCAAGGGGGCCGGGAAGGCGACCATGGTTCCCCTCATCAACATGGTGGACAACGATGAGATCGCGGTGGTCGCGCGCCAGGCGGCGCGTTGGGCGCTGGCCTTGACCCGCCGTTTCGACCGTGTGATCCTGACCTGCATGGAAGCCGATTCGCCCCTCGTCGAGATCGTGGCGCGCTGATCGAGCACGGCGCGACCAACCCGTCCCTCCGGACCTAGGGCACGCCACTCACCCGCCCACAGGCGCGAGCCCTATCGCGCCCGGCACCTCCCTCGCATCGATCGACCCCGGCTCCGCCATGGAGCCGGTCCCTGCCGGGCCCGCCGATGAGTCTGTCATTGCCGGCGTGTCCGAACAGAAAGTCGTTGCCGGACCCGCCGCGAACCGTATCCCGTCCCGTGCCGGCGCAGATATGGTCGTCGCCGGACAACCCGTCGATGACGTCGTGGCCGCCGAGCGCGTGGATGACATCGGGCCCTTGTGTCCCGGTGATGGTGTCGGCGCCCGCCGACCCGACCTGTGTGACCGGCCGGGCGTTGCACGTAAGGCCCTCCGGCACCACGTTGACGGTGGTGAGGTCGACCGCGGCGTTGTTCTCGACGTTGAAATCGCGGTCCCCGGTGACGACGGCGGTATGGGCGATCGTTCCCAGATCCATGGCCAGGACCTGGATGGGGACGGTGACCGCGGCCCCGTTTGCGAGCGTCCCGATCGCGCACGTCATGGTCGCCGTCTCCGTCCCGGGGCAGGTCCCCTGGCTCGGGGCCGCCGATAGGAAGGTCACGCCGCCCGGCAGGGTATCGGTGAGGGTCACGTTGGTCGAGTCCTCGGGCCCATCGTTCCGGATGGTGGTGAGATAGGTCAGGGCGTGCCCCTGCGGCACCGGATCCGGAAAATCCAAGACGTCGATCGAGAGATCGGCACCGGCCGCCCGCTTCCAGCCGAGGTCGAGCAGGAGCGGCAGGTCGAGGTCCGGGACGTGGTCCGGGTCGGTCAAGACGGGCTCCATCAACTGGTTCGGACGGAGTGAGGTGCTGAAGTGCGACACCGAGGACCCGGGCTCCTGGGGACGGGGCGCGAACATCTCGACCCGGCCGCTCGAGTCCACCCCCTCGACGAGGAGGGTGCCGGCGGCAGTGACGCGTCTGCCGGTCCACCTGAGGGCGTTGCCGCCGCGGCTCGCGTCGATGCGTTCGCTGGCGGTCATTTGCGGGTAGCGCTTGCCGGTCCTGGAGTCTTCCAGCCGGCGCATGTAGATATCGTTCTGCCCCATGAGCTTCTCGCCGGTCGCCAGATCGACCAGGGACAGGAAGCCCAGGCCGTGCGCGATCTCGTGCAAGACCACGGTCACGAAGTCGATCTTGGATCCGGGTGGCCGGCCATCGAGCCCGTAGTACCAGACATCGGGAAAGGCGCAGCCCGCGCCGAGCGTGCTGCTGAAGACCGCCCTGATGTCGCTCACGCCACTCGCGAGGTCGCGCCCGGCAAGGGCGTTCGCCAAGGCCTGGACATACCAGGTCTTCTCGACTCTTGCCCCGTCGAAATCGCGGTGCACGGTGGTGGGCCCGGCCTCCCCCAGGACCGCGCTCGAGGCGTTGCAGGGCAGCGGTTCGAAACGCGCGTCGATGCGGATCCGCACGGGGCTGTCGATGAGCCGTGCCCAGATACCGGCGGCGTGCCGAAACGCGATGAGGCGCTGGGCGCCCAGGGTCATGCCGGTGTTGCCACCGACGGTCGAATCCACGTCGGGCGCGCGCCGGTCGTTGAACCCCTGGCCGGCGTCGTCGCGATTGCTGACCGAGATGTCGGCCCCCGCCTGGACGAGACCCATGGCGCTGGTCAAGACCAGAACCTCGATCAGCGTCACGGTGCGCCCCATCGATCGAAATCAGGGGCTTAGCGGCTTCCCTTCCACATAAACCGACCCTCTGCAGGCGTGAGCCCGAGCCCGCTTCAAGGGGCGGTTGGGCGTGCGGCGGGTGCCGCCTCCCGGTGCCGGATCGCCGGCCGTGACTGCGGCCCGACGGTGGCTTCCAGGGGCACTTGAAATCGCCCCTCCAGGTCTACGCTGACGCCACCGCCGGGTTCAGGCGACTCGACCTCGCGGAGCCCCCTGGAGGAGGTGGCGTGCGGGACCTCCGGTTCCAGAGGCGGCATGGTCTCGTCGGGATGCTCCAAGCGCTCGCCGGTCACGGGATCAACATGGATCTTGAGACCCGTTTGTGGTGTGGCGGCCGGCTTCAGAGGGTCCTCGCCGCACCAGCCGGCAGCGGCGAGGAGGGAAAGGACGGAAGCCATCAGGGTCCTGGTCATGCGTTTCATGGTGGTCCAGTACTGGTGCCGAGAGAGAGAATCGAACTCTCACGGGGTCGCCCCCACTGGATTTTGAGTCTGGTGGGGAGTCTCACGAAAACAATAGCATAGCCCAGGAAATTTTGGGAAGCGCCCTACCCTACCCTATTGATTTGATTAGACCGCGGCACGGGTTTTGGGACCGGTCCGGCCGGCTCAAGTACCGGTACCGGTTACAGCTGCCGAAGACAAGCCCACGCCGCGCCCGGTCTGGCGCTTCCACATGCCTTTCCGAGGACCTGGCACGGCGACTCACAATGAAACGATTTGCTGCCTGGCAGACCTGTCTGATCTTCGCGATTGGGGCCATTGTCTCGGTCGTGGTCAGGGATATTGTAGGTGGCCCCGACCCGATCAAAGTAGTCGCGCAGCGGGTCGAGGCTAAAGCGCAAGGACACGCGGCGCGCCAGTCACAGCCCCGACTGGATGCGATTGACTGCGAGATCGAGCGCCTCGACCGACGCCAGGCGCAGGCCCGACAGGACGCGATGGACCGCGAGGATGCTCGCTTCGACGCATGGAGGGCGGCGCAACGCCGCTGAGATGATCAACGAAGTCTCCGGGATCGGCTGGCTGATGGGCGCCTTCGCCTGCATCGCCTACGGGATCTTCGGTAAGAGTCCTGTCCCGGTCAACTGGTACATCGCGGGCGTAAGCCTGGCGGGGGTCCTTCTCCTGCTTACTTGACCCCCGCCCGCCTCCCTACACCCTACCCCACGTCGATCGAATCCTCGTTACGCTGCCTGCGGACGCTGTCCCGCAGGCGGATCTGCCGCGGGCTCTCCACCCGTAGCTGCCATAGGCCCTGCCAGTCGCTTCAGATCAGAGGGGCGCTGGAGACGGGGACGGGGCTGGAAGCGCGGGCGGCTGGACGGCTGGCACCGCATCTGGATGACCTGGGTCGCCTTCACGAAGGCTCGTCCCAAATGGTTTTCTACGATCTTGATGGCGCCCGTATTCGCGAACGTGAGCATGGTCGCATGGTGTACGCTTAGGATCAGGTCCTGGAGAGTCTGATCCTTCTCCAGATCTCGCACAATGACACCAGCCTTTCTGGTCTGGTCCCGATCGATACCAAGCGGATATCCGTGAATTTCCTGCGCAGATACCGAACAATGCTAGCCGTCGCCTCAGCGCTTCCTCCGGGACTATGAAGAATGAGATCCAGCGCCGGGCCGCGGACCCCACGACACACCTCCATCATGCCTTGCATGTCTTCCAGGGTGATTGAGGCAAGCGGGCCTGGCTTATTAAACCAGTCGGTAGCGTACAGGATGATGTTCCGGCCTTGGTACCTGCCCAACTCGCCCAGGTACTTACGCCGGACCCCGTCGAAGTCCGGCGCGCCGCCGAAAGGAGTCGATCGGTGGAGTTCGCTGAGGATCTCGCCCCAGCTCGGCACTACCGGTTGGCCCCGGTAGCATAGCCGATGGTTGGGGCGGCCTGGCCGACGTTGGCTTCGCGAGAGCGAACGGCGCCGTACACCGCCATCGCTTCCGCAACTCCGGGAAGCTTCATTCCACGCTCCACGAGACGCTGCTGCTTTCGCTGGCGAATCGCACTACGTTTGGTTGGACGCGACGGCATAACTTTCTCCTCTTATTCTAGAACAGAAGTATAGCCCGAAGCGGCGACCGCGGCCAAGACTGAGATCGGCTGGGTCGGGAAGGTCGGTAGCCTTTCGGGATAAACAACAGAGAGGGCAAGCTATATGCCACCTCCGTTTGGGCCTGCCTGGCGCTGCCTCCCTTTAGAACGCCCTCATCTCCGAGTGCGTGGCCGAAGGGGATTTCCCCGGCCGACAGGCAGCAAGCCGCTGGCCACAAGACCCCTCAGATGGCGGCCGTCTACGACCGCAAGATCCACCGCATCAAGCCCACGAAGTAACCGGATACCCGGTAGAATTTTGGGAAGCGTTTTGGGAATTCCCTGCGCTGAGCTCGCCAACGCTTGCCGCACCATCGTCTAACCTCTTGATTTTACTTGGTGCCGAGAGAGAGAATCGAACTCTCACGGGGTCGCCCCCACTGGATTTTGAGTCCAGCGCGTCTACCAGTTCCGCCACCTCGGCCCGAGCCGCGCAGTATAAGAAACGGCGGCCCGAAAATCGATCGCAGGCCCGTCTGGTGGGGCTATCGTTTATCATCGCCCCGATGCATTGTCGCGACTTCGCCTACACCCTGCCCGAGCACCTGATCGCACAGCACCCGGCCCTCACGCGCAGCGAAAGCCACCTCTTGCACCTCGACCGGGACAGTGGCTCGGTCGCCGATCACCGCTTTACGGACCTCCCCGCGCTCTTGCGCGCGGGTGATCTCCTGGTATTCAACGATACGCGCGTCGTCCCCGCGCGCCTCTTCGGCTGCAAGGACACGGGCGGACGCGTCGAGATACTGCTAGAACGGGTCTTGGACACGCATGCGGCACTGGTGCAGATCCGAGCGAGCAAGCCGCCGCGGCCCGGCACGCGCATGGTGCTCGAAGGCGAGAATGGCTGCGGCCCGATGAACGTCGCCGTCAGGACGGTGGCCCATTCGTTCGATCAGGATTCAGTCTCTCAGAATACGTTCTATCAGGTGGAGTTTTCGGCCCCGGCGTACGAGGTCCTGGAGGCCATCGGTCATACTCCCCTCCCCCTCTACATCGGTCGGCCCGCCGAGCCCGCCGATCGGCTCCGCTATCAAACGATCTATGCCTGCCGCAGAGGCTCTGTCGCGGCCCCGACGGCCGGCCTGCACTTCGATGCGGCGCTCATGGCAGCCCTGGAACGCCGTGGGGTGGCGATGGGCTACCTGACCCTGCACATCGGTGCCGGGACCTTTCGACCGCTGCGCGTCGAGCGCGTGGAAGCGCATCGCATGCACCGGGAATCTATTGAGATCGGGCTGCCGTTGTGCCGTCTCGTCGCGGGCACCCGCCGGCGGGGCGGGCGGATCGTGGCCGTCGGGACCACCAGCGTGCGCGCCTTGGAGACCGCCTCGAGCGCGGGTGAGCTGCGGCCTTTCCGCGGCGACACCGAGCTCTTCATCTACCCGGGCTATCGCTTTCGCAGCGTGGACGCCCTCGTAACCAATTTTCACCTCTCGGAATCGACACTGCTGATGCTGGTGTGCGCCTTCGCCGGCCGGGAACGGGTGCTCGCGGCGTATCAGCATGCCGTGACGGCCGGTTATCGCTTCTTCAGCTACGGCGACGCCATGTTCATCGATGGCCATGCGCTTTGAAGTGCTGGCCTGCGCGGGCGCGGCGCGCCGCGGCCGGCTCACGCTGTCGCGTGGGAGCGTGGAGACGCCGGCGTTCATGCCGGTCGGGACTCGGGCGACGGTCAAGGCGATGGCCACCGAGGAACTGGTCGCGCTCGGTGCCGAGATGGTCCTTGCCAACGCCTTCCACCTCCTGCTCAGGCCGGGCACGGAGGTGATCGCGGCGCACGGAGGATTGCACCGCTTCATGAACTGGCACGGGCCGATCCTGACCGATTCCGGAGGATTTCAGGTCTTCAGCCTGGGGCCACTCAGGACCATCACCCCCGACGGGGTACTGTTCAAGTCGCCGATCAACGGCGACCGGGTGTTTCTGGGACCGGAACGCGCCATCGAGGTCCAACGGGCGCTCGGGGCCGACATCGCCATGGCCTTGGATGACTGCACGCCCTACCCGGTCTCCAAAGCCGAGGCCTCTGTCTCCATGGAGCGATCGCTCGCCTGGGCGGCCCGCTGCCGTATCGCCCACGGCGGCGGCCCCGGTCTGCTCTTCGGGATCGTCCAGGGCGGCGTTTTTCGGCATCTCCGCGAGCGCTCGCTCGCCGGTCTGCTCCAGATCGGCTTCGACGGTTATGCCCTGGGTGGCCTGTCGGTCGGTGAGCCGAAGGCCGACATGCTCGAACTAGTGGGGCATCTCGCGAAGCGTATGCCCGCGGACCGCCCGCGCTATCTCATGGGTGTCGGTACCCCGGAGGACCTGGTCGAGGCCGTGCGCCGCGGCATGGACCTCTTCGACTGCGTGCTCCCGACCCGTAACGCCCGCAATGGCCACCTCTACACCTCGCACGGCGTGGTGCGCATCCGCCAGAGCCGCTATCGCAATGACACTGCGCCCCTGGATGAGGACTGCCCCTGCCCGACCTGCCGCGACTATAGCCGTGCCTATCTCCACCACCTGGATCGGGCCGGCGAGATCCTGGGAGCACGTCTCCAGAGCTACCATAATCTGTGCTATTACCAGAACCTCATGCGGGACCTGCGCTCCGCCATCGAGACCGGCGACCTCGATGGGTACGCCGCGGCGTTCTCCGCCCGGCGCTCGCAAGGCACACCGCCTGTGTCATAATGGCCCTCCGCAGGCAGAGAAGAGTGGAGTGGAATTTTTGATCGCCGACGCCTATGCGCAGGGTTCTGGAGCGGGCGGGGGGGGGCTCGCCGCCTTCGTCGAGATGCTCCCCATCGTGTTTCTCCTGGGGCTCATCTATCTGATGCTGATCCGCCCCCAGAGCAAGCGCGCCAAGGAACAGAAGAAGATGCTCGAATCGCTCACAAGGGGCGACGAGGTCGTGACCAGCGGCGGGCTGCTCGGGAAGATCATGGACGTGGGCGACAACTTCGTGCTCATCGATCTCGGCGGCGATATCAAGGTCAAGGTCCAACGCCAGGCCATCTCTAATACGGTCCCCAAGGGCACCGTCAAGTCCCCGCTCTAGCGCGTCCCGGCAGGCGCCCGCGCGATGAATCGCTATCCGTGGTGGAAGAACCTGCTGATCCTGGTCGTGCTCGCGCTCGGGATGGTCTATGCGCTGCCGAACCTCTACGGCGACAACCCGGCCCTGCAGGTCAACCCGGTGCGCGCCGCCCCCATCGACCCCGCGCTGGAAGGCCGCATCGCGGACGCGCTCAAGGGCGCCGGGCTCAAGCCCCTGGCGCTGGAACGCGATCCGCGCAGCATCCTGGTACGCTTCGACGACACCGAGCGACAGCTAAAAGCCAAGGAGGTCGTCACGAGCGCGCTCGGCGACGATTACGTGGTGGCCTTGAACCTGGCCTCCGCGACCCCCGCGTGGCTGCGCGCCATCGGCGCAGAGCCCATGTTCCTGGGTCTCGATCTGCGTGGCGGGGTCCATTTCCTCATGGAGGTGGACATGCAGGCCGCCGGGCGCATGGTCGAGGAGCGCTTCGTGGCCGATCTCCGCTCGCTCTTGCGCGACAAGAAACTGCGCTACAAGACCGTGGCGCGCGAGGAGGAGGGCGGCATCCTCCTGAGCTTCCGCGATGCCGACGGCCGTTCCAAGGCGGCAGCCGCCATCGCTGAAGAGGCCCCGGACCTGAACACCACCGAGGAGGACCAGGGGACCGACCCGGCGCTCAGGCTCACGGTCAAGCCCGAGTATCTCAAAGAACAGCGCAAGCTGGCCCTGCAGCAGAACCTGACCACCTTGCGAAATCGCGTGAACGAGCTCGGGGTCGCGGAGCCCATCATCCAGCAGCAGGGCGAGGCGCGCATCGTGGTACAGCTCCCCGGCGTGCAGGACACCGCGCGCGCCAAGGAGATCCTCGGGGCCACCGCGACCTTGGAGTTCCGCATGGTGCACGAAGACGGGGATCCACAGGCCGCGGCGGCGGGCAAGGTGCCGGTCGGGGCCAAGCTGTATCGGGACCGCAAAGGCGAACCGGTACTCTTGAAGCGCCAGGTGATGCTGACGGGCGATCGCATCGTCGATGCCGCCTCGGGGATCGACCAGACCGACGGCCAGCCCGCCGTGTTCATCACCCTCGATGGCAAGGGCGCCCGGATCTTCAGCCGTGCCACCAAGGACAATGTCGGGCGGCCGATGGCGGTGGTGTTCATCGAAAACAAGGTGGACACCAAGACCGTGGGTGGGCAGACCGTGAAGGTCAAACGCACCGTAGAGGAGGTCATCAACGTCGCCACCATCCGCGAGCAATTGAGCAAGCGGTTTCAGATCACCGGTCTCGACAGCACCGAGGAAGCCCGCAACCTCGCCCTCCTGTTGCGCGCCGGCTCGCTGGCCGCGCCCATCGATATCGTCGAGGAGCGCACCATCGGTCCGAGCCTCGGGCAGGACAATATCGAGATGGGCGTCCGGGGCACCACCGTCGGTTTCGTGTTGGTCTTGATCTTCGCGGGCGTCTATTACGGGGTCTTCGGTCTCGTCGCCGATCTGGCATTGTTGTTCAACCTGGTCCTCCTGATCGCGCTCATGTCGATCCTGCAGGCGACCTTGACCCTGCCCGGGATCGCCGGGATCGTCTTGAGCGTCGCCATGGCCGTCGATGCCAACGTGCTGATCTTCGAGCGCATCCGCGAGGAGTTGCGCAGCCGCAATACGCCGCAGGCCAGTATCAACGCGGGCTATGAAAAGGCCTTCGCCACCATCCTGGACTCGAATACCACCACCCTGATCGCGGGCATCGTGTTGTTCGCCTTCGGCACCGGGCCGGTCAAGGGCTTTGCCGTGACCCTGTCGCTCGGGATCCTGACCTCCATGTTCACGGCCGTCAGCGGCACGCGGGCCGTCATCAATCTCCTGTACGGCGGGCGGCGGCTGGCGCGCCTGGCGGTTTAAAGGCTGTTTCGATACCGACCGGTTACCTTCGGAGCCTCATGGATTTCTTCAAGACCACGCCGAAGATCGACTTCATGGGCAAGCGCCAGATCGCCATCGGCCTGTCGGTGGTGTTGTTCGTGTTGTCGTTCATCGCTTTCGCGACGCGCGGCCTGAACTTCGGGATCGACTTCACCGGCGGCACGCTGATCGAGGTGGCCTACGACCGGGTGGTGGACCTCGGCGATGTGCGCAAGCAACTCGCGGCCGCGGGCTTCGATGCGGCGATCGTGCAGCATGTCGGCAGCGCCAAGGGCGTGATCGTGCGCATCCCCCCGCGCGCGGGCATGCAGAGCGCGGAGATCAGCAACCAGGTGCTCGATTCCCTGAAAAAAGACACGCCGGCCTCCGTCGAGATGCGTCAGGTCGAGTTCGTGGGCCCGCAGGTCGGGGAAGAGCTGGTCGAAGACGGCGGGCTCGCGCTCATCTTTGCGCTGTTCGGGATCCTGATCTACGTGGCCTTGCGTTTCGAGCTCCGGCTCGCCGTGGCCTCGGTGATCGCGACCGTGCATGACCTCTTGCTGACGACCGGGCTCGTCAGCGTCCTGGGACTCCAGTTCGATCTCACCATGCTGGCCGCCATCCTGACGGTCGCGGGCTACTCGATCAACGATACCATCGTGGTGTTCGATCGGATCCGCGAGAACTTCCGGAAACTGCGCCGGGAGGCGCCCCTCGAGGTCATGAATCGCTCCATCAACGAGACCCTGTCGCGGACGCTCGTCACCGGTCCGACCAGCCTCATGGTGTTGACCGCCCTCTATTTCCTCGGCGGCGATGTCATCGATGACTTCGCGTTGACCTTGATCATCGGTGTCGTGATCGGGACGTTCTCCTCGATCTACATCGCCAGCCCCATCGCGCTGCTCCTGGGCGTGAGCCGCACCGATCTCATGCCCGTCAAGAAGGAAGGCGCCGGGATCGCCGAGCGGCCCTAGCAGCGGTCGAAGCCCCTACACGCCCCTCCCCTATCCTGACGGCGAACGGCCCCACAGGGGCAGCGGCATGCACATCGTCGCCGATCCGAACATCGCCGCGGTCGCAGAGGCGTTCTCCGATCTGGGTGACGTGCAACTCGTGCCGGGGCGCGAGTGGACGCCCTCCCTGGTCCGCCATGCCGATGTGTTGCTCGTGCGCTCCGTGACACGCGTGGATGCAGGGCTCCTGGAAGACAGCCGTGTGCGGTTCGTGGGCACGGCGACCAGCGGCGTCGACCACATCGATCGCGACAACCTCGCTCGCAGGGGGATCGCCTTCGCCGCCGCCCCGGGCAGCAACGCCCAGGCCGTCGCCGAGTATGTCTCGAGCGCCGTCCTGGTCCTGGCCGAGGCGCGGGGCCTGCTTTTAGCCGGGACCACCGCCGGGGTGATCGGAGGCGGTCGGGTCGGGTCGCGGGTGGTCCGGCTTCTCTCCGCCCTCGGCATCCGATGCCTCGTCAACGACCCGCCCCTCGCCGACACCACCGGCGACGCCCGATACCGCCCTTTGGACGAGGTTCTCGCCGCCGACATCGTGACCCTGCACGTGCCCTTGGCGAGCCAAGGTCCCTACCCCACCCAAGGTTTGATCGGGCGAGAGGCCTTGTCGCGGATGAAATCCGATGTGATCCTGATCAACACGGCGCGTGGCGGGATCGTGGGCGAATCCACCCTGAAACAGCGCTTGGCGCGCCATGACCACATGGCCACCGCCATCGACTGCTGGGAAGGCGAGCCGCACATCGATCCCGAGTTGGCGAGCCGCTCCACCCTTTCGACCCCACATATCGCGGGATACAGCGCCGACGCCAAGCTCCGGGCGACGTCAATGCTACATGCCGCCGCGTGCGAGTTCTTTGCGATCCCCGGACGTTGGTCGCCATCGACCCCAATGGGACGGGAGATCACGTTGGTCTCGCAGTCGCCGGAAGAAGCACAGCGGGAGGCGGTCCTTCTGGCCTATGATGTCCGCGAAGACGATCGGGCTCTGCGGGCCTGCCTGTCCGGAGCCAGGGGCGCGCTCGGCCGATCGTTCGACGCGCTAAGGGCGAACTACCGCCAACGCCGCGAGTTTTCAGCCTGCGTGGTCCGTGTACACCACGGTTCAGCGGGGCTTCGTGCGGCCCTCGCAGACCTCGGGTTCAAACCAAGATCGAAGCCCGTATGCCACTAAGGTGGAACCCATTGTCGATTCCGCGATCTAGCAAGAATACATAAGGCTCGATCTTCATCTTGCTGGCCAGTGGATTTTTGGGTAACTGCGTAGCCATTATCTACATATCCACCAGTCGGTCCGCCGCCGCAGCGATCATGCCTTCGAATCCACATTATGCGCTGCAGGGGGTTGCGATAGGCCGGTGCCTGGTGGGAACAACGCCTCGTCATAAGGCCGAAAGCAACAGACTAGCCCTGCCTTAATCTCAGGTACGGTCGCGTACCGGTTGAGATAAATATCCTCGCCCAGGGCGCTCGACAACGCCCAGGCCAACAGCAGTCAAGGCGCCTTTCACGCCTTTCTCGCCGCCACGTTTCCACTGGCGCTCGCTCAAGCCCACTATCCCAAGACCCGATAAACAAGTCTCTCCCTCGCCGGCCAACGGCCTGCGCTACACCCGATCCTGACAGGCGCTGACAGCCCGTTTCCAGGGATCGTTGCATCCACAATCCATCCCCTTCTTTACAGGCCGGGTGTTCCGGCATCCACGGATCATTGCGTGATGCCCCTCACGGATCGGCTTGCCGTCCCAGATAGACGCGACCGTCTCCCACCAAAATGCAGCCCAAGGATTGGCATGCAGATCACAAAACGTACCTCAAGAGGACGAAAAACAAAGCCGATCTGGAGCGCGGCTATCGCCCCTCTTTGAGACGAACCAACCACGACGATGCAGCGGCAAGCAGCATGAACGTCGGCCGGCTCCCACGGAAAGGGCGAACTTGATCCACACCTATAAGTTCGGAGACTAGAAGGATGAAAATGGTACCCTGTCGCAGGATTGTCACGTTAGCGTCGGAGCCCCTCACACTAGCGGTATACCGCCAAATCTTCGCCGCACTGCTCGCTTTTGTTCTTTTCTCAGGCGCTCCTCCCGGGTTCGCCCAAAACACCTCATCCCCGTTGCCCAGGGCGGAACAGATCACAAACGCCTTGGCGGCCCTGAAAGTCCGCTATCAGCAGGGCCGGAATACTGAAGGGCCCGGACCCTCGGGTGATATGCTCGGAGTTGCCGCCGAGCGCCACCAGCTCCTCGCGACACTCATTGAAGACCATCCGGGCAAAGTGCTGCAACTTGCTGTGCCCGATGATCTGCGCGGCGGCATGCCGACCGAGGTCCAGCGGGTCCTCGAGCAGCGGCTGGAGCTGGAGGGGGAGCTCGAGGTCCTGCAGGTGGACTATAAAGACCCGAGCCAGAGCCGCTCTGTCTACGTACTGAAGACCTCTTTCGGGGAGCGTTTCTCCCTCCACTTCGCCGCTCATCCGCCAGGGCACCTGAGTGGAGCACGGGTGCGTGCGCACGGGCTCGTGCTCTACGGGGTCCAGGCAAAAGACGCCGGCGAAACCGACGGCGCGATGGCGCTGGAGGACGGGAATACCAGCCTGGAGACCCTGGAGTCGGGCGGATCCGCCAGCACCGACAGGAGCGCGACGGCCGCGCCCTCGCTCCCCGGCACGATCGGAGAGCAACGCACCGTGGTACTGCTGGTGAATTTCGAGGACCACCCGACCGACAAACCCTGGATGCCCGAACGGGCACGTCGCCTAGTGTTTGGGAAAGTAAGTGACTTCTTCAAAGAGAACTCCTACCGCCAGACGTGGCTGGCCGGCAATGTCCATGGCTGGTATACCCTTCCGATCGCGAGCATGCAATGCGATCAATATTCCATTGCCAAGGAGGCGAAATCGGCGGCTGCCGCAGCGGGGATCGATCTCTCGGGATACAAGCGCTTCGTGTATGTCTTTCCCAAGAACAGCTGCACTTGGTCAAGCCTGTCCACGGTCGGCGGCAGCCCTTCGGAGTCGTGGATCAACAATGACTTCACATGGGGGAGGGTCGCCCGCGAGCTCGGCCACGGCTTCGGTCTATTTCATTCACACGGCCTCGATTGCACGCCCGCCACCCTCGGCTCCAAATGTCGCAAACTCGCCGCAGGTGACACCCTGGACGTCATGGGGCGCCGCGCCGCCCATCTGAACGCATTCCAGAAGGAACGACTGGGGTGGTTGAATTTCGGTGCTGCACCTTCGATCAATACCATCGAGGCCAACGGCACCTACGATCTGGAACCTATCGAATCGGGCGGAATTCGCTCCAAGGCCCTGAAGGTGCTGAAAGGGATGGATCCCGCGACCGGCAACAGGACGTGGTATTACATCGAGCACCGGCAGGCGATTGGTTTTGATAGCTGGATGTTGGGCGATCCTGACCTCTCTGAAGAAAATGTGTTAAACGGTGTGGTCCTTCACCTCGGCACCGAGGAAGTTGGGGGCAGCAGCCTGCTGTTGGATATGACCCCGGACAGTGTCTCGACCCACGGAGACTTGTACGATCCGGCGCTGCCTGTGGGCCAGAGTTACTCCGATCCGGAGACCGGCCTAACGATCACTACCGCATGGGCCAACGGCAGCAACGCCGGGGTGGCCGTGAGCTTTGCTCGGCCAGGCTGCGTGCGTGCCAATCCAGCGCTCAGCCTCTCGCCGTCCCGGAACGTGCGGATGACGGCCGGCGCACCCGTGACTTACAATATAGGGGTGACGGATAATGACCCCGCCGCCTGCGGCGCGGCCCAGTTCGACCTCTCGGCGACCGTGCCAAAAGGCTGGACGGCGACCTTTGCCGACGCGACATTGGGCCTGATCCCGGGCGCAAGTGCCTCTACCACTCTGACGGTGACCTCCCCCCCGTCGGCATCCGACCGAACCTATGAGATCGTCGTGACCGCCGAGAACAGCGGCTCTCCCGCTAGTGCCGCCTCAGTCGCCGCGAGCTACGCAGTGAACGCGCAGCTCCACCAGCCATCGGCCGATGGCGCCGCTACGATGCAGGATAAGGAGTTGCCGATTTCGGTGCCGGCCGCCGACGCGGACGCGGAGCGTGATCGACCGAGCGTCAAGTCGGTGACCCAGTCCGCCGACGGGCAGGCCGCCGAGGTATGGAAGAGCATGGATCCGGGCGGCGGCGGCGGGATAGTCGATCTGCTAGTCCATCCGAGTGATCCGAGCATCGTCTGGGCGGTCAGCGACCTCTCGGGCATCTTCAAGTCGACGGATGGCGGCGTCACGTGGCATGACAAGGCGAGCCGCATCAAGCGCGAGTCGATGACCTACAACGGCTCAAACAACGGGAAACACACCCTCGCGATGGATCCGACGAACCCGAACACGCTCTATTACGCCTTCAAACCCATGTTACACAAGACGCGGCATGTGAAAGAGGGACTCTGGCGGTCGCGGGACGGCGGGGACGCCTGGAGCCACCTCGGCTCCGCGACATCGGCGCTTCTCGATCGGGCCTCTCTGATCGTGGATCGCAGCGGCACGCTCTTCGCGGCCGAAACGAACACGTCCAACCTCTGGGTCTCGAAGGATCAGGGCGACACGTTTGTGCGCAAGACCCTTCCGTTTATCGCGCCGCCCGTCGACCAGAATTTGGCCTCGAAGGGCTGGGCGCTCCGGATGGTCGTTTCCCGCGGCAACCGCCTGTACGTCGCTAACCCCGTCGCCACCACGAATTCGACCCGCGGGCTGTTCTATTCGGACAATGAGGGGAGCACCTGGACGGCGGCCACGGGGTTGGCCGGCAAGAAGATCTACGCCGTCGACGCTTCGCCCGTCGATCCGAAGCTCATTCTGGCCCTGGCGTTCGTTTCGGGCAGCCCATCCGTCGGTGAGATATACCGCTCCACCGACGGAAGTTCGTTTGTCAAGAATCCGATCACCGTTGCGATTGGTCATCCTTCGAGCGGGAAGGAGACTGGAGGGATAGCGATCAACGGGAAGGGCACGGCCATCGCCTGGGGGACCGGCAAGGTGGGTGACGCGATGGCCATCAGCACCGACCAGGGGAAGACATTTGCCAGATACAGTCCCGGATTTTCCAAGGGAAGTTATGTATATAACGCGCCCCAGTTCGGCCACGCTACGGACATCGCGGCTTCCCCCGTGAGCGACAACTGGTACACCTCGAACATGTTGACCGTGTTCCGCAGCGCCGACAACGGCCGGAACTTCACGGGCGTCGCAAAAGGCATCGAGATCATCGTGCCGTCCACGATCGTCGTGGATATCTCCGATCCCGGGCGTGTGCACCAGGCGACCCTGGACAACGGCCACATCTACACGACGAACCTTGGGGCAACCTGGAGCACGTCCGAGACACTGTTCTTTGCAGACAATGTGGGCATGGCCCAGGATCCCAACAACCCGAACGTATTCTACAAACACCTAGTCTACAAGCCTGCCTCCGGGGTCCTCGGACTCTGGAAGTCGACGGATCGGGGGGTGACTTGGAGCTTCGTGTCCGATACCCCGGGGTTTCGCCTACCGTCCATCGCCCCCCCGCATCTGAGTCTCCTGGTCGATCCGACCAAATCGAGTCGGATCTATGCAGGTTACTGCGCGCTCGGCGACGCGGGACTCAATCCCGGGCTATACGTTTCCAACAACAGCGGCGCGAGTTTCAGCAAGGTTCCGGGCTCCCCAAGCAGGTTTTGTCAAATTGTTCAAGGAAAGAGCGGTAAGCTCTATGGCCTGACACTTTCCACGACGGGCGATCTCTACAGTTTCGATCCCGCCACTGGAGTTTCTAAGAAACTGCGTGACAATGCCAACGGCGGCCTATCGGGGTTTGCCGTACATCCCACCAATGAGAACATCCTTTTTGCCGCCGAAGGTAGTTTCAGACACCATGTACTGGGTGCATCCGGGACTGTCGGCCGCCTCCTAAAATCGACGGATGGCGGGACGACATGGCAGGAGATCAAGGACGGAGCAGGGAAATCGTACAGTCCCTGGCAGGTCTATGTGGATCCCGCGCGCCCGACCGCCATGCTGATGTCCACCTACAGCCACTTCGAAGCGTCCGGCCTGCCGTCCGGTGTGATGCGCAGCCTCGATGGGGGCGCCACGTGGCAGAGCTTCCACCACAACCTGTCGCACAACAACGTGCGATCCTTCACCTACGGCGGCGTTCCCGGTCGCGTCTACGCGGCAACCTTTAACATGGGGACGCATCGGCTCGATTCCCTCTATACTGCGACTGCGCCGACCGACGACACCGTGCCCCCCACGGCGCCGAAAGGGCTCACCGCGACCGTCACCTCCGCCACGCGGATCTCCCTCGGTTGGGATCCGTCCACGGACAACGTGGGGGTGAAGGGATACCGCGTCTTCCGTTGCACCGGTGCCGCCTGCGTCCCCACCACCATGGTGGCGGAGGTCAGCGGGACGACTTTCGCGGACGCGAGTCTGGCCCCAGGGACCGCGTATCACTATCGGGTGCGTGCGGAGGACGCGGCGGGGAACCTTTCCGAGCCCTCCGCAACGGTGAGTGCGACCACCGACGACACCTTGCCCCCCACGGCGCCGAAAGGGCTCACCGCGACCGTCACCTCCGCCACGCGGATCTCCCTCGGTTGGGATCCGTCCACGGACAACGTGGGGGTGAAGGGATACCGCGTCCTCCGTTGCACCGGTGCCGCCTGCGTCCCCACCACCATGGTGGCGGAGGTCAGCGGGACGACTTTCGCGGACGCGAGTCTGGCCCCAGGGACCACGTATGGCTATCGGGTGCGTGCGGAGGACGCGGCGGGGAATCTTTCCGAGCCATCCGCAACGGTGAGTGCGACCACCCCGGACCCGTTCGACTACAGCCTATCCTCCGGCGGCTCCCTGACGATCGTGAGGGGCAGCAGCGGATCCACGACGGTGACCCGCGCCCGCGTAGCCGGCACGGCCGAACCGGTCGTGCTGTCTATCTCCGGCTTACCTTCCGGGGCGACGGCCACCCTCACGAACAACGCCTGCACGCCGACCTGCACGAGCACCCTGAGCGTGGCGACGACCGTCTCGACGCCCATCGGGACGTACACGCTGACTCTCACCGGCACGCCGCTCTCGAAGACCACGAGCCTCACCCTGAACGTGCAGGGCGGGGTGACGGGTGGCCTTGCGAGCTACTGGCCGTACGACGAGGGCGCCGGGACATCGGCGCAGGACGCCTCTAAAAACGGCTGGACGAGCACCCTCGTGAGGGGCACGGCTTGGACTGCCGGCACGCGGGGCCGAGCGGTGAAGTTCGACGGAGTCGACGATCAAGTGCATGCGGGTGACATCCCCGCATCATCCGCCAAGACGTGGGTGTTCTGGATGAAGCTGACCGGCGATGCCTCGAGGTGCCAGGGGCTCTTCGACAAGTACGCAAACGCCAACGGACGTGAGTGGCGGATGTACTTGCTCCAAGGCGCCTTGCGCCTGCAGGTGGGAAGAGGCGCCACCGGCCACGAGGAACGGGTCGCAACCGGATTCAAGGCCGTCTCCAATGCTTGGACGCATGTGGCGGTGGTGTTCGATGGCGCAACCGGGGGGTTTCAAGTCTACAAGGACGGCGCCCCGGTAGCGACCAGCGGGAAGTTCTCGGTGGGCGCGATTCGGGATACGACCACCCCGGTCTACATCGGCTACCGGCGCCTCGGAGGCGAACACTTCAGCGGGAATTTGGACGAGTTGCGTATCTACAACCGAGCGCTGTCCATCACGGAAATCCAAACGCTGCGTGCGGACGCAGGGCCCTGAGGACAGGAGGCCACACGGTTACCTACGCATCAATCGGAGACCACGACATGCTCTTTCGCGGAATCTGACCTTTTTATAGCCCGCCGCCACAAAACGCATGGGATGGCACCACATCCCATGCGTTTCTTGCGTTGCAAGAGGAATGGCCGGCCGGTCCATTCGACGCGGTGTTCAGCGCCAACACCCTGCATGTCATGAGCTGGGACGAGGTGCAGACCCTGTTCCGCAGGCTGTCCGAACCGCTGGCACCGGACGCGAAGCTCGCGATCTACGGGCCGTTCAACTATGGCGGTCGTTTCACCAGTCCCAGCAACGAGGGTTTCGACGCGACGCTCAAGGCCGCCGATGCGCGACGTGGCATTCGCGATTTCGAGCATGTCGATGCGCTGGCCGGCGCGATCGGACTGCGCCTGATCGAGGATCGCGCGATGCCAACAACCGCCGCGTCGTGTGGGGCAGAACTTGGCGGCGAAGCCTTCTCACGCCTGAGCTGCTGCCGCGATCACCCCTCAGGTCGCGCCGAAGCCGGCGCCTGCAAGAGGGGGCGACGCAGCGCAAACAGGCAGGCGAGCAGCACGATCAGGAAAGCCAGCGCGCTCTGGCCTGTCATCGAGATCGGGAAATACGCCCGCAGATCGAAAGCGACGAACGCGAGCACGCCAATCAGCGCCAGACACCACACGAAGAACAGCAGCGCGAACAGGGTCAGAAAATTTTCGATCGCCAGCCGCGTCCTGGCCAAGGCGATCCGCCGCCGTTCGGATGCAAGCTCCGTGGGCGGATCCAGGCACAGCAGGATCAGGCTGCAAGTGACCGTGATGATCGCCAGGGGCATTCCCGCCCTGGTCAGACCCTGGAACGGTAGGTACGACAACCCAATACCTGCCTGGACGAGGAGGACGTAGCGCAGGTAGCGGGCATCGACCATCGCCAGGATCAGGACGAAAACCTCGTACGCATGGAAGTACCGCTCGTGCATCTTGGGCAGCACGTACGGGATCAAACCGAGCGCCAGCGTGGCGAAGTACAGCAGCACCAGCGGACTTCGCAAAGGCCGGCTTGCTCGCATGACCACCGCCAGTCCCAAGGCGAGGACGCAGGCCAGTGACAGGCCGACAACGACGCCTTCCCGGTACCAGGCATCGGGTACCAGGTACCAAAGGTTGGGCGCGTTCATGCTCAGGCGCTCGAACGTGTTGCCCTGCTGCAGATATACCTGCAGCAGACCCTGGAAGTCGTATCCGCCGAGCAGGGCAGGGATTCCGACGAACACGTAGGTGAGTGGGACGAGCAGAAAGTAGGCAAAGGGGATGCGGCCCTCGAAACAACGTCCCAGCAGGAACGGACTCAGGAAGATCGCCTGCGCCTTGACGCTGAGCGCCACGCCGAACAGCAGCACGGCGAGCAGATGCCTTTGCCGGAGGCTCGCCAGAACGCTGGCCAGGACGAAGCAGGTCCAGATCGCGTCCGCTTGTCCCCACAGCGCGGAGTTCCACAGCACGGTCGGGAGCAATAGGTACGTGAGCGCTCCGATCCGCGCTTTCCCGAGGCTTGCAGTCGAATGCAGGACGATACGGAATACCAGCCAGCTGTTGATGAACTCGAACCCGTAGGTGATAATTTTGATCAGCGGCCAGCCGCGGTAGGGCAGCGCGGACACGTCGACCACGGCCGTCGCCAGCACCAGCAGGTACTGGTAGAACGGCGTGTAGTTGGTGAAGGCTTGGCCCAAAGCCTCCGTCCCGTGCCGTTCGGCGTATTCGAGCCAGGGCAGCAGGGTCTGGAAGGTGTCCTTGGTCGTTGCGGGGATCGCCAGAATCCGGATCGCGACGGCGCAGACGATCAGGCTACCGAGCAGCCGCAAACGCTGCCTTGAAGGATCGGTTTCGAGCGACTCGAAAAGCCGTTCCCACCACCGGAAGATGGCCTGGCGCAAGCGGAACACCGAGACCGCCAGATGCTCGATCTCGTGCATGAATTTCTCGATCGATCCGACGGTGGCGGCCACGCGATGCGTGCTCAATAGATCCTGGCGAGCCGCAGCATCTCATTGCCCTTGGCGTACTCGCGGAACAGCGCGCGCCGGCGTGCCAGGCAGTGCAGATACGATTCGGCCTCGCCGGTGTAGCGCCAGTACCCCGCGCCCTTGGTCCGCTCCGCCGGCCTTGAAAAGCATAGGACTTTCAACGCGGTCTGTCAACCGCTACGGTTGCGTCGGACGGGTCGGCCGGAGATTGAGTGGTCCGCGCCGAAGCGGCAAGAGAGCGTTTGGGCTGGCCCGGGGCGGATCCTGGTTAGCGCTCGGGGTTGTAGGGTGACGCAAAGGCGAGCACCCGGTGGTCGGACGCGAGTCCGCCGGTGCCGGTCATTGTTCATTTGGCTCCCCATCATTTCGGAATCGTGAACGGTTTTCGCATCTTCGCTTCAATCAGTTCTCGAACGTCAATCACAGACGAGAACGCGTTGATTGTTTGCACGGCTTCGGGCGCATTCATGTAGAGTTGCTTTCTCGTCGGATTGTGACGGCTGTAGAGAACCATTTCTTCTTTCCGCATTGCCGAAGCCAGGCCATCAAGCACTTGATCGTCCGCGAGTGTGCGAGGATATTTTACATAATACAGGTTCAACTGTTCCCCTTTTGCATTCGTAAAGCGCCGAACGACGAGACCTCCCGGCAACCTGTGCGTAGGCGGGTCTGTCGTCGTGAACCCCAGTCCTGTCAAGTCCGCTGTCAAAAAAAGCAAATCGCCGACTTGAACCAAATCCACCCGCAATGAACGCGCTTGTTCTATTGCCTCAAATCGATCCTGGCTCATTTTTATAACCAAGGCCCGCCAACTGCCTCCGAAAAGAACAGCAGCATGCCCGCCTAGAGGTCTAGGTCCTTCCGGTGTGTGAACTGCGAAGCCTCCGCCGAGCACCGCATAAACCCTGTCCAGAGTTACCTTGTGCCCCCGCACCTGCCCGCTGACTACCCCATGTTCTGACGTGACTGCCGAAGATTTATCGTACGGACCGACATCGAATCCCGGCCCCCATGTGGTGTCTTTGGTCTCGACATTTATGCCAATCAACCATGGACTGATCAGGAGAAGCAGCACGGCTGCTCTTATAAACAACACTTGCCTGACGGACCGTTTGGTACTCCATATGACATTGACGCCTTCTGCCGCGCACAAGAACAGCACGGGCAGAGACGCAAGAAGGATCTTGGGCCGCGTAAGAATGAAAGGAATAATTGGAACGATTCCGACGAGGACGATGATGAACAGTTTGCGCCGTCTACGAATGAAAGACCATAGGCCGGTGATCAAGAACAGCGAGAACGCCGGTGTAAAAAACGTTTGTGTCGATCCAAGGATTGCGAACCAGGAGATTTCTCTAGAAACCTCTTTTCGGCTCAGATCTAAAACGGCGACAACATGCCCGATGCCATAGCCGCTAAAGGCAATAGCTGCGAATGCCGCAATGGCGGCCCAACACCCCCAAAAAGCCCCGTACACGAGCCGCCGCTTTTCTATTCTAGCTATTTGGCCATCGGGGTTTTCTCTGAGTATCAAGTCTGCAACTATCACTAAACCATAGAGGCCAATGTCCCAACGACAAGCAGTCCCGACGCCGAACATCAATGCGGAAAGCCCAAATACCGTGTTCCTTTTGAACCGGCTCAACTCGAACGTTCCTTCCCGGTCTCGATGATATCGAGCAAGGCAATGCGCGGTCAGCACAAAAAATAAAGCAACGACGGTGGGCGTGTAAACCAATCCGAAGTAGAATACCTCCGGGACAGCGAGAAGGATCGCGATTGCCGTGAGCGTTTGCCTGGAACGGTTTAGATGCGACAACCTCTGAAAGGCCAAGCAGAAAACGAGTGTAAACGCAGCGATTGTGCCAACGGCCGTTACGCTAATGGCGGCCGTCCGTAAGAGCCGCTCGTTTGCAGGGAGGATTCCGAGGAGCACGTCCATCATCCCTTGATATGGACTATAAGGTGCTTGCACCGCTGGGTTGCGGCCGAGAGCGTGATAGGCGACGCTGGCAGCGTCGTCGCCCTCGACATAGACGAATGTGAGCGAGCAAGCGTAGGTTATAAGAAAAATAAGTCCGATTGCCGTCGCGTAGTGCGTGGCGACAATATGTATCTGCGATGAACCGTTTCTTGGTTCGATCATCCTCGCCTCCCCAGGAACATCTGTGCATGAACCGTGGCTCGGGTAAGGCGCCAAGTGCATGTTAGGCGCGGAAAGCGAAAGCTTTTCTGGCAGTCAGCTTGGCTTTGCCATTGGCATCGATGTCAATCCCCATGACCGGACCAGCCGGTGGGCCAGAAGAACACGATGGGCCGGGCCTTCAACTCGATGCCTACCAAGAGCCGTCCGGCGAAGTGCTCGATGAGTGGGCGCGCCCTCAAGCGCAGCCGCCTTTTGATCGCCTCGGCCAACTGTGTCGATTGCGTCACGCGCACCCCGACCGGCATTGCCACAGCGAATTGCACCGAGCCTTTGGAGGGGATCGGCGGGCCCGACAACCGCACCTCCACGCCGTGCTCCCGGAGGATCTCGACCAGCACCCGTCCGAGATAGGCATAGTCCTGCGGCACGCCCCTGCCTTGGGCCGGAGCGGCCACCGGCAGCGCGCTCGAGACGACCCCCGCCGCCTGGCCGATCAGGCACCGCAGTTGCCGCTGTCCCAGATCGAGGCGCGCGGCCTCGAAGGCCTGCTCTTCACAGCCGGGACTGAAGGAGACGAGGGTCAGCTCCGCGGGGCTCTCCGGTGTCCGCGCGCCCTGCGCGAGCAGACGGTAGAGGCTCGCGTACCCGAGGCCGTTCCCATCGCGTTCCGGGGTCAGCCGGAGCGCGAAGGCGAGTCGTGTCTTGTGGCTCGGAAGGCGAAACAGGGCCTCGCTGATATGGGTGACGCAGACGGCATCGGACCACCCGGGCTCACGCAATTCGAGCTCCGCGGGTCCCGGGCTCTTCGAAAACATCCCGGGTTCGGGAAGCCGACCGGTGGTCTGATAGGTGTGCCACAGACGCTCCGCGATCCAGGCGCACAGGTTGCGCACCGCCACCCACAACTGACACACCTGGAAAGACAGCGGGTGCAGCTCGGCCTGGCACTGTCTCAACGCGGGCCCGACGGAATGGAGGTAGGCGTCCTCCACCAACCGCGCCTGCCAACGGGCCGGATCGAGATCTTCATCGGCCAACATCGCGATCGACCCGGCGCGGCCGGCTTGGCCGGCGAAGCGATCCAGGACCCCGTGAAACAGACGGGTGAGCATCTCGGTGGAGGGCACCGGGCGATCGCCGACCGACGCGGAGGGCGGCGCCTCGGACAGCATCTCGTGCACCTGCGCCATACTGAGATAGACCGCCACAGGGTGTCCCTAGTCGACCGCAGCCTCGAAGATCACCGCCGGCGGTCCCTGCAAGAACCCGAAGCGATCCGAATAGCGCGACACGCAGGCCTGGATCTCGGCTTCGCTGCGCGACAACTGCTCCGCCGCCTCGCTCAGCGGCACGACCCGATGGTCTTGGAGAAATTCCAGGAGATCGTCATAGAGCCCATCGCGGGAGCCCTGCCGGCGAGTGGGGAACAGGGCCTGAACGAGCTCGTGCAGGGGCTCGGGCAGGTGGGTCGCGAACCACCGTTCGGCCTCCGTGGCGCTGATGACCTCGCCGCGCTTGGCGAGATCACCGGCCTTGGCATCGGACAGGAGGCTGCTGAAGGCCTCCAGGGCGGTGAGCTCGCGGGCCGACGGGCGTAGCAAGGGTACGTCCCGCTCTGCCAGCGCATCCAGGTGTTCCTGCGCCTTCTTGGCATAACGCGAGATGGGCAGCCGCTCGTCCCGAACCAGCACCAATTGGGGTAAGCGCCCGTGCTCCACCAGTTCCCGGAGCTTCGAGAGCTTGCCGGTGAACTGGTTGCCGGCCTGATTGCAAAAACCCAGGTGGCAGTGCCCGGCGGGCGTGTCGAATATCACGTCCACGCATCTCAGGTCATGGTCCATGACCTGCCTGCCGCGACCGAGGACCCGCAACAGCAGCGGCAGGCCGTGGGCCAGGATGCCGTCGCTCTGCTCCGCCTGGTTGTTCTGCAGGGCCTGCTCCAGCTCGAGCTGATATTGCACGGCCAGAAACTCCTCCAAAGTGGCGACCGGCCGCGCCTGGCCTCGGTACCATTTCTCGAACTCGTCATCGCAGAAGGACAGGAGCTGGCGCGGGGTGCATGCGGAGGTCGACTGCAGGAATTCCGCAAGGCGGCTCGGCTTGAGCGGCCACACCCGGTTGGCCTGTTGGGACCGGCGCATGTCGGCCAAGACCGGCGAGGCATCGACCCTTGCCAGGACCAGACGTTCCGCCTCCTCGTGAGTCAGCGGTCTTAAGAGGCCCTCTTTTTCGGCCAACCGATCCATGTCGGCACCGCGGATGATGTGGTCCAGCTCGTCGAGAAACGCGGTCTGCACGCAGGAAATGATCAAGGTGTTGCGGGTCTTGTCGCGCAGGGCACTGGCCATCTTGCCGAAAGCGTACAAGCCCTCCCGATCGTCCGGTGAGGTCTGCAGCGCCTCCAGTTGGTCGAAGCACAGGACCAGCGGCACGCTGGAGTCCGCGAGGCGGCTGAACGCGCACACGAGATCCAGGGCCTGCTCTTCGGGGTCCTCATCCTCGGCCGGCTGGACGAGCCCCAGGTCCCGGATGGCGGCATCGGGCAGGACGCCGTCGTGGAGCCAGTCGCGCACATCGCGTCGGTGCCGGCCGAGCGCCAAATGGCGGAGCGCAGTGGCCAGATTGCGCCCGAGCGTCGCCTGTTCGTCCATGTGTTCGATGAGCCCCTCCACCTCGCGGGTGGCCCGGGATATCTCCTCCGGTGGGCCGAACGGCCAATACCAGCGCGTTCTGGGCGGCTGGCGCAATGCCTGCCACACACGCTGCGCCTTCTTACGGTCCTTCAGGTGCTGCGACAGGCGGTAGAGTAGGAGCTGCTCGAGCTGCGACATCCCGAGGCGTGTGGGGCGAAAGAGATCGGTCGCGAGGGTGCGGCGCAGGTGCCGGCACAGCATGCGGGCACCGGCTCGCAGTCGCACCGCGATGAACAGCACCGTCGGGGGCACCGGTAAGGTGACGGTGGGGCCGGACTCGGGCGGGGTGCCGGTCAGCGAGGTGCGAAAGCGCGCCAAGAGATGGGTCTTGCCGCTACCGGGGAGACCGTGCAAGAGCACGGAGCGGCTCCCGCCCGATTGCCGGACCTGCTCCAGCACCGCGCCACACAGGTCGTAGACGTTGGCATGGATCACGGGGACATCGGACTGCGCCGGCTGCCAGGCATCGGTCACGATCGAGTGCGCGAACGGATTGGTCAAGTCCATCGGTGCTCTCATTCGCGCAGGGACACGCCGTTGTAGTAATTCCCCTGCCCGTCGGCCACCATGCCCGCGCGTTCGGCGGGACTGAGGCTGGCCGGAAAGTCATGCCGGTACAACCACACCCGGTCGCTGCGAGCCAGCCCAACGAGCGAGGCGTCGAACGCGACTTTATCCGGGCAACGGTCGCCGATCGCCTCTCGGAGGTCCCGGACGGCGACCAGGCCGCCGTGACCCCGGGTGCGGCCGAGCCCCCGCAGTACCTCCAGGAGGCGGTCTTCGAGCACACTACCCGTCAAGCCCCGCGACTCGGAGCAGGGTCCAGGGCCGGCACCTGGAGCGCTTGGAGGGTCGTGGCACGGCCCGCCGAACAGCGGATGCCCCAGCAGGAGCTCGCGGGCGGCCGCATAGCTCCGCACCGTTGCGATCCCGATCGCTTCCAAGCGCACCACTTCGCGATCGAGGCCCTGCAGGAAACCCTCGACGCATCGCTGCAGAGCGTCCTTGGGGTCGGGCGGGACCGCGCTGAATCGGCTCGCACGCTCCCGAGGCCGGCCCGGCAGCCGGTGAGCACGCCCCTCACCGACCAGTTGCTCCAAGAGGCGCATCACCCCTGCCAGTGGGTAGGCGGGGATGCGCGCGGCCACATGCTTATGTAGTCCCACAGCGGTCAGGGGCTTCCGGGCCAGTTGCCGTGCCATCAGCGCTTGCGCGTAAGCATCATCGTCCCCCCACCAATACCGGGGATCCTGCGCGGACTCGTACCGAAACGCCCGCCCCAGAGCCAACTCGCCTGCCAGGAGGGCCATGATATCCCCCTCGGTAAGGGCATAGCGGCTTCGCAGCCGCACGCCGATCTGGCGGGCCGAGAGGGGATCGGGGGCTTTCTCGAGCACCTCTCGCGCGGCCACGGCCACCTCGGAGTCAGGACCCAGCTCTGCGATCACGGCGAACAGGGACCCGGGTCCAGGCGGGTGTTTCGACTCCGAACGCGCAGACCATTCAAAGCGGTTTCTAAGGCGTGGTGATGCCTGAAGGTGTGAATAAGATCACAGACCACGACGCGGACGTCAATGTGCAGGGAGAACCGCTGGCCTGCACCTGAACACGCCTGCCGGTCGCGCGCTGCCGGGGGCCCCGCGGAGACGGTCTCGGCGATGCCCTGGAGCGCGCCTTACGCGCCCTTCAGTCCCAACACGCTCGCGTCAGGCAAATCGCGCGGCGGATCCTTTGCCGGCGCCCGGCTCTTGAAGCCGAAACACCGGCGCCACCTCACCAGCCGCGAGGCCTGGCGGGGACCCGACGCAAGTCTCCCTGTCCGCCGCGCTGGCCCGAGTCGTGACGTGCTTCCTGTCCCGAATGAGACCCCGCCGGCCGGAAGCCTACGGCGCCGTCTCCCCAGCGCCGAGTTTCGTCGCGTTTCGCAGTCCTGACGGCGTCCCTCGATCGCGACAAGAGTACGACCGGCGAGTGAATGTCATCGAAATCCTGGGATAGGCCCAGCATATATGACATGTCGTGTCAAGCACCCGTGCTCTCGATCGTGAGCACCATCAAATATCCCGAGACGACCGCGCAAATAACAAACCCCTGCGCTTGCAACGTCACCCTCGGCGACTACCATGACGGCCAGGCGATGGGGATCGTCGCCCTAAAGAAAAAAACAGATCTCGCGCTTACCTGCGCTGGGACCCGTCCAGCCGGAGTCAAGAACGGGAGGCACGGCCGACCGCGATGTTCGCGGGACGGGGACGGCCCGATACAGACAAGAACAACGTCCCGACTCGACCTTGTCGCGACCATTCCACCAGGCTCCGCCAAAGCGCGCGGATCGCGCCATGGGCTTGAAGCAACTCGACGATAGTTTTTTCATATAGCGAAACGGAGGATACTGATGCCTTACAAAGCAAGCGACCGCACGTCCAGAGGGTTTCGTCTCATCGCGGCCACCCTGGCCGTGTCGGGTTTCTCGTTTTACCAGCAGGCCTGCGCCTTTACGGCGACGAACGAGTTCCCACGGCTCGGGGGCACCAAGATCTCGGCGCCTCAGAATTATGGCGATCCGGCGATCCAGAGCCAGCTTGCCAAGCTGGATTTCCTGATTGTCGAGTTTACGCCCGGTTGGGGAGGTGGGGGGATCGCGATGCGCAACGCCGTCCGGGCCATCAAAGCCAAGAACCCTGATATCGTCATTGTGGACTATTGCGCATTTGATTCGGTACCCCAGTCCAGCGGCCTGGTATCCAAACTTCTCAGGGACAAGCTTGCGACGCAGGGCTGGTATCTGTATCGATCCGGCAGCGGCGGGACCATAGTGCGAGGGGGACCGCGTCTGGCAATTAACGTCACGTCTTTCGTACGGCCGGACGCCGCTGGGAACCGCTGGTACAACTGGTTTGCCAAGCATCAGTTCGAGCAGGTCTGGCGCCACATCCCCGAGCTCGACGGAACCTTTACCGACAGCTTTCTCTGGAAGCCGGCAGTGGTCGGCGACTGGAACCGCGATGGGAGAGCCGACAGTCCGAACGACCCTGCGGTGGGAACCTGGTGGCGCAAGGGCATGATGGCCCATGTGAACCAGATGAAGGCGCTCATGCCGGGCAAGCTCATGATGGGCAACCTCGGGCGCTCCGGAGTGCCCGACGCCGTGAATACGGAGTACCAGGGTCAATTGCACGGTGGGGTACTCGAGCGCTACATCGGCGAGACCTGGTCGGCCGAAGGGCTCGACATGAACGGGGTCCTCCGTGCGGGAAGCTGGAAAACCATGATGAACCGCTACCGCAAGGTCATGGCCATGCTGGCCGCGCCGCGCATCCTCAACTTCGGTATGAAGGGTAAGCCGACGGATTATAAGACCTTTCGCTATGGATTCGCCTCCGCGCTGATGGATAATGCGTATTTCGACTTTGCGGATGGGACGGGCGGGAGCCTCTTTTCCCCCAAGAAAGTGCCCTGGTTCGATGAGTTCGACCTCGCGGGGAAGGCGGACACCAAATGGCTCGGTACGGCCGTCGACGCGCCGCCAACCTCGCCCTGGCAAAACGGTGTCTACCGGCGCCGCTTCAAGAACGGGATGGCCTTGGTCAACCCGCGTGGTAACGGCAGCTGGACGGTGACCATCGAGCCGGGATACCGGCGCTTCCTGGGCAATCAGGACCGGGTCGTAAACAACGGGAACCCGGCGACCAGCATCACGCTCAAGGATAGAGACGGGATCCTTCTCATGAAGAACTAGCTAGCCCACCAGGGCCGGCGCCCGGGCTTGGGCGCCGGCTGCTGTTTCCGGGCGCGGCAGGCTATACTTCGCCCCTGGCCCGGGAGCAAACGCCGCAACTCGTCCCCCGGTGTGCCTCCGGCCAGCACGCCCTGGTAGCTCAGGTGGATAGAGCGTCCGCCTCCTAAGCGGGAGGTCGCCGGTTCGAGTCCGGCCCAGGGCGCCAAATCGACATCCAAGGGAATCCAACAGAGTCCACAAGCCCGCGTAAGTGCGGGCTTTTTCATGTCCGTACCGTCCAGAGTTACCGCATAGCGTCCATTGACATCCGGCCATTCCTGGGGGACACTTTAGGGGGCACTGGGGAGCACACTAAAACGGTGACCCCCAATAGCCGACCGGTATGCTTACCGACACCGCTATCCGCAACGCCAAACCGTCGGCGAAGCCTCGTAAGTTCTTCGATGGCGGCGGGTTGTGCTTATTGGTCGCTCCGGCAGGCGGTAAATGGTGGCGGGTGAACTACCGTTTCGGCGGTAGGAGGAAGACCATTTCCCTTGGCGTCTATCCCGACGTGTCCCTTACGGACGCTAGGGCGAAACGCGATGAAGCACGACAACTGTTAGGGCAAGGTATTGACCCTTCCGAGGCACGCCGTGATGCGAAGGCGCGAGAAGCCGCCGAACGCCTGGCTCGAAGAGCGGCATCCTCCGTTCGCGTTGTCGCTGCCGTCGATGGGGACGTGGAAATCTGGAAGGGCCGGTCTATGGTTCGGCTCATGGCGGACGAAGCCCGCGCCGTCAAGGAACTGTTCAACAAGCTCATTGCATGAGGTGGCCCATGTCCCTTACCGACACCGCCATCCGCAACGCCAAACCCGGCACGAAGCGAAATAAACTGTTCGACGAAAGGGGACTGTTCCTTCTGATAGCGCCAGCCGGCGGTAAGTGGTGGCGGCTGAAGTGCCGGGTGGCCGGAAGGGAAAAGCTATTGTCCCTGGGCACCTACCCCGAGGTGGGGCTCAAGGAAGCCCGCGACAAGCGCGACGCGGCCCGCAAGCTTTTGGCGGCGGGTATCGACCCCGGCCTGGCCCGGAAGGCCGAGAGATCGGCGATTGCCGACAGCTTCGAGGCGGTCGCGCGGGAGTGGCACGCCAAGCGCGCACCGGGCTGGGCACCTGGGCACGCCGAGAAGGTCATGGGACGGATCGAACGCGACGTGTTCCCGTGGCTGGGGGCGCGGCCCGTCGGTGAGGTGAAGGCACCCGAACTGCTCGCCGTGCTCCGACGCATCGAGACCCGCGGCGCGATCGAGCTGGCGCACCGGGCGCACCAGATCTGCGGGCAGGTATTCCGGTACGCCATCGCCACGGGTAGGGCCGAACGCGATCCAGCGGCAGATCTGCGCGGCGCCCTGCCCCCGGTCAAGGAGAGGCACCACGCGGCCATCACGGACCCCAAGGCCGTCGGTGCTCTGCTGCGCGCGATCGACGGCTACCAGGGGAGCTTCATAACCCAATGCGCCCTGCTCCTCGCCCCCCTCACGTTCGTGCAACCCGGCGAGCTACGCAAGGCGGAATGGCCGGAAATTGATCTTGACGCCGCCGAGTGGCGCATCCCCGCCGAGCGCATGAAGATGCGGGCGATCCACATCATCCCCCTATCGGTCCAGGCGGTCGCCATCCTGCATGAGTTGCGACCTCTCACCGGCTCGGGGCGCTACGTCTTCCCCGGCCTGCGGACCCCCACGCGGCCGATGAGCGAGAACACCATCAACGCGGCCCTGCGGCGGCTCGGGTACGCCAAGGATGAGATGACCGGCCATGGTTTCCGGTCGATGGCCTCGACCATGCTGAACGAGCAAGGCTGGCACCGCGACGCCATCGAGCGCCAGCTTGCCCACGGTGAGCGCGATGCGGTGCGTGCGGCCTACAACTACGCCGAGCACCTGCCCCTGCGGCGGCGCATGATGCAGGGATGGGCTGATTATCTGGACGGTCTGAAGAGCGGCGCCGAGGTGGTGCCGTTGCATGGCAGGTTGGCTTGATGAGAAGCCTGAGAGACCCCAAACGCAAGCCTACGCACCCCGGCGCCGTGCTGAGAGAGGACGTGCTACCGGCCCTGGGCATGACGCAAACCGAGCTCGCCCAGCGCCTCGGGGTGTCGCGCCTGACCGTATCCGAGCTGCTCTTGGAGAAACGCGGCCTGAGCCCCGAGATCGCGGTCCGGATCGGGCGGTTGCTCGACACCACGCCGGAATCGTGGCTACGGATGCAGGAAGCCTTGGATCTGTGGAAGGTGAACGCCTGACCGATTACAACCGCGTCTAGCCCGACGGGGCGAAAACCGGGTTTCCTTGCCCGGCCGGCGCGGTTCCTTTCCCAAGGGTGCACCGATAGGAGGGTGCTATGACCGCCGAAGAAAAGCAGGTCGATAATCTCAGGGGCTTCCTGGAGAGCGCTTACGACGAAATCCTGAAGCGCAAGGGGAAGCCGCGTCGCAATTCTCTTAAGCCGTTGGCCGCGGAGATCCGGCATCTACAAGAGCGCGAGCGGTTCATAAAACTATGCCGGGAGAGCCCGAGCATGGTGAGGGTATGGATTGCGGAGTTCCGGCACGAGAGGGATTGTGCCGTCGATGGCGGCGTGCCGCGCTTTGCCTTCCCGCTCTTTTACCTCTTGTACGTGAACGCCCTGGCTCAGGCCCCGAGCGACCTGGACTTAGCGGACGATGCGGGGGTGCGGCGTATGCTCGGCTGCGGGACCCTGGAGGAAGAGATCGGCAAGGCCAGCCTGTTGCGCCGGCAGCGGCGAGTTGCGGGCATGCCCCGGCCCGATGCGTTGCAGGATGCGATCGTGGCAATCGTAGAAAAGAACCCCTCCGTTACCTGGAGGTGGGTTTATAGGATTCTCGTAGAGGATGGTTTCGCCGCGACCACGGCGGACGGGAATTTTATTGAGTGGGCCGATAACGATGGGACCACGAAATGCACCCCGGTAGACTCCTTGCGCCACAGGACCTCACGGGCTAAACAGAAAGTCGCGCTAGCTGGCTAGCGAACCTTCCCCGCGGCCCCGCCGCCCGCTAAGCTCACCTCCGGTTCCATGAACTGGAGGCTTCACTCATGCCCTTGCTCGCCCTCACGCTTGCCGAGGCCGCCGACGCCGCGGCGATCCCACGTATTGCGCTCGAAGCGTTGATCCTTGTCGGCAAAGGTCCCAAGACCCGCCGTGTCGGGCGGAGAAACATAATTCTCCGACAGGACCTCGAAGACTGGCTAGCGGAGTTGCCAGCGACCAATCTGACCGAGCCCGAAGACCTCAACCGGGGGGCTTCTGTATGAGCGGAATTCAACGTCTTCCCGAAGAGGGCTATCTTCGTCTTTGGCAGATCGTCGGCAATCCCAAGGCGGATCCGCCGGTCCCACCTGTAATTCCGGTCAGCCCAAGCACCTGGTGGGCGGGCGTCAAATCTGGGCACTTTCCCAAGCCAGTGAAGCTTGGACCTCGCATCACCGCCTGGAAAGTAGAAGATATCCGTGCCCTGGTCGAGCGGGTTGCCGCGGGCATCCCGTCGGGGGAGTAAATGCATGGACGCGATCACGGAATTTAAGGCCGCCATGTGCGCCCGCGGGCTCATCCCGCCCGAGATCATCGAGCCTGGCAAGCTGCACCGCTTCAGCACGAACGGTCGGGCTCGCGACGATGCTGGATGGCTGAAGCTCTTCACTGATAGCCAGGGTGGCGTCTTCGGCGACTTCCGGTCGGGGCTGTCCGAGACCTGGCAGGCGAAGCGCGAGAAGCCTTTCACTCCGGCGGAACGGGAAGAATTCCGGCGGCGCTGTGAGCACGAACGCCTGGAGCGCGAGGCCGAGCAAGCTCGCCGGCACGCCGAGGCCCGAGACAAGGCGCGATCGCTATGGACGGCCGCGCCACGTGTCATCTGGCACCCGTATCTCAGACGGATCTTCCCCCATCGCTGTCATCGGAATCGTGCAATAACCCATTGAGTATAGGAGGATAAGTGACGCGGAGGCCGGAAGGGCGTCCTGACTACACGGCCTTGGCGGAGGAACGAGGG
>JBOIDT010000009.1:0-44223 GCA_050740755.1 Gammaproteobacteria bacterium
CTTTTTCGACGTCCCCGGCCGTCGTGATGAGTGCCTTCTTGCACTCCATCATCCCCGCCCCGGTGCGCTCCCGGAGGGTCTTGACCGTCGTCGCGCTGATCTCCATCGCCCTGTCCTCCTGAACTAAGCGCCGGCGGGCACTGCCGGCTCACCGGGCTCTGCCACGGTCTCGGCGGCCCAGGCGGCCTCGCCGCCGGCGACGTCGGCAGCCGGCGCTTCCGCGGCGCCATCACCGGCGGGCGCCTGCGCCACGCGCCTGTCGATCACGCGCCTGCGCACCGGAGGCTTCTTCCGGACCGCGGCACGCCCGTCCTCCACGTCGGGACCCACGATGGGCTCACCGGATTCGTTGAGCTCGACGAATTCGTCGCCGCCCCCCTCCATCGGCTCGGGGATAGACTCGCGCCCGTCCAGGATCGCGTCGGCCGCGCTCCTGAGATAAAGCTCGATCGAGCGGGTGGCGTCGTCATTGCCCGGGATGATGTAATCGATGCCCTCCGGGCAACTGTTGGTATCGACCACCGCCACGACCCGGATACCGAGCTTGCGCGCCTCGGCCACGGCGTTCTTTTCGTGCATCACATCGACGACGAACATCGCGTCGGGTCGCGCCTCCATGTCCTTGATGCCACCGAGGCCGCGTTCCAGCTTTTCGAGCTCGCGCCGGTATCTCAACAGCTCTTTCTTGCTGAGCTTGCCGGAGTTCTCTTCGCCGCAGATCGCCTCGAGCTCGCGCAGGCGCTGCGCGGAGCGCCGTACCGTGCGGAAATTGGTGAGGGTCCCCCCCATCCAGCGCCGGTTGACGTAAGGCATGCCGCAGCGCGCGCCTTCGGCCTTGACGACTTCCTGGGCCGCGCGCTTGGTGCCGACCAGGAGGATGACCCCCTTGCGCGCCGCCATCTTGCGCAGAAAGGCCATCGCCTCGTTGAAGAGGGGCAGGGTCCTCTCGAGATTGATGATGTGGATCTTGTTGCGTTCCCCGAAGATGTACGGGGCCATCTGGGGGTGCCAGTAGCGGGTCTGGTGGCCGAAATGGACACCCGCCTCCAGCATCTGGCGCATGCTGACGTCGGTCATGAACGACTCCGAAAGAGTGGGGTTGAACCTCCACACTCGGTGCATCGACCCTCCTTTGTTACGTTGGGGCCACCGGTCTCGGCCCTCGGGCACCCGGATGCACGTAAACGTGTGTGAGTGGTTTGCTACGAAAGCCCGCGCTTTATACCATACCTCCCTGCCGCCAACAATTCGGCATCGGACCAGAGTCACCGCCCACTATCGAGCACGCGGAGCCCGTCGACCGCCCTCCGGGCCCAATCAATGTTGGTGGGTTCCCATGGCCTATTCCGTCAAGACCGGCGAAGAGATCGACAAGATGCGCACCGCGGGCAGGCTGGCCGCCGAGGTCCTGCGCATGGTCGGGCCCTATGTCGTGGCCGGCACCACGACCGCCGAAATCGACCGCATCTGCCACGACTACATCGTGGACACCCAGGCCGCCACCCCGGCACCGCTCCACTACCGGGGATTCCCGAAATCGATCTGCACCTCGGTCAACCACGTGGTCTGCCACGGCATACCGGGGGACAAGACCCTGAAACCGGGGGACATCGTCAACATCGACGTGACCGTCATCAAAGACGGTTACCACGGCGATACCAGCCGCATGTTCTTCGTCGGCACGCCGCCGCTGCGCGCCCGCCGGCTGGTCGAGGTGTGCCGGGAGTGCCTGGTACGGGGCATCCACGCGGTGCGGCCGGGTGTCCGCCTCGGGGACATCGGGCATACCGTGCAGCGCCACGCCGAGGCCCACGGTTTTTCGGTAGTGCGCGAATACTGCGGCCACGGCATCGGGCGCGAATTCCACGAAGAGCCGCAGGTCTTGCACTACGGCAAACCGGGGACCGGATTGGAGCTGGTGCCCGGCATGGCCTTCACCATCGAACCCATGATCAACGCCGGCAAGCGCCACGTGAAGCTGCTCCCCGATCAGTGGACGGTGGTCACCAAGGATCGCAGTCTCTCCGCCCAGTGGGAGCACACGGTGCTCGTCACCGACACGGGTTGCGAGGTCTTGACCCTGCAACCGGGCGAGCACATCTGAAGCCATGGCAGCGACTTTGGAATGATGCACTTGGCCGCGCCAGACCCGGCGCTTTTCGACCCGAGGCGTCTGGAGGACGAGATCCGGCGGGGAACCCCGCCGGTCGCGGCCTGCCGCGAGGCGCTCGCGCTCGGGCGCGAGCACTTGAAGCAAGGGTTCGACGTGGGGGCCGGGATCGACGGGTTGGTCGGCCAGCGCGCCTGGCTGATCGATCAAATCCTCCTGTGCGCGTGGCAAGAGGCGGGACTCGATCCGGGGCGTTTCGCCTTGCTGGCGGTGGGCGGCTACGGGCGCGGCGAGCTGCACCCCGGCTCCGATGTCGACGTCGCGATCGTGACGGGGAGAGGGACCCTCGAGGAAGAGCACCACCGCATCGCCGGCTACGTGCGTTTCCTGTGGGACATCGGCCTCGACATCGGCCACAGCGTGCGCACGGTCGAAGACTGCGAGACCGAGTCGAAGTCCGACATCACGGTCATGACCAACCTGATGGAGGCACGCCTCCTGTCGGGCTCGCCGGCACTGTACCGGCGCATGCGCGAGGCCACCGCGCCCGATCGTATCTGGCCACCGGCCGCCTTCTTCGAGGCCAAGCTCGCGGAGCAGACGGCCCGACACGCCAAGTTCCACGGTACCGCCCACAACCTCGAGCCCAACATCAAGGAAGGACCGGGCGGGCTCCGGGACATCCATACCATCGCGTGGGTCGCGAAACGCCATTTCGGGGCCGAGTCCTTGCGCGGGCTCCTCGATCACGGTTTCCTGAGCGAGGACGAGCTCAGGGTCCTGACCGCCGTCCAGTCCTTCCTGTGGCGCGTGCGCTACACGTTGCACCTGCTCGCGGGCCGCCGCGAGGACCGCTTGCTGTTCGACTACCAGCGCCATGTCGCGGCGCGCTTCGGGTATGGCGACCAGGAGGGCGTGCAGCTCGGCGTCGAGCGCTTCATGAAGCACTACTACCGGATGGCGATGGAGCTCCGGCAACTGAACGAGATGCTCCTGCAGCTATTTCGGGAGGCGATCCTGGAATCGCAGCAGGAGGCCCGGATCGAGCCGCTCAACAAGCGCTTCCAGGTCCGCAACGGCTATCTCGACGCCTGTCACGATCGGGTCTTCGAGCGCTACCCCTGTGCCCTGCTCGAGGTGTTCCTACTCCTCCAGCAGCACCGCGAGATCGAAGGCGTACGCGCCAGCACCATCCGCTTGATCCGCGACCACCGTCATCTCATCGACGACAAGTTCCGCAGGAACCTCAAGTCGCGCGCGTTGTTCATGGAGATCATCCGCCAGCCGCGCGGTATCGGCGATGAGCTGGCGCGCATGCACCGCTACGGGGTGCTGGGCGCCTACCTGCCGGTATTCGGCGCCGTTGCCGGGCTCATGCAGTTCGATCTGTTCCATGTCTACACCGTCGATGTCCATACGCTCTTCGTGGTGCAGAACCTGCGGCGCTTTTCCGATCCGGAGTCGCCCGAGGCCACCGAAATGTGCCGGCGCATCATGGCCCAGCTCCCGAAGCCCGAGCTGCTCTATATCTCCGGGCTCTTTCACGACGTCGCCAAGGGCCGGGGGGCCGATCATTCCGAGCTCGGAGGCCGCTACGCCGCCGAGTTCGGTAACGATCACGGGCTCAGCCACTTCGACGCCCGGCTCGTGGCCTGGCTCGTCGAGCACCACCTGCTCATGTCCATGACCGCCCAGCGCCGCGACATCACGGACCCCGAGGTCATCAACGAATTCGCGCGCGCGGTCGGGGATCGGGTGCGTCTCGATTACCTCTATCTGCTCACGATCGCCGACATCCGCGGCACCAACCCCTCGCTCTGGAACGGTTGGAAGGATGCCTTGCTGACCGAGCTCTATGACGGCACCCTGCGGGCGCTCCGGCGCGGAGTGCGCAACCCCCTGGAACGCCAGGAATGGATCGCGGAGACCAAGGGCGAGGGTCTGGCTACCCTCCTGCGCTCGGACCTGAGTAAGGAGGCGATCCTGTCGGTGTGGCGGATACTCGGCGAGGAGTATTTCTTGCGGCACTGGCCCGACGAGATCACCTGGCACACGGAGGCCATCGCGAGGGCGCGGGAAGAGGACCTACCGCTGGTCTTAATCCGGGAGATGACCCGGCGTGGCGGCACGGAGATCTTCATCTACGGCAAGGACTATGACCACGTGTTCGCCACCACCACCTGGGTCCTCGATCAGCTCGGGATCACGATCATGGATGCCCGCATCATCCGCTCCCCGGACGGCTACAGCCTCGATACCTACATCGTGCTCGAAGCGGCGACCCACCAGGCGATCCGGGGCGAAGCCTACAGCCGGGAGATCGTGGCGGTCCTCCGGGAACGACTGCGCGGCGCTGCTCCCGAGGGGCTCAAGGTCAATCGCCGGTTGGACCGTCAGCTCAGGCAGTTCCGCATCCCGACCGAGGTCTCGTTCAGCGAGGACCCGGCCAATGCCCGCACCGCCATGGAGGTGATCGCGACCGACCGGCCCGGGGTCCTGTCCCACATCGCGAGCGCCATGCGCTGCTGCGGCGTCCGCCTCCAGAACGCCAAGGTCGCGACCTTCGGAGAGCGGGTCGAGGACATCTTCTACATCACCGACGCCCATGACCGGCCCGTCGATGACCCGGTGAAGCTCGAGTGCCTGCGGTATTCCATCACCACCGCGCTGGCACAGCCGTGACGCGCCTCTCCGTGTTACTGTGAGGCCATGGCCGCGGTACTGAACCCCAAACCAGCGGCGACCGCCGCGCTAATCGACCAGCGGGTGCGCCTGCACGGGGTGAGCTGGCAGGACTTCGAGGCGCTCTTGGCCATGCGCGGCGACAACGGCGCGGTTCGCGTCAGTTATCTCGAAGGGGAGTTGGAGCTCATGGCACCGTCGATCGACCACGAGAACCTGAAGACGCGTCTGGCGCGCCTGCTCGAGGCCTATGCCGAGGAGCGGGGCATCGAGCTGGAGGGTTTCGGTTCCTGGACGCTCAAGGCGGAGGCCCTGGCGCGCGGGGCCGAGGCGGACGAGTGTTACCTGGTCGGCTGGCGCGAGCCCATGCCGCCGGTACCCGACATCGTCATCGAGGTGATCTGGACCTCGGGCGGCTTGGACAAGCTGGCGATCTATCGGGGTTTGGGCGTGCCCGAGGCCTGGTTCTGGCAAGACGGGCGCTTGTGCTTCTATCGACTCGGTGCGGGCGGCTATACCGCCGGCGCGCGCAGCACCCGCCTCCCGGAGCTCGACCCCGATCTCCTCACCCGCTGCATGGCCGAGCCCACCACGCAGACCGCGGCCGTGCGTGCCTATCGGCAGGCCCTGCGCGCAGCCCCGCCGGGCGGCGCTTGAAGTCGGATGGGGGTGATGCGAGCGGCCCCAAAGCAGCGATGCCGGATGGCCGTCGTGCAGCTACCCCGGGTCGCTAGTCAAGGTTTCCGGTCGCGTGCCACGGACGGCGTGAAGACGTAACCCACTGCACGCACGGACTTTATCAGCACGGGCCGTTCCGGGTCCGACTCGATCTTGCGGCGCAGCCGCCCGACCTGCGCGTCGATGCTGCGGTCGAACGGACCCGCCTCGCGGTGGCGGGTAAGCTCCAGCAACCGGTCGCGGGAGAGCACGAGATTCGGATGCCGCACGAATTCCGCGAGCAGATCGAACTCGCCCGTCGTGAGCGCCACTTCTTTTCCATCCGGCGCGACCAACCGGCGGCTCGCGAGATCGAGTTGCCATCCCACGAACCGCACCGTGGTACCTACCTCGCCCGCCTCCTGCCGCGCGGGGCCACGGGTGCGCCGGAGCACGCTGCGCACCCGCGCCAGCAGCTCCCGAAGATCGAAGGGCTTCGCCAGGTAGTCGTCTGCACCGATCTCGAGACCGATGATCCGATCGACGGTCTGCCCTTTGCCGGTCACGATGATCACGCCCACGTCGGAGTGCTCGCACAGGTAGCGCGCGAGGGAGAGCCCGTCCTCGCCCGGCAGGCCGAGATCCAGAATGACGAGGTCCACGGACCGCCCGGCCAGCACGCGGCGCAGCCCCTGTCCGTCCCCGAGGGTGCTGACACGATAACCCTCTTGCGCCAGGTAGGTCCGTATCAATTCCCGGACGTCCGGTTCATCGTCGACGACCAGGATGTGCGGCACGACGCTCATCATCGTTCACACGGGTTGCATCCGCTTCCGGTTGGAGTTACACACTGTTACCCACCGTTACGCAATGGCGACGCCGGGACATCAAGCGATTACACCCGTCGGTCAGCCTGTTCGTTCAAGAGGGGACGGCTAGAATCAGCGCGTCCCCGGCTAGCGGGGGGAAAGCCCGGCGTTTGAACGATCCCGCGCGTGCAACGCGGAAGCATTGTGCCGCAACGCCCGGTTCGTGTGAACCCAACGCGAGGTATACCACGATGGGAACTTTGATCCGGATTCTCGATCAGGGCGCGCGCGGGCCGCATGCGCATGAGGGCGTGCCCGCCGGGCCTGGCGTGTCGTTGCCCTCGATGGCCGAATTCAAGGCCCGGCGCGTCTCGTCGTGACCGTTTCGCCGGGTCATCCGGACCACCCCCGGACGCGCGGCTGCCCTGTATGTGTGGTCGAGGATGAACCCGGGGTGCGCGAACTGCTCTCTGCGCTGTGCGAGTCGGTTGGGCTAGCCGCCGAGGCCTATGACTCCGCCGAGTCGTTCTTGAGCGCCTACCGTTGCGAGCCTATCCGGGCCCGTTGCCTGGTGCTGGACTATTGTTTACCGGGAATGAACGGACTCGATCTTCTGAAGGAGATGAACGCGCAAGGGGTTCGCCTCCCGGTCCTGCTGCTGAGCGGCCGCGCCGAGAGCGGGACGGTGGTCGAGGGGCTCAAGCTCGGCATCGCCGATTTTTTCCCAAAACCGTTTGAGATCGAGGCGCTGTCGGGCCGCATCCTCGAGTTGGCAGGCCGTAAGCCTGAGAACCGGTCCCAGCCTTCCAGCCACGGCATAACGATTAATCAGGGGCTATCACGCGGCGGGGGCTTACCGAACGCGGAAGGGGGTCCGGCCGTCCGGCATCAGCCCGGTGGGGGATCCAACATCCCGCGCACCGCCCGCGCCAAGTCTTCGCGCCGGTAGGGTTTCATCAGCAGCCGCGCGCCCTCGTCGAGCTTACCTGCCCCCAGGATGGTAGTCCTGGGATAGCCCGAGGTGTAAAGCACCTGGAGATCCGGCCGGCGCCTATTGGCTTCCAGCGCGAGCGCCTGCCCATCCAGGGTCCCCGGCAGCACCAGATCGACAAACAGCAGATCGATGGCCTCACCGTCCTCGAAGAGCGCCAGGGCCGCCTGGGTCTCGGCGGCCTGCAGAACGCGGTAGCCGAGCTCGGACAGGTAGGTGACGGCGAGCGCCCGCACGTTCCGCAATCATCCCCGCAAGTCTTCCAGGGGCAGGGGACCTGTGGGTTGTCAAGCACTGTACGCGAGCCGTCGGGCCAGGATCGGGGATTTTTCGGGCGATACATAAGTCCGAGGCGCCCGACCTGCGCGTCGATGCTGCGGTCGAATGGACCCGCCTCACGGTGGCGGGTCAGCTCCAGCAACCGGTCGCGGGAGAGCACGCGATTCGGATGCCGCACGAAGACCGCGAGCAGATCGAACTCGCCCGTCGTCAGCGCCACTTCTTTTCCATCCGGTGCGACCAACCGGCGGCTCGCGAGACCGAGTTGCCATCCCGCAAAACGCACCGCGGGATCCGGCTCGCCCGTCTCCGGCCGCGCGGGGCCACGGGTGCGCCGGAGCACGCTGCGCACCCGCGCCAGCAGCTCCCGGAGATCGAAGGGCTTCGCTAGATAATCATCCGCGCCGATCTCGAGACCGATGATCCGATCGAGGGTCTGCCCTTTGCCGGTCACGATGATCACGCCCACGTCGGTTTGCTCGCGCAGGTAGCGCGCGAGGGACAGCCCGTCCTCGCCCGGCAGGCCGAGATCCAGAATGACGAGGTCCACGGACTGCCCGGCCAGCACGCGCCGCAACCCCTGTCCGTCCCCGAGGGTGCCGACACGATAACCCTCTTGCGCCAAATAGGTTCGTATCAATTCTCGGACGTCCGGTTCATCGTCGATGACCAGGATGTGCGGCGCAACGCTCATCATCGTTCACACGGTTTGCATCCGCTTCCGGTTTTCATGGGTCCGGCTCTGTAGGATGGAGTTACACACCGTTACCCACCGTTACGCGCGGGACATCAAGCGATTACACCCGTCGGTTAGCCTATTCTTTCAAGAGGGGACGGCGCGGCCCCGGTTAGTGGGGGAAGGCCCGGCGTTCGAACGATCCTGCGTGTGCCACGCGGAAGGCATTGTCCCGCAACACGAGGTCCCTGTGAACACAAACGCGCGAGGTAAACCACGATGGGAACTGCCAAGATGGGAACTGTGGTCCGGCTTCTCGAACCGGTTGCCCGCGGGCGGCATGCGGAGGGGGACGTGCCCGCCGGGCCTGGCGCGTCGTTCGCGCGGATGGTGGCGCTGACCCCGTGGTGGTGGCCGGCCGTGCTGGCCTTTGAATTCTGGTCGCGGCTGCTCACGGCTCACGCGGCTGCCTTACACTGCCCGCAGGCCGGGGAAGCCTCACCCGGCCACGCGGAAATAGCCGGGGAGCCCCATGCTTTGGCAGCGGGAAAGGTGGTGCCGATGGCCGAATTCAAGGCCCGGCGCGTCTCGTCGTGAGCGTTTCGACGGTTCCTCCAGACCACCCCCGGGGGCGCGGCTGCCCCGTATGCGTGGTCGACGATGAACCCGGGGTGCGCGAGCTGCTCTCCGCGCTGTGCGAGTCGGCCGGGCTGGCCGCCGAGGCCTATGACTCCGCCGAGTCGTTCTTGAGCGCCTACCGCTGCGAGCCTATCCGGGCCCGTTGCCTGGTACTCGACTATTGTTTACCGGGAATGAGCGGTCTCGATCTTCTGAAGGAACTCAACGCGCAAGGGGTTCGCCTTCCGGTGCTGCTGATGAGCGGCCGCGCCGAAAACACGACGGTGGTCGACGGTTTGCGGCTCGGCATCGTCGATTTTTTCCCCAAACCGTTCGAGGTCGAGGCGCTGTTGGGTCGCATCCTCGAGTTGACAGGGCACCAGCATCAGCACCGGTCCAGCGTCCAGCCGCTGTACCGGTCCAGCTTCCAGCCAGTGTACAGCGATTATTAGTCACCGGCTGGCACGCGGCGGGGGCTGAAGCCGGGTCCGGCGTCCGGCATCAGCCCGGCGGGGCATCCAAGATCCCGCGCACGGCCCGCGCCAGGTCTTCGCGCCGGTAGGGTTTCATCAGCAGCCGCGCGCCCTCGTCGAGCTCATCTGCACGCAGGATGGTAGTCCTGGGATAGCCCGAGGTGTAAAGCACCTGGAGAACCGGTTGGCGCTGCATGGCTTGAAGCGCCAGCGCGTGCCCATCCAGCGTCCCCGGCAGCGCCAGATCGACAAACAGCAGATCGATGGCCTCACCGTCCTCGAAGAGGGCCAGGGCCGCCTGGGCCTCGGCGGCCTCCAGCACCCGGTAGCCAAGCTCGGACAGGTAGGTGACGGCGAGCGCCCGCACGTCCGCATCATCCTCGACCACCAGGATGGCCTCTCGGCCCCGCAAGTGTTCCAGGGGCAGGGGGTCCTGGGCGACGGCAGCGGCCAGCGCGTCCTTGGCCCGCGGCAGGTAGAGCTTGACGATGGTGCCCTTTCCGCGCTCGCTCCGGACCTCCACGTGCCCGCCCGATTGCCGGGCAAAGCCGTAGACCATGGAGAGCCCCAGCCCGCTCCCCCTTCCCGCCGTCTTGGTCGTGAAGAACGGCTCGAAGGCGTGTCTCTTGGTCTCCTCGGACATCCCCTCGCCGGTGTCGCTCACGCACAGCAGCACGTAGCCACCCGGCGTGAGCTCGGCCTCCGGCGTCGTGGCGTCCTGGCCCAGGGTGCCGTTGGCGGTCTCGAGAACGAGCCGGCCGCCTACGGACATAGCGTCGCGCGCGTTCAAGGCGAGATTGAGGAGCGCCGCCTCGACCTGCCCGCGATCGGCGAGCGCCGCCCACAGGTCCGCGCCCGGCGCTAGCGCGATCTCGATGGACTCCCCCAGGGTCTGGCGCAGGACCGGCATCATCCCGGCGATGATTTCATTCAAGTCGACGGCTTGCGGTTGCAAAACCTGCCGGCGGGCAAAGGCCAGGAGCCCGTGCACCCGCTCGGCCCCGCGCTCGGCCGCCCGCGCCGCTACCTCCCGCAGCGTTTGCCCGGCAGGGTCGTCCTGGAGCCGCGCCTCGAGGAGCTGAAGATTACCCCCGATGACGGTGAGGAGGTTATTGAAATCGTGCGCAATACCGCCGGTCAGTTGGCCTACGGCCTCCATCTTTTGTGCCTGCGCCAGGGCCTCCTGCGCGTGCACCAGGTCGTCGATGTCGGAAGACACGCCAAACCACTTGATCACTCGGCCGCTAAGGTCGCGGATCGGGCGGCCACGGGTCAGGTGCCAGCGGTAGCCGCCGGCGGCGCTCTGCAGGCGGTATTTGATCTCGTAAGGCTGCTCCGCGGCAAGCGTTTGCCGCCAGCGGGATTGATCCCGCGCCCAGTCCTCGGGGTGCAGGGACTCCGTCCAGCCGAAGCCGTCCGCCGCACCGGGCGGCAGGCCCGTGAGCTCGTAGAACCTCGGATTGGTGTAATCACTGAAGCCGTCGGGGCGGTGGGTGAAGATGATGTTCGGCACCGTCTCGGCCAAGGTGCGGAACCGCTCCTCGCTCTCGCGTAGCGCCTCCTCGCCACGCTTGAGCTCGGTGATCTCGGTGTAGATCACCACCACGCCCTCGATGCGGTCCTCGTGGGTCCGATAGGGCAGCAGCCGCTGGATGTACCACTCGCCCCCCAGGGTGCGCACCTCGCGCTCGATCGGGGTGAGGGTATCGAGGACCCGCTGGGCGTCGGATAACAGGTGACCATCGGAAAACTTATTGGCGATATCGGCCACGGGCCGGTTGAGGTCCGAGGGGATCAGGTTGAACAAGCGGGTGGAGGCGGGCGTGTAGCGCTTGATGCGGAACTCGCGGTCGAAAAACAGGGTCGCGATGTGGGTGCTGGCGAGCAGGTTATCGAGGTCGTTGTTGGTGCGTTCCAGATCGGCGACCTTCTCCTCGAGCTGGGCGTTGACCGTGGTGAGCTCTTCATTGAGGGACTGCAGCTCCTCCTTCGAGGTCTCCAATTCCTCATTGGTGGATTGCAGCTCCTCGTTCATCGACATGGCCTCTTCGTTCGAGACCTTCAGCTCTTCGTTGGTGCTCTCCAGGTCCGCGACCACGCCTTCCAGCTCTTTCTTGGCGATGGCGAGCTCTTCTTCCAGGTGGCCCACCGCCGCCGACTCCTCGATGGAGCGGGGCGCCGGCTCGGCCTCGGCCGCCGGTGGTGCCGAAAAGGTCACGAGCCACAGCCCCACGCCCTGCCGCTGGTCCTCCACTGGTGTCACCGTCACCCGTACCGGGAGGGAGGCGCCGCCCCGTTTCACCTGGGTCACCACCACCGCCGGCTGCTCCTCCCGCATGGCCCTATGGAGAGCGGCGCGCAGCTTGAGGCGCAGACCCTCGCGGGCCATGGCCAGGAGGTCGTCGGTCGGTTCCCCGGCCGGGTGCACCAAGTAGTCGTCGGTCTGGCCATGGAAATAGAGGGTCTGGCAGTCACGGTTGACCAGCACGGCGGCCGGGGCATAGCGCGCCAGCAGGAGCGCCCGGATCAACTCCCCATGGTCGCCGGGCCTGGGCGGGGGTGGCCGCGGCCCGCCCGGGCGCTCGCCGGGCAGGGCCTCCGGGAGGAGCGGAAAGTCCACCGGGCGGTGCCGGACCGGCCCGCTGCGCCGGTAGATCCGCCACTTCTTCGAGAGGGGCTCGAACAGGCTCGGTTGCCGGCCGACGGTCTCGGACTTGCCCAGGAATAGATAGCCGTTGTGGTTGAGGGCGAAATGGAACAGCGCGATGACTTTCTGCTGCAGCTCGGGCTCGAGATAGATGAGGAGATTGCGGCAGATGATGAGGTCCAGGCGCGAGAAGGGGGCATCGGTGATCAGGTTCTGCGGTGCAAACACCACCGCTTCGCGCAGCTCCTTCTTGACCCGGTAGCTATGGTCGGACTTGGTGAAGAACCGGGTAAGACGCTCCGGAGCGAGGGACGAGGCCATGCCCTCCGGGTAGCTCCCCACGCGGGCGATCTCGAGCGCGTGGCGATCGATGTCGGTAGCGAAGATCTGGAGCTTGCCGTTGCGCTCGCTGCTCGCCACCCGCTCGAGCAGCAGCATGCCGAGGGAGTATGCCTCCTCGCCGGTGGCGCAACCGGTGACCCACACGCGCAGGGGCGCCTCGGGGTGCTTGGCCGCCACGAGCGCCGGGATCACCTCCGCTTCGAGGACCGCCCAGGCCTCGGGCTCGCGGAAGAACTCGGTCACCCCGATCAGGAGGTCCTTGGCCAGGGCCTTGAGCTCGGCCGGGGTGTCCCCGAGATACTGGCCGTAATCGCCGATCGCGGCGATACGATTGAGGCCCATGCGCCGCTGGATACGGCGCAGCAGCATGGCCTTCTTGTAGCAGCGAAAGTCATGTCCTTCCCGGGCGCACAACAGGGCCAATATAGTGTGCAGAGGGTCGTGCCGCGGGTCGGCGGGGACCGGGATCGGAGCGCCACGCAGATGAGCATGCTCGACATACTCGAGCAGCGCCGCCGGCATCTGTTCCACGGGCAGCACGTAATCCACGAGCCCGGTGGCGATGGCGCTGCGGGGCATCCCGTCGTGCTCCGCGGTGTCCGGGCTCTGGACCATCACCAGGCCGCCCTCCGCCTTGATCGCCTTGAGCCCGAGCGTGCCGTCGCTGCCGGTGCCCGAGAAGATGATGCAGATGGCCCGCTCCTGTTGGTACTCCGCCAGGCTCCGCAAGAAGCCGTCGATGGGCCGCGGGATGCCGGGACGGGCTACCGCCGCCCCGAGATGCAGGACGCCCCCTTTTATCGTCAGTAGCGCGTTCGGCGGGATGATGTGGACGTGCTCGGCCTGGACCGGCGCCCCATCGTGCGCCTGTTCCACCTCCATCGGGGTATGCCGGCGCAGCAGCTCCGGCAGGTGGCTCACATGGGTGGGATCGAGATGCGGGATCACCACGAAACCGAGGCCGCTCCGGGCCGGCATGGCGCTGAAGAACCTCTTCAATGCCTCGAGCCCTCCGGCCGAGGCACCGATCGCGACCACCGGAAAGTCCCTCGGTGGGCCTTCCCCGGCCTCATCCGTAGCGGCAAGCGCGTCCGCCGCGGCGGGCGCCGCAGGGGTATCCGCGGGAGACGCCAAGCGCCTGGCTGACCGCTTCCTTCGGGGTGCCATATTTATCAAAGGCTCATCTAGGTGCCTACCTCTGGGCGTCACAGCGCGAGGCCGAAATCAGCGCGCCGCGGGTTGGCCCGAGGGGGGAGCGTGGTGACATCCAGGACCAATGGCCGTGCGTCCCCGAAACCACCGCGCGTGGTGGTGGTGGTGGGCGTCGTACCGCGTGGCCGTGAAGGCGCCGTGCCGCTCCCCTCGTCGGGCGATCACACGGTGACCCTGGGGATCGAGCGTAACAGCCCTTCACGTCGCGGGCTTTTCCGAGATCTCGAAGCGGGTTGCCGGCATCGTCGTCCGCCACGGCGATGCCGGCCCGCCAAGGGCTCAGGCGGCGTGGGCCCTCTTGACCTTGAGCGTTCCGACCAGCGAGTCGGCCGGTGGCGGGGCGGCCCCTTCAGCCACGGGGGCCGGCATCCAGCCGCCTGTACCCGGATCAACCAAGGCCATCACCTCGGCCGAGGTGTCCCGGAGGGAGGCGAAGCCCTCACTGCATCGCTCGTTCATCTTCGTTACCCACTCCCTGGCTATCTGGGCCTGGCTGGCAGTGAGGGCCGGCAGGTCCTTGCCATTCGTCCACAGCTCGAATTCCCGCTGGCCGAATTCCGTGCACAGCCGCAGGAACTGAAGCTGTTGCTCTGTGCATTTCTTCCAGAAGCGTGTGTTGATCTGTTCGTAATCCTTCATGGCCGCGGAGGCCTTGGAACAGAATTCGTTCATTTGTTCGATGCTTGGCTGTTGCATGGTGACACCTCTATCTCTAACCGTTAACCCACCGGGTCGATCACCACGCTTTGGACCAACAAGACGAAAGGTGGCAAGACCGATTCGGACCGATTGCCGGCGCGGAGCGGTCAGTCCCTGATGTCCCGCCGGGATGCCTCTATGAACGACGGTCCCTCCCCCTCGGTCCTACGTTCATTTCGGCCTAGTCTACAGGTTTGGTGCGGTGTGTCAAAGCACGCTCGAGCCGAGTCGCTGGCGCGTGGCCGGGAAGGGCGGGGCCGCCGAACTCCTCGGGCTCAAACCCTCCACCCTCGATTTCCGCATCAAGGAGATCGGGATCACCCGTCGGGGCTAAACGCTCCCAACATGTTGGGACACTCTCAATATGTTGAGAGTGCGCGGCGCAGATGAGCCCCTGATCCGCATGCGTGTCCCGAATAAACCCCTCACGGCTCGGCGAAGGGCGTGCGCCGGGCTTGTTTCTTGGTCGCCTGGCGGCGCTTGGTCTCGACCCGTACCCGCCTGGAGGAGGCGGACGGCCGGGTCGCGATGCGCCGCTTGGGCGTGACCGCCGCCTGACCCAGGAGTCCCCAAAGGCGTCCCAAGGCGTCCTGGCGGTTGAGCGCCTGGGTGCGGTGCCGGCAGGCCTCGATGAGGAGCACGCCGTCTTTGCCGATGCGCCGGCCCGCGAGCGCCCGGAGCCGCAGACGCACCGGCTCGGGCAAGGCCGGGCTGTGAGTATCGAAACGCAGTTCGACGGCGGTCGCCACCTTGTTCACATTCTGTCCCCCGGGCCCCGAAGCGCGCACGAAACGCCAGGAAATGTCCTGCGCGCGGATCGCGAGCCGGCCGATCACGCGCATCATGGTGGGAGAGGTGGCCGGGGAAGGGGTGTTGCGAACACCGCCCAGCCCGCCGCGGGGTTCAGCGAGCCGGTCGTGTCGGGATAGCTAGTCTTCGGACACGGCCTGGACGGGCAGGGTGCCTTGCCTGGCCCAGTTCGGCCCGCGTACCTGCGCGAGCCGTCGTGCCCTCTCGATTTCGCCTGGAGACATTGACGCCACGACCTGTTTCAGGAGCCCGGCGGCCTCGGCATAGCCGTTGACCTCGGAGACGCTGAGCCAGGCATAGGCCTCCACCCGGTCCTCTTCGACGCCGAGCCCATCGACATACAACTGGCCCAGGAAGCACTGGGCCGCGCCGTGCCCCGCTTCGGCGGCCATGGCCAGCCAGTAGGCGGCTTGCTCATAGTCCTGGGCCACGCCCTGACCGTCGGCATACAAGGCCCCCAGGAACGTCTGGGCCTCGACCTGACCGAGCCCGGCGGCTTTCCGGAACCAGCGCAAGGCCTCCTGGTCGTTGGCGGCGACCCCCTGTCCCTTGAGGTGCATGAGACCGACGTTGTACTGGGCGTTGCGATCGCCGCTTTCCGCGGCACGGTCGAACTCGCGCAGTGCGGTCTCGTAATCCCCGCTCATGTATGCCTTAACCCCTGATTCGTAGTCTGCCTGGACCGGAAGCATCAGTCCAAGCAAGATCGCGGCGGCCCACACCGGTCCGCATCCCCCGGTCTTCATGGCGTACCTCTAGCCTGTCGCTCGTAATACCGCGCCTACTCGCGCCGAGGCGGCGGCCACTGCCGATCCGCCGATGCTCACGCCCGCGCTCTCCATCACTCTAGCGCATGTACGGGCGGCTGTCTGTGAAAAAGTACCTGCGCGCCGACGAAATGAGCCCCTACCGGCTAGGACGGGCCGATCGGGGCACGGGTTCATGGGAAGTCGGGAGATGTCGGCGCGGGTGCTTGTCGCGCGCCCATTATCCACCGGCGCGCGGCGCAATAACAGTGGGTTTGCGAAGATTTTTCGCGCCTCTAGGCGCCGCCGGCATGTCTCGGGCAAGGGACATCACGCGCTCGCCGGGTGCGGGCAGAGACCCCGGTACTCGCGTGCCAGGTAACTGACCGTGACCAGCCACAAGACGCACACCGACATCGTGAGCCACCCGAGGCCGACGAGACCCGCGTCGACCGGCAGCCAGCCGGTCAAGAGCAGGATCAGCACGGCCCCGAGCACCTTGAACACGCGGTATCCGAACATGTCGATCCAGGCCTTGGCCCGGTAGCTCAGGTTGGGGTGGATGGGGATATAGAGCAACTCTTTCGAGGCCCGGTTGATCGAATAGGACAGGCCCCGGTCGCTGACCTTCATCGCGGAACCGAACAAGAGGGTCGGGCTGAGGACGAAGCCGAAGGTGCAAAAGAACAAGAGGAGCGGCTGCGTCATGAGCCCGGCCACGACGCCGAGATAACGGTGCACCACCGGCGTGATCGCCAGGTTGACCAGGATCGATACCAGCCCCATGGTGCTGAAGAGCCAGGAGATGAAGGCGGTGCGAGAGTCGAGCTCGGTGTAGTTCAGCTCCACCATCTTCATGAATTCGTATTCGACCAGCGGTTCTGCCACCTGGGCCAGGAGCACGGTGGCGCCTACGAGCATGAGGTAGCGGTCCCGCAGGAGCCGCCTTGGTGCCGGCCGCTCCGTCTCGCGCGGGTTCGCCGCCGCCCCCTCGAAGACCCCATAGCGCGCCAAGGCCAGGTTCACGGCGACGACGAGCCCCAGGATGCCCACCGCCACCAAAAGGAGATCAGGGGTGGTGAGCGAGGTGCGCTTCAGGATTAGCATCGCCGCCGCGGCCCCCAAGAGCCCGCCCAGGACGCCGCCGGTACCCAGGAACCCGTACCAGCGCTTGCCCTGCTCGCTGCTGTAGAGGGTGTTGGTCAGGCTCCAGAACTGCTCGACCAGCACCACGCCGAAGATGTCCACGAACACATAGAACGCCAGCGCCGCCGCCGCGCTGTCCGTCGTGAGCAGCGCCCGGAAGCCCACCAGCATCGTCATGGACAGGACGCAGCTTCCGAGCACCAACCGCAACCGGCTGTAGCGCCCGACCAGACGGTGGTAGCCGCCGATGATGAGCCCCAGGAACAAGGCCGTTCCGATCCAGACATAGGGTAGGCGGTCGGCGCCGAGCTGCCCGATGAAGAGCGAGCGGCTGGCCGGCTTGATCTGGTAGTAGGCCAGCATGATGAAGAAGAAGTTGGCGAACAAGAGGCTCGCCCGTTTCAGGGGATGTCCGGCCATGGTCGTCACGTCCGTTGTCAGGTTCCAGAGGTTTGCACCACACAAATGGTCGCCGTTACAATCCGGAGCGGGGGCTTGCGCCGCATCGGGGGACCGGCCGAATGGGGACCATAAAACACACCATCATGTGCTTCGCGTTCGCACTCGGCCTTATGTTGGATGCAATCGGCGCACCGCCCATTCCCGACTTGCGGCGAAGCCCCGATCCGGTCCTGCAGCGCCGTCTCGAAGGGGCGATTCGGCATCTCGGCCTGAGCCGTGCGGTCCTCGACCGGCGCTTGGCGGTGGCCCTGGTCGATGTCACGCGAGTGCATCGACCGCGGCTGGCCGCGATTAATGGTGACGCGATGCTGTACGCCGCGAGCCTACCCAAGATCGCGATCCTGCTCGGCGCCTTCGTCGAGATCGAGCGCGGGCGGATCGCCCTCGATACCGATACGCGCGAGAGCCTGACCCGGATGGTCCGGGTGTCTTCCAACGAGGCGGCGACCGAGATGTTGCGGCGGGTCGGCATGGGGCGCCTCGCGGCGATCCTGCGATCCCCGCGCTACCGGCTGTATGACCCGCGCTACAACGGCGGGCTATGGGTGGGCAAGGAGTATGGTCGGGCCCCGGCCTGGCAGCGCGACCCCCTGCACCGGCTCTCGCACGGGGCCACGGCCTTCCAGACCGCGCGCTTCTATTATCTATTGGAGGCGGGGCAACTGGTCTCGCCGATACTCACCCGGGTGATGAAGGAGGTCCTCTCGAAACCCGCCATCCACCACAAGTTCGTCAAGGGCCTCTCCGATCGACCGCAGTGCCGGATGTTTCGCAAGTCCGGGACCTGGCGCCAATGGCATTCCGACAGCGCGCTCATCGAGCACGCCGGTCACAAATACATCGCGGTGGCCCTGGCGGCGGATCCGTCGGGCGGCGAGTGGATGACCCGCCTCATCCGCTCGCTCGATGACATCATCGTGGCGCCGCGGATGGCCGTATCGGATGGCGCTTTTCGATGAGGCGGTGGAGGCGGGTGGCGAGCGTCTGGTGGTCCACGGCCGAGTTCTTGCCCAGCACATTGGACATGAGGGCCACGAGGTAATAGAGCCGCCTCGAGCCCGCCGGGGACTCGACGATAGCCACGGAGTTCATGAAGTTGATGACGGTGCCGTGGTACTTGCGGCATGGAGACCCGGTCGCGCACCGGTAGAGCGAGCCGGACTTGAAGTACACCGCCGCGTCGCTCAAGGCCGGGGAGGACGCATAGCGGATGCGCCGCTCGGTCATGTAGGTGAGGCGTTTCATCTCCCGGCTCGAAAACCCATCGACGAGCCGGCCCTGCTCCATGCGCAGCAGGAATTTCATCAGCTCGCGGGCCGTGCCGTAGCTCGGGCCGCTGCCGGGGACGCGGCGCTTGCCTTCCCGTGTGAAGAAGCTGCCCTGGCGCAGCGCTTTGAGGTCCAGGCCATTGCGGCTGAGCGGCGCCTCGAAGGTCTCGATATAGAGGCGTGCCAGTTCGCCCCGCGGCGTTTCCCGGAAAAAGCGTCCCTGGACCTTCGGGGTCACCGGGTAGGCGGTCTTGAAATGGCGCAGGAGCATGGCCTGCTGCATGACGACGGCGGCCGCCGAGTTCGAGCTGGCCGACAACATCCAGTCCAGGAACTCGTAGAGCGAGCCGCGGTCCCCGACGCGCAGCGGGCGGCGGATCAAAGGTCTTGCCCTGGTAGAGACGCACCGAGTGGCTGTCGGTCAAGACGAAAGAGTCGGCCGTGATCATCGAGTCCCGGAGCACCCTGACGCGGGCGGCTTCATCCTGCGGATAGAGGTCGAAGAGTGTCTGGAACACGGCCAGCGCCGCGCACAGTTTCCCCACGCTCCCGGGGTTGCGCCGCACCTCGCCGCCGTGCTCGGCATAACGAGGCGCCGTCGGATCGGAGACATCCAGGACGGCGATGGCATAGCGATCGGCCATCCTGCCGAGCAGTCCCGCGACCTCGCGGGTCAGCTCCGGATCGGACCTCGGTAGGTCCAGGTCTTTTTGTTCGAGCAGACGCAGGTCGACCTGGTCCCGGGACAGCAGCTCGCCGGGCGGCTGCTTGGGGCCGGGCAGTTGCCCGGCCTGTACGAGGCGCGCATGGGTCAAACGCCGGATCCCAGTCGCGGCGTCGCCGTCGAGCGGATAGGCGGGCGCCGTGGGCGGCACGATGCTGAGCGCTGGCAGGGCTAGCGCGAAGAGATATCCGAGTCATGGCGTTCCTCCCCCGCGGATAACGGTCGGTGCCGGTCATCTGTTCGGTAGCGGGCTGGGAAAGTTATCCCCCTCGGCCTCCATCCGCTGCGGCTGCGCGGACCCTACCGTCGCCCGAATCCGCCGGGTCGGCTCCCCCCGTCTCACGCAGGGGCGTTGTATGGCAGGTCGGCCGGCATCGGCTCGCTCGCGGGATCCGGCGCTACGCCCTCCCTCCGCTCGCGACGGTTCATTCACATACTCTCAGCCAAGATCCGGTCCGGTGTGCCGGTCCTTCTCTCGACCCCTGTGGTCCCATACCGCCATCAGGGCCGGCAGGAACACGATGGAGGACACGACCGCGTAGCTCAAGGACAGGGTGATCAGGATCCCCATGTAGGCCATGCCCGGGTGGCGCGCGATCCCGAGCGTGCCGAAGGACACGATGGCCGCGAGCGCGCTGAACAGGACCGCCACCGGGGTGCTGCCGCGGAACAGTTGCACGACGTCGCCGCCGGCGCGTTTGCGCATCACGAGATAGATCCCGTAGGCGTTGGCGAGCCCGATGAGGAGGGGGAGGGCGATGATGTTGGCGAGATTGAAGGGCAGCGAGAAGGCCACCGAGCTGCCCACGGTCAGGATGAGGGCGAAGACCAGGGGCACGAAGGCCATGAAGGCGAACGATAGACTCCGCAGGACCAGGAGCACCAGGACCCCGGTGGCGATAAGGCCGAGGCTGGTGGCGATGAGGCAGGCCTCGATCACCGCGTCCCCGCCTTCGAGCAGCGCGACCGGTGAGCCGGTGGCGTGGGGGGCCACGGAGCGCACGGCCGCGACGAACTCCCGCAGCGCCTGGCGATCGCTGAGATCGGCCCTGGGAAAGACCTCGATGCGCGCCCGCCCATCCGCGGCCAGGTAGCGTTCCCGGAGCTCGGCGGGCAGGTCCTCCAGCGCGACGGGGCCCGCCGACAGGAGCTGCCGGAGCCGGTTCAGCACCGTGGGAAAGTCCCCGATCACCAGAGGCTCGATCGCGCGGAGCCGGTCGCGGTCCCAGTCCGGGCTGGTGCGCAGCCCCGAGAGTGCCTCGCCCAACCGGCCCAGGCTCGCGGCAAAGGCCGCATCCCCGGTCTTGGCCTCTAGCTCCGCGATCTGGGATTGAAAGGCCTCGAGGACCGCGATCGTCTTCTCCGGGGCGGGCGCCTCGTGGGGACCAGTCTCCACGACGAGCGGCGCCAGCACCAGGTTCATGTCCGCGATGATCTCGAGCTTCTGCTCCTGGTCCTCGGGGATATAGCTCGCCAAGGTCACGGCCTTGTCGACCGCGGGCAGCGCCTCAAGGCGCGTGGCGAGCGCCTGCGCCGCCTCCAGGTCCCGTTCCAGGACCTGAATGGTGTAGGGGCTGGTGTCGGGGTCGCGCAAGAGGTCCTTGAAGGTCGCGACCGCCTCGGTGGTCGGATCGCGCAGGTTCAGGGGATCGAAGTCGAACTCCACCTTGGGGGCGAGGCTCAGGGCCCCGAGCGTGAGCGCCAGGACCCCTAAGAGCACCGCGCGCCGATGCACTACCAGCGGCCTGCCGAGCCAGGCCAGCGGGTTCGGCCCGTGCCGTTTGTATACCGCGCGCAGGGGGAACACCGCGATGAGCGCCGGCAGCACGGTGAGCGACGAGAACAGCGCGACCCCCATGCTCATGGCGGCGATGATCCCGAGCTCGGCGAGGCCGCGGTAGCTCGTCGGCGCGAAGGCGACGAAGCTCACCGCGGCCGCGACGGCGGCGACCGTCAGGGCCCCACCGACGCCGGCGCTGGCATCCGTCAGGGCCTGGACCGCGGTCTCGTCCTCGCGGTCGAACTCCTCGCGATAACGCATCGCGAACTGGATGCTGAAATCTACCCCCATCCCGATGAAGAGCACGGCGAAGTTGACGGAGATGAGGTTGAGTGCCCCGATCGCGAAGCACGCCGCGGCGGCGGTCCAGACGAGGCCCACCACCAGGGTCACCAGGATGCACACGACCATGCGCGGTGAGCGCAGGCCGAAGAACAAGGTCAGGCACACGAGCCCGAACGAGAGCCCGGTGGTGAGCCACGCGTCCGCGGCGACATTGGCCAGCTCCTCGCTCTGCATGGCCACCGAGCCGGTGAGCCGGACACGCGTCCCGGGGCGCATCAGCTCGGGATCGGCCGCGAGGGTGCGCAGGTAGTCGAGCGCCCGGTCGGCGGGCTCGAGGCGGGTGAAATCGAGGCGCGGCCGCACCAGGAGGAAGCTCTGTCTGGGGACGCCGGCAGGCCGTGATTCGGACAGCCAGGCCTCGCGCCAGGACACCGGCCGCGCGGCCTCCGGCGGCGACTGGATGGCCTGGCTGATCCGGTCCAGGACCTTCTGGAGGATCGCCTGCGTGTCGCGGCCCAGGTCCTCGTCGAAGGCCCGGCCCAGCATGGTGAAGAGGCCGGAGAGGCTCGGGTCCTCGGCCATCGTGCCGAGGAAGGCTTGCGCTTCGGCGAACCGCTCGTCCAGGTCCCACAGCGCGTCGCGATCCAGGTACAGGAGCCCATGCTGCGCGAAGAACGGACCACCGCCCGGCTGGTAGACGGACTCGACCACCTCCCGGTTCAGCCGGATGCGCTCGGCCAGGGCATCCGCCACATCGCCGGCCTCGGCCGGGGTTTCGGCCTCGACCACGACCACGATGTTGTCGGCGAGCTGCGGAAAGGCGCGCTCCAGCTCGCGCTCCATCTGGCGGAACGCGAGGTTGGGATCGAGCATCTCGGCGGTGTTCGAGTTGAGTGCGAGATGGGTCTTGGTGTAGTAGAGGAGGCCGCCGGTGAGCAGCAGGATGGCGGGGAGCAGGAGCGGCGCGGTGCGCGCCGAGGTCTCGACGAGCCATACCACCGCGGACACGAACATACCCCTCAGGGCCCTCAGGACCGGGCTCATGCACTCCCCCACCATGCTCAAAGCCCAGTATGTTACGTGCTCCGCCCGGCATTGCGAAAGCGGCGCCGGGATCTTCGCGGTGGGATCTCCGCGCCGGGGGCTCAGGTCAACCGGGTTCGACCGTGCACGGCCCTCGCCGCACGATCCAGTCGCTCTCGTCTCTTTCCTCGCGCTCGCGGGCGAGCTGTCGGGCCATGTCCTTGAGCCGCGCCGCGATGCGCTCGCGCTGGTAATGGTCGGTGGTTCGGGAACGCTGGGCGAAGCGCAGTTGTTCGCAGGCCAGCTCCGTCTCCCCCGAGAGAAAACGCAGCTCGGCCATGGCGATCTGGGCCTCGACCGCCGCGCCGGCCTTGCCTTCGGCCTCCGCCAGCAGGCGGTAATAGGTGAGATCGCGTTCGTGATCCCGGGCATAATCGCCCAGCACCTTGAGCGCATCGCGGGGTTTGCCGGCCCCCACCAGGGCCTCGACATACCCGAGGACGGCCGGCCGGTAACCGGGATAAAGGCCCAACAGCTTGCGATAGACCGTGAGGCCCGCCGGGGTGCGGCCCGCGGCGAGGTCGAGGCGCGCCGCGGCCAGGAGATAGGCCGGCTGCTCGCCGTCGGCCCGCAAGAGCGCCTGGATCTCGGCACGGGCCTTGTCGTACTGGGCGGCCTTGGTGAGCGCCAGGGCATAGCCGTAGCGGGCCGCTTGTCCCGCGCCGGTCGTCGGGCCCTTGATCCGGGTCGCGAAATACTCGACGGCGGCGAGAGGCCGTTGCACGGCCGAGACCTGGAGCTTGGCACGCATGAGATAAAACCCCATGCTCTCCTGGTAGCTCCCGCGCGCGAGCTGATCGGCACGGCTGCGGGCGTCGGCGATGCGGGACACCGTCACCGGATGGGTGCGCAGGAACTCCGGCAGCTCCGCATTTTCACTCAGGCGGTTGGCGCGCTGCAGGCGCTCGAAGAAGGCCGGGATGCCCATGGGGTCGAAGCCGCTGCGGACCAAGGTCTGCATCCCGACCCGGTCGGCCTCTTCCTCATTGGCGCGGGTGAAGTCGATCCGATTCTGGATATTCCCGGCGGAGATCGCCGCGAGCGCGGCCTGTCCGGCCTCGGGGTTCTGCGTGCCGAGCAAGAGCGCGCCCAGCATGGCCGCCGCCACCGGGATGCTGAGCTGGGAAGCGCGCTCGAAGCTGCGCGCCATGTGGCGCTGGGTGACGTGCGCGATCTCGTGCGCCAGTACCCCGGCCAGCTCGGCCTCGGCCTGTGTGTGCAGGAATAGACCGCTGTGGATCCCGATGAATCCGCCCGGGGCCGCGAAGGCATTGATGGCCGGGTCATCGACCAGGAAGAAGGTGAACGGGTGCTGCGAGCGGTAGTCGCTCTGGGTGACCAGACGCGTGCCCAGTGATCCCACGTAGGCCTCGAGTTCGGGGTCCTCGATGAGGTGGGCGTGACCGCGCAGGTGGCGCAGCAGGTCTTCGCCGAGACGCCGCTCCTCCTCGGGTGAGATGACCCCGCCCGCGGAGTCGCCGAAATCCGGTAGGTCCTGTGCCGTGGCAGGCGCTGCGAGGAGGAGGGCCGTGACCAGGCAGCCAGCGCAGAGGAGCGACGCGCGAAGGGGAAGGGGATGGAGAGTCAAGGGTCTCGTTCTGATGGGCGCCTAGTTCTGATGGATGAGGGCCTCGCGGGTGCCCGACAAAGGCTTGTAGACTTGAGGCCGGATGTCAAGTTCCGGTGTCCCTATTTCTGGTGCTCAGGGGGCGCTTGGCCTCGGCCGGTGCAGCGGGTAGTATCGCACCCCGGCGCGGGGGTCGGGCCGCGCCAGGATTGGGCCATGAGGATCCCGTGATGATGGCGAGAAACGCATTCTATGCACAATCGGGCGGTGTGACGGCGGTGATCAACGCCACCGCCTGCGGGCTCATCGAGACGGCCCGCAGCCACCCGGACGATATCGGCGCGGTGTACGCCGGGCGCCACGGGATCATCGGTGCGCTGACCGAGGACCTCATCGATACCAGCCGCGAGTCTCCCGAGGCGATCGCCGCCTTGCGCTATACCCCGGCCGGCGCCTTCGGTTCCTGTCGCTACAAGCTCAAGGGCCTGGAGCAGAACCGCGCCGAGTACGAGCGTCTCATCGAGGTCTTCAGGGCCCACGACATCGGGTATTTCTTCTACAACGGCGGGGGGGACTCCCAGGATACCTCTTACAAGATCACCCGGATGGCACGGTCCGTCTCCTATCCCCTCACCTGCATCGGGATCCCGAAGACCGTGGACAACGACCTCCCCATCACCGACACCTGTCCGGGGTTCGGCTCGGTGGCCAAGTACGTGGCGGTATCGGTGCGCGAGGCGGCCTTCGATGTCGCCTCCATGGCCAAGACCTCGACCAAGGTTTTCATCCTGGAGGTGATGGGCCGGCACGCGGGCTGGATCGCGGCCGCCGGCGGGCTGGCGCAGGAGCACCCCGGCGACGCCCCGCACCTCATCCTGTTCCCGGAGGTCCCCTTCGATGAGCCGCGTTTCCTCGCGCGCGTCAAGGAGGCGGTGAAACGGGAGGGTTATTGCGTGATCGTGGCCTCCGAGGGCATCAAGAACGCCGCCGGAGAGTTCCTGTCCGAGGCCGGAACCCACGATGCCTTCGGTCATGCGCAACTGGGCGGTGTGGCCCCGGTCCTGGCGCGCATCGTCAAAGAGGCCCTGGGTTACAAATACCACTGGGCGGTGGCCGATTATCTGCAGCGCGCCGCACGCCACATCGCTTCCAAGACCGATGTCGAGCAGGCCTATGCACTCGGGTGCGCCGCGGTGGAGCTCGCGATCGCGGGCAAGGACGCCGTCATGCCGATTATTGTCCGCAAGAGCGACAGCCCCTATGTCTGGGAGATCGGCGAGGCGCACCTTTCCGAGGTGGCCAATGTCGAGAAGACAATGCCGCGCGATTACATCTCCGAGGACGGTTACGGGATCACGGCCGCCTGCCGGCGCTATCTATCGCCGCTCATCCAGGGCGAGGACTATCCGCCCTACGAGAACGGCCTGCCGCGCTATGTGCGCTTGAAGAACGAGGCGGTGCCGAAGCGCCTCTCGGCGAGCTTCCAGCTGGGCAAATGACCTTATATACCCGCTCCTATGAAAAAAACCGCCGGGATCCCGGCGGTTCAATCCTATCCGTTGGTGGCTTCGGTCTCGTGGTGGTACTACGGGTTGGGACCGATGGGGTTGGTGTTGGCCAGGTCTTGGCCGAGGGACTCTGAGTCACCGTCACCCGGACCATCGGCGTCACCGAGGCAGGTCGGGTGGCCGAAGCCGCTCGGGCTGCTGAATCCGCCAGTGTTTGTACCAGCGATAGTGGTGTTGTGTGGCGTCAGGTCATAGATGATGTTGTCCGTCCCGGGGGGGGAGACGCCACCCGGGATGTTGTCTAGGCCGAGCGCATCGCGAACCCGCCAGGCGATGACATGGTCGGCACACGAGGTATCGCCGCTCACGCCCACGCCGCCCACGCGCTTCTTAGCCGCGTTATAGAGCCCGAGCCCGCCGCCGAAGACGTTCACGCCGCCGATCTTTTCCCCCACCATGGGGTCATTGGCCATCCCGAAGCGGCCGGGGGCGCCGTCATAGGCTTCCTCGGGATCCACCGGATTGCTGTGCTGTAGACCGTACAGGCTGCCACCGGGGTTCACCGCGGTGTTCAGGTTGGCCGTAGAGAGCGCGATCTCGGTGTCGTTGGCCTTGGGCGTGAGGGCTGGCAGGCTGAGACCGTTGGCGGTATTCGCTTTCTGGGCCGAGATCACGCGGCTCAGCAACCACTGCTCCTTGCGGTTTGTTCCCGAGAACGCTACCGCACAGACGATCCCGTCGGCGTTCACGATGGTGGCCCACATGTTGTTGTTGAGCCCGCCGTTCGAGCTGCCTACGGCGTCCAGTAGGGCGGTCTTCAGATCGTCCTGGCTGGGCAGACCGTTGCACGCGTTGCCCGTCGCCGAGACCGTCTCGGAAACCAGGGTTAGCATGAGGCCCGCCCCGAGCGCTGCGGATGCGATTCGTGTTGTTTTTGAAACGTTTGACATCGGTGATAGCTCCTGATTATTGTTTGTTCCGGATTGCTCATTGGTATTGAGCACCTATGGCTCTCTTGTCTCCACAAGCACGGCCTGCCCGTTACCCTGCTGATACCGGCGCAACCGCCGCGCTGGAGCCAAGATTATATGATCGCCGACCGGTGGCGGCAAGGTCGATCGGTGATTCCGGTGGCTGGAGCGGTACGCGACCTCGACGAGATCATTATCCATCTCGCCCGACCCGGCGCGCACCGCCGATCTCGACGCCATGCCCGCCTACGGGGCCGTGTACGGGGTCTCCTAACCTAAGCGCCGATGACCTTCGACGCGACGCGCACCGTGCCTGGCACGCGCCGCATCGATTGCTATCTAGCGCGCCGCGAACACCGCTGCGCTGAACGGTTCGGATCGCTGCTTGGAAGGCCCATTGCTCGTGACCGTCAGCAAATAGCTGCCGGAAAGGAGACCCGCGGGAAGCTCGACCACCACTTCGTGATCGGAATGGCTCTTGACCTTGAGCACGCGATTACCCAGCGCGACGACGGCCGATCCCTCGCCGAAGTGATGGCCGGACACGACCATGAGGCTCTTGTCGGCGTCTACGGTCGTACTCGCGATCACGGGTCGGGTGGCGCGCTGTATCGATGCCGCGAAGCCGGCGTCTGTCCATGAGGCCAGACCCAAAGTCACCAACAAAGTTGGAATCATCTGTTTGTACATCGCTTGCTCCTCCATCACCATATTGGTTTTGTGGGCCGCCGGGGCCTCGCCGCCTATGCGGGGCGGGCGAGGGGTTCCGACGACGATTCGGTGAGGCCGCGACGACGTTTTTTGGTATAGACCCGTTCCCTCGGCACCCTCAATCGGTATCCCTAAGGACCTGGTGGGGTGGGCTCATCGCAGGATCATCTCGGCCACTCTGACAGAAGCGATCAGCCGTGTCTGTGAAAAAAGTCACAGACAAACCGTGATTAAGTATGCGCCAGCCGGCAACCCCCTACCGACCTTGCCGTCATAGGCCGGATAATAGCCGGGGCGGGTGCCGACTTCCGCAAAGCCGGCCTTGTGGTACAGCCCGACGGCACGTGCGTTGGAAGGCCGGACCTCGAGGAACATCATTTCGGCCCCGCGCGCGCGGGCGAGATCGAGCATCTGGGACAGGAGCACGCGGCCGAAGCCGCGGCCGTGAACAGCGCGGCCGCACGCACAGGTTGAGCAGTGGGCCTCACCGGCCGCGACCGCCATGATCGAATAGGCATGGATCACGCCGCCCTCTTCCACCACCCAGGCGCTGTGCCCGGCATGGAGGCAATCGTCGAAGATCCCCCTGCTCCAGGGAAAGGCGTAGGCCTCCTGCTCGATCCGCACCGACCGCGGCGACATCGTTGCGCTCCATGGCGCGCAGGAACACCAGGCGGCCACCGTGCGGCGCATTGCCTCGAGTCCCATGGGATTTCCTTCCGCCTCGCCCGCAGACCCGTGATTCTGGGAATATCTCACCGTTTCGGGTCTAAGGAGCGGAATAGCCTCGCCCTTGTCTGGACCTCCGGCAGGGGCTCCCGCACAATAGACTTCCCCGGGCCTCGACGCCCGACACTGGGAACCGAGGAGCGGCGTGGACTGGGCGTCGTACGCGTGCCGAGCACGGTCTAAGCTTGGGAGGAACGGGCGCGGTTCGCGTCAGGCAATGCCTGCGACAGCGCCGTCAAGTCCTGGAAAGGCGTGGGCATTGCATCCGGTGTCACGCGCGGAGGATCCGCCAGGACCTGCGCGGGGAGACGAACGGGACGGTCGTCGATCCCGCGATGATGAGGATGCGCCAACCATGAGCACACTAGCCGTCTTACGACAGGAGCCACCGAGCCCCGCGCCGGAGGCCGCACCGCCATCATCCGCCGCGCGCCTCGGTGAATACCTCCTCGCCAACCGCAAGGTCTCCCGCGAGGGCCTGGAAAACGCCGTCCGGCTCGCCCACAGTGGCCGCGAATACCTGGGCGCCATGCTGGTCAAGCTCGGGCTCATCTCGGATGGCGACCTGGCCGAGGCGCTTTCGGTGCTCCTGGACCTGCCGCTCATCCGCGCCGCGGATTATCCCGAGGCGGCGTTGTGTGAGGAGCAGGTCGCGGTCAAGTTCCTGAAGTCCGCTCGCGTGGTGCCGGTGCGGGAGGACCCCGACGGACTCTTGGTGGCCATGACGGCGCCGCAGGACCGTTACGTGGTGCATGCGCTGGAGCTCGCCTATGGCAAGCCCGTCAAACCGGCGCTCGGGCTCGGATCGGAGATCCTGGCGGCCATCGAACGGCTGTATGGCAGCGGCAAGACCGTGCTCGGGCAGATCGTCGATGACATCGAGGCGCGACCCGATGCCAACGAACCGGAGGACATCGAGCGCCTCAAGGACCTCGCCAGCGAGGCGCCGATCGTGCGGCTCGTCAATCACCTGCTCCAACGCGCCATCGAGTCGCGCGCCTCCGACGTGCACATCGAGCCCTTCGAGAACCGCTTGAAGGTGCGTTATCGCATCGACGGCGTGTTGCACGAGGTCGAGGCCCCGCCGGCGCGCTCGACCGCCGCGGTGATCTCCCGCATCAAGATCATGGCGCGGTTGAATATCGCCGAGCGCCGCCTGCCCCAGGACGGCCGCATCCAGCTACGCGTGCAGGGCAAGGAGATCGACCTCCGGGTGTCGAGCGTTCCGACCCTGCACGGCGAGAGCGTGGTCATGCGGGTGCTCGACAAGCAGGCCATCAGCTTCGAGTTCGGGCCGCTCGGCTTCGGCGGCCCGGTGCTCAACGCCTTCCTAGAGGTCCTGTCCCTGCCACACGGGGTCCTGCTCGTCACCGGCCCTACCGGCAGCGGCAAGACCAGCACCCTGTACGCGGCGCTCAAAAGGCTCAACACCGCGGACCGTAAGCTCCTGACCGTCGAGGACCCCGTGGAATACCAGCTCGAGGGCATCAACCAGATCCAGGTCAAGCCGCAGATCGGCCTCAACTTCGCGAACGCCCTGCGCTCCATCGTCCGGCAGGACCCCGATGTCATCATGATCGGCGAGATCCGCGACCTCGAGACCGCGGAGATCGCCGTGCAATCGGCGCTCACCGGCCACCTGGTGCTGTCCACCCTGCACACCAACGACGCCGGCAGCAGCGTGACGCGCCTCCTGGATATGGGGGTCGAGGATTACCTCTTGACCTCGACCGTCAACGGGGTCCTGGCCCAGCGCCTGGTGCGCACCTTGTGCCGGCATTGCCGGCGTCCCAACGAGGCCCTGCCCGAGCTCATCGAGGAGAAGGATCTGCGCAGCTATGTCCCGAGCGGACCCGTGGTCCTGTACCAGGCCGTCGGGTGTCCCGAGTGCTCCGGGACCGGATACCGCGGGCGCACCGCGATCCTGGAATTCCTGACCATCAGCGATCCGATCCGGCGTTTGATTTTGAAGCACGCGGACGCGGGTCAGTTGCAGGCCATCGCCATCTCCGAGGGCATGCGCACCATGTTCCAGGACGGGGTGGAGAAGGCCCTCTGCGGCGTCACCACGCTCGAAGACGTGCTGCGGGTGACCAGCGCCTGACGATGGCGGTCTATCGCTACAAGGCGGCGAGCCCCGAGGGTGAGGTCACGGAAGGCGAGATGGACGCCCAGAGCCGCGACGCGGTCATCGAGCGCCTGCAGGCCCTGGGTTACGTGCCCATCCGGGCCGAGGAGCGTGGCGAGGCCAAGGCCGACCGCCGGCGCTTCTCGTTCAAGCTGCGGGGGCGGCGCATCTCCCAGGCGCAGCTCGCGATCCTGACCCAGGAGCTGGCGACGCTCCTACGGGCGCGCCTGTCGCTGGATCGGGCGCTGGAGGTGCTGATCGAGATCGCGGCCGATGAGCGCATCCAGCAACTGCTCATCCGGGTGCGGGAGGGGGTGCACGGCGGCGCCACCCTATCCGCGGCCATGGAGGCCCAGACCGGGGTGTTCTCGCGGCTCTATCTCAGCATGCTCAAGGCCGGGGAGGCCGGCGGGGCGGTCGAGACCGTGCTCATGCGGCTCTCGGAATATCTGGAACGGGCGCGCGAGCTGCGCGAGACCGTCACCTCAGCGCTGGTCTACCCGGCCATCCTCCTAGGTGTCGCGCTTTTGTCGGTGATCGTCCTCCTGGTTTATGTGGTGCCGCAGTTCCAGCAGCTCTTCGACGACGCCGGCCAGGCCTTGCCGTTCGTGACCCAGGTCGTGATCTTCCTCGGCGACGGTCTCCGGAGCTACGGGTGGCTGATTGCGCTCGGGGTGGTGGGCCTCTGCTTTTACCTCCGCGGGCAGCTCGCGGTTCCCGCGACGCGCTACCGCTGGGACGCGCGCCTCCTGCGACTGCCACTCGCCGGGGACTTGATCACCAAGATAGAGGTGGCGCGTTTCAGCCGCATGCTGGGGACCCTCCTTAGCAACGGTGTGCCGCTCTTGACCGGGCTCTCGATCGTCAAAGAGACGCTCGACAACCGGGTGCTGGCGGAGGCCATGGATGGGGTCGTGGAGCGCCTGAAGCAGGGGCACGGGCTGGCCGAGCCCCTGCTCGAGGTCCCGTCCTTCCCGAGGCTCGCGGTCCACATGGTGCGGGTCGGTGAGGAGACCGGGCAACTCGAGGAGATGCTCCTGCAGGTGTCCGAGGTCTACGACCGGGAGGTCCGGAGCGCCATCAAACGCGTCATGGCCCTGCTCGAGCCGGCCCTGATCCTGGGGCTCGGCCTCGTGATCGCGGCCATCATCATGTCCATCCTGGTGGCCATATTGAGCGTCAACGAGCTTGCGTTCTGATGGGCCGATAAACAAAAAAGCTAGGGGGCTGCAACTCACCTCGTGTGCCGAGGGTCTACGCAAAGGGTCATCCGAACCTCTTTGAGGTCCGCCTATCGTGACGGTAGAAGCACACGATTGCGCCCTGTCTGGGACAAACGCTTGGAGATCGATGAATGAAGGGCAAGACGAAGCGGCGGGAGCGGGGCTTCACGCTGATCGAGCTATTGGTGGTGCTGGTGATCCTAGGGCTTTTGGGCGGCATCGTGGGGCCCAGGGTCATGAAATACCTGAGTAGCGCCAAGTCCGACTCGGCGCGCCTGCAGATCCAGGATTTTGCCGGCACCTTGGACCTCTACAAGCTCGAGATCGGGCGTTATCCGACGACCGACGAGGGGCTCAAGGCCCTGGTCGAGCAGCCCAGTGACGCCGAAGGTTGGAGCGGTCCCTACCTCAAGAAAAAGCAGCTCCCCAAGGACCCGTGGGGGAACGAATACTCGTATCGTTTTCCCGGCCAGCATGGGGAATTCGACCTCTACTCCCTGGGGGCCGACAATGCCGAGGGGGGAGATGGCGAGAACAAGGATGTGGTGAGCTGGGAGTGACCTGATCGTGGCTCGGGGCGGGCGGGCGCGATGCGCGGCGGGGTTTACCCTGATCGAGATCATCGTCGTGCTCACCCTCGCCGGGCTGCTCCTGGCGCTGGTGCCGCCGCGGCTGTCCGGGGCCCTGGCGGCCGCCGAGATCAGGAGCGCCGCGCGCGAGCTGGCTTCCGCGTTGCGTTACGCGCGGAGTCGCGCGGTGACCCGCCACGCCGAGGTGCTCTTGACGCTCGATACGGAGCGCCGGCGGTATCGGGTGAGCGGGTCCAGATGGCGGGCGCTGCCCGAAGACATGCAGCTCAAGCTGACGACCGCGCGCTCCGAACGCCGCTCCCGCGGCGTCGGCTCGATCCGGTTCTATCCCGACGGGACCGGCACCGGCGGGCAGATCGCGCTCGGTTCCGGCGCGCGGCGTTTCGTCGTCGACGTGAGCTGGCTGACCGGCCGCATCGCGATCTACACGGGGGCTTCATGATCCTTCTGTTAGATGTCGGCCACAACGGAGCCCTACCAGATGGTCCCGGTATTATTGGCAATAGCTAGCGCGGCAGGAACTGCCCTTCTGTTTTCACTAGCTCCCGCCGAGCGTGTGTACGACCGGCTGCCGCAGGCTCTTGGGCAGCCGGTCCCCTCTGTCCGCTCGTTTGAGTCGAGGGTAGCCAAAGCGTTTGAGCACCGCCTGGATATGACCATAGCGCTCCTCGTCGCCCCTGACGGCTGGAACTCGACCTCCCCCGTCCCTTCCAGAAAAGCCTTGATCTGCCCCAGCGCGCACAGTCGCGTCTCGTTCCTGTCGATCACCGTGGCTCCCATGATCGACCCAACGGCTACCGTTCAGACTCATACCTCGTTGGAAACACCCCCCACGTCCAGACTCATACCCTTATTGGAAAAGACTGCGGTTTGCCGCAGGCGCTGAAATGGCGTATCTTGCGATCCCACTCGCGGGTGCCCGGAGGGAGCCCGGGGCGAGTGATAAAAATGAATAGGTTCATAGCCATGCAGAGAGCGATGGCGGCGCGGGCGGGCCCCGTGCCGCGAGCGCTCTGCGCCACGTCGAGCCGCTCGTCGGTCCCGGGCAACCGGTCACCAGGGGATGGGCTCCGTGGCGTGTAGCGATCCCTTGAAACCGCCGAGTGAGGAGCGGGCGCGAGGCGGCGGCATTGCGCCGCTCGGCTCGGCCTCCCGCGGGTCGGTCCCCAGCGGGTCGGTCCCCGGGTCGATCCCCCCCGGGTCGATCCCCCCCGGGTCGATCCAGTTGCAGCCGGTGTTCGGGGGCGCCCGCCGCCGCCCGGCCTTGGGTGGACCGTTGCCGTTCGTCGCCGCCGCCGTCGTCCTCGGTATCGTCGCCGTCCTGGTCGCGGGTAATCGGGAGGGTCCGGCCGAACCCAGGGCGATCGAACCAAGAGCGATCGAACGAGGTGTGCTCGAACCGGGCGGGATCAAACGGGATGGAATCGAACCGGGTGCGACGGAACCGGGTGCGAATGTACCGGGGGCGGTCGAACGAGGCCTACCCGGGTCGATCAAACCCGGGCCGATCGATCCCGGGGCGGTCGAACCGGAGGCCAAAGCGCCGTCGAGCCCGCCGGTTGCCGCGGACGTCGCGCCCGCCGGCGTCGAACCCGATCGTCCGGGTGAGGAGGCCCGGGCGTTGATCGCGACCATGCGCGCCCCGAATGCCGAAGAGGACCTCGATACGGTGTTCCGCAAGGCGGGCGAGTCTTTGAAACTGGGACGGATCGCGGACGCCCATCTCTTGTACTTCTTCGCGGCGCGCCGTGGCCATGCCCCGGCGGCCTTCGTGCTCGCCGGGATCTACGACCCCGTGCGCTTCGACAAGGACCGGAGCCTGCTCGGGAGACCGGACCCGGTGCAGGCCCTCAAGTGGTACCGGGTGGCCGCGGACCAGGGCGACGGTGAGGCCCAGGCACGCCTCCGGTCTCTCGAGTCCTGGGTGGAGGCCAGGGCCCGCGCCGGGAACGCGGAGGCCGAGCGCCTGCGCCTTTCGTGGCGCTGAGCGGGATGCCGGCGATGCCCCAGAGGCATCCGGCAGTCGCCGGAGGCTTTGTGCTCTTCGCCTTGCTCGCCATCGCGTGCGGGGACGTGCAGTCCTTGCCGACCCCAGAGCCGCTATTGATGGCCGGCAAGCGTTCCCTGTATCAGCGCGTCCTGGCGAGCCCTGGGACGCGCCTCTACAAAGAGCCGGGCAGTGCTGCCGACGCCGGCCAACCCGTCACGCCCTTCACGACTTTCTATGTCTATGGCCGCCGCGAGGCGGCGGGCCAGGAATGGTTGGAGATCGGCCCCGACAGCCATGGCAAGGTGGCCGGCTTCGCCCCGACGCGCCAGTTGATCCCGTGGAACCAGGCCTTGACCGTGACCTTCAAGGACCCGGCGTCCGGCGAGCGCGTGCTCCTGTTTCGCGATCGCGACAGCCTCAAGCGCCTCATCGACCAGAACGACCTCGAGAGCTACGAGCGCTACTATGACGAGGCGATCCGGGGAGACCCCTCCGCCGACTCGCCGATCGTCGCCATCCAGCCCGGCACCCGCATCGACATCGAGAAGGACTTCTACCTGGTCCCCATCAAGCATCACGAGGACCTGTATCTCCAGGACCGGCCGGCGCGGCTCCTCGAGGTCGCCTCCGTGCCGCTCGACGCCGGCGGGCAGGACGCGGCGGCGCGTTCCTTCCGCACCGGGATCGTGTTCGTCATGGACGCCACCCAGTCCATGCGGCCTTACATCGAGCGCACCCGCGCCGTCACGCGGCGCGTCTACGAGGCCATCACGGGCGCCGGCCTGGGCGGCCAGGTGAGCTTCGGTCTGACCGCCTTCCGGGACCATCTGGCCTCCCCCACGGACAAGCGGTTCCTGGCGAAGAACTTCGCCACCCTCGACACCGGTACGGATGCACGGCGGTTCTTCGAGCAGGTCGCGGCCCTGCGCGCCTCCGATGTCACCAACGCCGAGTTCGTGGAGGACGCCTATGCCGGGATCAAGGATGCCATCGAGGGCAACCCCTGGTCGGATTTCGACGCCCGTTACCTCGTGCTCGTGACCGATGCGAGCGCGCGCGAGGCCGGCGATCCGCTGTCCAGCACCGGCCTCGACCTCGCCGGGATCCGGCAGCTGGCACGCGACCGCGGCATTGCGCTGTGGGTCATGCACCTGAAGACGCCCATGGGGGTAATGGACCACCAGAGGGCCGAACAACAGTATCGGGCGCTGTCCGATTATCCGGGGATCGGCGAGCTGTATTATGGGGTCGAGATGGGATCGGAGGAGGAGTTCGAACGCGTCCTCCATACCCTGGCCAGTCAGATCGCCGCCCAACTCCGGAGCGCGGCGAAGGGCGAATCGTCGGCCCCGCTGGCGCGGCAGGGAGACGAGGCCCTGACCTCGCTGCAGAAACGCATCGCCAAGCTCGGCCATGCCCTGCGCCTGAAATACCTAAAGGCCAAGGGCGGGGACAAGCCCCCAAAGGTCTTCGATGCTTGGCTCGTGGACCGCGACCCGCGCAACCCCGAGGAGACCACCATCGAGGTCCGCGTGCTCCTCACGCGCGACCAGTTGAGCGATCTGCGCAACGCGCTCACCCAGGTCCTGGAGCTGGCCGAGGAGGGAGTGCTCTCGCCCCGCAACTTCGTGGCCGAGCTCAAGGCCATGGCCGCGCGTCTCAGCCGCAACCAGGAAGCCCCCGCGGGCTCCCCGGGGGGCAGCACCCTGGCCGAGCTCGGGCTCATCGGGGAATACGTCGAGGATCTGCCCTACCGCAGCGAGGTCCTGGGGCTGTCGCTCGATGACTGGGAGGCGTGGCCCGCGGAGCGGCAACTCGACTTCGTGCACCGCCTGGAGAGCAAGGTCCAGTACTACCAGGCCCTGCACGACCACACCGATCTATGGGTATCGCTCAACGGCGGCCCGATCACGGGCGAATCGGTGTTTCCGGTGTTGCTCGAGTTGCTGCCGTAAAAACGCTGCCCGATGAGCGTCATCTACCACCTCAAAGGGGTGGTCAAGAGCCGGGCCGTGAATGGCGTGGGTTTCAGGCTCGTGGTCCCATCGATTCAGATCAAGGATCGCGAGGCCGTGGCCCTGGTCGGTTACAGCGGCTCGGGCAAGAGCACCTTGCTCGATCTCCTGGCGCTGGTGCTGCGGCCGGACGAGGCCGGGCGCTTCACCTTCCTCCCGCGCGGGCTGCGCCCGACGGATGTCGCGGCGACCTGGAAGGCCGGCGGCCAGGACACCCTCTCCGATCTACGCAAACACCACATCGGCTACGTGCTCCAGACCGGGGGACTCTTGCCCTACCTCACGGTGGGCGAGAACATCGGCTTGTCGCGGCGCCTCGTGGGCCTGCCCGCCGACGGTACCGTCGAGCACCTCGCCAGGATCCTCGGTGTGGAGCGCCATCTGAGCAAGCTCCCGGCCTTCCTGTCGGCCGGTGAGCGCCAGCGCGTGGCCTTCGCCAGGGCGCTCGCGCACCGGCCTTCGATCGTCATCGCCGACGAGCCGACCGCCTCCCTCGACCCCATCACCGCGCGCCGCGTCCTCGGCGCGGTCATGGATCTCGTGAAGGAGCTGGGGGTCACGCTCATCACCGCGAGTCACGACTGGGCGCAGGTCAACAAGCTCGACTTCCGCAGCCTCCATCAGGAGTCGCGCGAGCGCAAGGGCGGGAACGTCGTGGAATCGTTCTTCCGGGATTGAGAGTTTGTGAAAAAACCGTCGCGAGCGAAGGGAGGTCGCGTTCCGCCGGAGCGCAGGAACCGGAGTGTATGTTGAAATACATGAAGATTCCGAGCACCGCCGGAACGCGAGATCCCGAGCGCAGTAGGTTTTTTCACAAACTATGAGCGCGATGGCGGAGTGGCACGATGTGGCGCGCCTGGCGTTTCGCGATTACGGCCACGAATGGCACATCTCGGGCTGTTTCATCCTGGGGCTCGCCGCGGTCCTGGCCCCGCTGCTGGTGCTCTTCGGGCTCAAATACGGGCTCGTCACCAGCATGCTCACCGCGCTCGCGGAGGACCCCGAGAAGCGCGAGATCAGGCCACTCGGCAGCGGGCACTACACCGCCGTATGGTTTCGGGGCATGCGCGCCCGCCCCGAGGTGGCGTTCGTGAGCCCGCGCACCCGCACCCTGGCGGCGACCTTGGAACTGTCGAGCCAGACCGCCCGCGTGATCCTGCCCGCCGAGTTGATCCCATCGGGTCAGCACGACCCCTTGCTCAAGGGGCTCCAAGGGAGGCCCGCGGGCCTGCATGAGGTGGTGCTGTCGGGTTCGGCGGCCGAGCGGCTCAAGGTCGCGAAGGGCGCGGTCATACAAGCCAGCCTGTCCCGCAAGTACCAGGCGCGGCACGAGCGCGTGCGCCTGGGACTCCGGGTCGTCGATGTCGCGAGCGAACGGGCCTTTACGCGCCCCGCGGTGTTCGCATCGCTCGAGGTGCTGATGGCGGCCGAGGCGTTTCGCGACGGTCGGGCGGTGGCCGCCCTCGGCTGGAGCGGCGATCCGCCGCTGGCCGAGGAGCGGGTATTCCCCTCGTTTCGGCTCTATGCCCGGTCCATCTACGAGGTCGCCGGGCTCGCCTCGGTGCTCGCAGACGCCGGGCAGAGAGTCAAGACCTCGGCCGCCGAGATCGAGACCGTGAGGAGCATCGATCGCAATCTCGGGCTCCTGTTCTGGGTCATCGCGGCCGCCGGGATGGCGGGTTATTCCCTGTCGCTCGGCGCGAGCCTGTGGGCCAACACCGATCGCAAGCGCCGCGAGCTGTCGGTCCTGCGCCTGCTCGGGTTTCGCGGCGGGGGGATCATGCTGTACCCGAGCTTCCACGCGCTCTTCACCGCGGTCCTCGGGTGGCTCGGCGCGGTGTTCGTGTACCTGGTCCTCGAACAGGTCATCAACCGCATGTTGGCGGCCGATCTCGCGGCCGGGCAGTCCATCTGTTTTCTCATGCCTCGGCACTTCCTCGCGGCCTTGTTCTTGACCCTGATCGCGAGCCTCCTCGGCGCCGTGCTCGGCGGCGTCCGCGCCGCCCGCATCGAGCCCTCGGACGGTTTGCGTGAGGTTTGATGGTGGGGCGAGGGTGGGGGCATGAGCGTGCCCCCCAGCATGCCGCAGAGCTCGCGCAAGGCATCGGCCCTCGCAAGGGCCCCGAGCGCCGCCGGCTGCGCCTCGTGTGACCAAGAGCGCTACAATGATTAGATACAGAAAATGACCGCCCGGAAATGCTCGTGGATGACCGCTATGGGACTTGCTCAACCGCAACTCACCGACACCGCGGCAGCCTACCTCGCGGGCGAACGCCAATCCGAGGAGCGCCATGAATACCTGGATGGGAAGACCTACGCCATGGCCGGGGAAAGCCTGGAACACAGTACTATCACCGCTAACCTAATCATACGGCTCGGTTTACAACTGTTGGGAAAGCCGTGTCGTACCTTGTCTCCCAACATGAAAGTCCGAAGCGGACCCTCGCTCGAAGAGCAGCACACCTCCAAAGGCATGTTTTCCTACCCCGACGTCACCGTGGTTTGTGGCGAGCCCCGGTTTCACGACCCGCACCGGGATGTCCTGCTCAATCCGACCCTTATCATCGAGGTACTCTCGCCCACCACGGAGGCCTTTGATCGCGGCGAAAAGTTTCTCCGTTACCGCACCTCTCTCGAGACGCTGACCGACTACGTCTTGGTCTCCCAAGCCCATCCGCTCATCGAGCACTTCGAGCGCCGGCCCGGTGGACAGTGGCTTTACTCGTCCGTCGACGGGCTGGAAGGATCGCTCACCTTCGCCAGCATCACTTGCAGCCTGCGGCTGGCCGAGGTCTACGACCGTATCACCTTCCCGCCGGAGGGATCATTGCTGCCGCCAGGTGAGTCAGGGGCGACGGGAGAAACGGACCCAGACCATCCGGACTAAAACATTGAAACATTGAAAAACGTGTCGACAATCTCACGGGTTCGTTTCGGCTCTATGCCCGGTCCATCTACGAGGTCGCCGGGCTCGCCTCGGTGCTCACCGAGGCCGGGCAGCGCGTCAAGACCTCGGCCGCCGAGATCGAGACCGTGGGAGCATCGATCGCAATCTCGGGCTCCTGTTCTGGGTCATCGCGGCCGCCGGGATGGCGGGTTATTCCCTGTCGCTCGGCGCGAGCCTGTGGGCCAACACCGCGCAAGCGCCGCGAGCTGTCGGTCCTGCGCCTGCTCGGGTTTCGCGGCGGGGGGATCATGCTGTACCCGAGCTTCCACGCGCTCTTCACCGCGGTCCTCGGGTGGCTCGGCGCGGTGTTCGTGTACCTGGTCCTCGAACAGGTCATCAACCGCATGTTGGCGGCCGATCTCGCGGCCGGGCAGTCCATCTGTTTTCTCATGCCTCGGCACTTCCTCGCGGCCTTGTTCTTGACCCTGATCGCGAGCCTCCTCGGCGCCGTGCTCGGCGGCGTCCGCGCCGCCCGCATCGAGCCCTCGGACGGTTTGCGTGAGGTTTGATGGCGGCACGAGAGCGGGGGCAGGCGGTTTTAATCGCGACACGAACGTGCCGGTCAACGCCAATATCCCCTCAGCGGACTTGTATGCTTGACAGCTCACGAGCTGAGCAAGTACTTTACCTCTTGACAAAAAAGGCCCTTAAAATCCCTATTCGCATTCGCAGACCGCTCCCGATGGCGATGGGGCGCTGCACCAAGAGAGGGATGACCAAGGACAGCCAGAGGTGATGAATGGAAAACGCGTGGTAAGCGGTGACGACGTACAGGAGCGTGTGTTGTCGTCGATCATCTTGATTTCGCTCGGCCTCTTTCTGGCTGCTGGCTGTGTGCGCGTCGGTGAAGAGACCTTGACGGGCAAGGGAGAGCATCCGTTTGCCGGCCCAGGCGAGGGTCAGCTCGTCCGCGACCCCGACGAAGACGCGGTGTCGGAGGAACCTTTCGCTCCCATACCCGTGGCGGATGAAGGCTTTGACGGAATCATCGAGAGAGCCGATGGCGCAACGCGCTGCGCGGTGATCGTGGGCGACGACACGCTGGGCGTCGGCCCGAAGGACGCGCAGGATTTCGAAGCGGCGCTGCGGCGCTTCCCCGAATGGAGCCGGCCGAACGGGCTCTATCAGACCATTCTCGCGAACGCGACGAAGCAGGGCGTCCAGGACGCCATCCTGGCGCTGCATGCGAGAGGCTGCGTGCAGCTTGTCTTCTTCTACAGCGGCCATGGCAGCAACCGTCGGGGCGATCGAGAGCCGCGAGACGAGGGGCAGGCCGGCACCAATCGGGACGAGTATCTGAGCCTCCGCAACGACCAGAGCACTCCCGAAGGCGCGATCGGGGACGACCGGCGCGTCTTCGACGACGATCTCGCGGAGATGTTGCGGGCATGGCAGGTCGCGAACCGCAGCTCGCGCCCGGTGCCGGGCGCCGGCGACAGGCAGTTCGTCTATGTCTAGCCCGAGCTTCTGGTGGTCCTGCACGCCTGCCGCTCCGGTGGCTTCGTCGGGGGCGGGTCGGACCTCGACGCGCGGCTCCGCGAGCGCTTCGAGATCCTCATGGGATCGGGTGAGAACGAGCTCTGCCGCGCGCGGCTGCCGGCGGGCGGCGTGGTTCAGAACTCGGTCTTCGTCGGCAACATCCTCGAAGGCATGAGCTTGGCGGCGGGCGACCGCGACGTGAGCGGCAAGAGCATCTTCGCCGGGGCTGACGACGAAACGGCCATCGAGGCGAACCAGATCTGCGCTGCGCAGGGTGGCTGCAACCAGACTCCGCAGCGCTACACCTCGATCCCGGGCGACGGCACCATCACGTTGCATGCGAGGCGATGAACGAGTAAGTAAGTATGGAGTATAAAGGGGTCAGAGCCTGTGGGATCCCCACGATTTTACGCTCAATTTGAGCCATCGTAGCAGTGTCTCTGTAAGGATTTTATGGAGACTACGGACAGCCGCGAGGAGATCAGAAAAGGTAAAGGGGTCAGAGCCCTTTACTACGCGCCTGTTCGGATAACCGCCGAGCCTGCGCCTCGGGCTGCCCGGCGGGGAGGCCCATTGGGCGCGCCTCGAACAGGCGCTCGCGGGCATCGACGATAAGGGACCCCCGCCTGCTTGCGGAGTCAATCCCAGTTCGCCAGATCGGCTCGAAAGACGCGCACCTGCCTTAATTGACACCATCTCGCGCTTCAGGTTAAACCACACCATGGCGGCGGTGATGGCGGCGCCGATGGCCATGAGCATCACGGCCTTGGCCAGCCGTCCGTCGGGATGGAAGCGTACCAGCTGGCCCAGCACGTTGACGATGAGGAAGGTCACGCCCGCGTACAGTAGCGGGCCATGACAGGGTGCGCTGCGCGCACGAAGCTGAGCGACCCCTGCGGCGGATCGCCCTCCGGGCATCGGTTCTTCACATGCCTCCCTTCCGATCGCGATGGAGACGCCGTTAGCGATAACACGGCTGGAACGACTGGTGAAAGCGTGCGACGCAACGCTCCGGAAGCGGGCTTCCGCCCTCGCTATGCGCTCAAAAGCCGTCGGGCCAACAGAGGCTGCATGTCACGGCGGCCATCGGCGATGAGGTAGATGTAAACCGTGTCGTCGATCACTCGGTAGATAACGCGGTAGGGTTTAAAGAAGGTTTGGCGGTACTCGCGGATCCCGAGCGAGAGCAGCTCTTTGGGATAGTTACCCCGGTGTGGAAGCGAAGAGAGGCTCTGGATGACGTCCTCGATCCGGTCGAGCACATGGGAAGCAGCCTCCGGCGAATCGTGCTCGGCGATGTAGTCGTGGATTTCTTCGAGATCACGTGCCGCATCGAGGGTGAGCAGCACCCGAAACGCCATCAGTCCATGTCTTTCTGGCGAAGCCGAGCGACAATGTCGCTGGCTAGCTCAACCTTGCCTTCGTCGATCTGGCGGTTGCCCAAGGCGAGGATCTTCAAGAGGGCAAGCGTTTCCTGCGTTTCCTCGTAGCTCTTGACGTCCTGCATCACAACCTTGGCCTCTCCGTTCTGTGTGATGACCAGGGGCTCGCGCTGCTCATTTAGCTTACGAACCACTTTGGCCGCATTGGCCTTGAGGTAACTGATGGGTTTGATCTGGATAGAGAATTTCATGGCTAGCCAGCCTGCGGATAGGTGCGGCTATATGTAGCCTTTTTTGGCCTATTCGTCAAGACTCTCCTAAGCACCATTCGGGAGCCGCAAGGCCGCCACGATCTCCGTCTTGTTCCAGCGATACGCGCTTTGCAGCGTCCAAACGGTTTCGGCCAGGACGACATCGTTGATGGGCACCGATTGCGATATCGGATCGAAAGGCGCCCCTTTCCGAGACCATCTGGCCGCCCCCACGGGTGAGTGGTTTCTGGCGAAGAACTTCGCCACCCTCGACACCGGTACGGATGCACGGCGGTTCTTCGAGCAGGTCGCGGTCCTACTTTCGAGCCAGACCGCCCGCGTGATCCTGCCCGCCGAGTCGTGTACCTGGTCCTCGAACAGGTCATCAACCGCATGTTGGCGGCCGATCTCGCGGCCGGGCAGTCCATCTGTTTTCTCATGCCTCGGCACTTCCTCGCGGCCTTGTTCTTGACCCTGATCGCGAGCCTCCTCGGCGCCGTGCTCGGCGGCGTCCGCGCCGCCCGCATCGAGCCCTCGGATGGTTTGCGTGAGGTTTGATGGCGGCACGAGAGCGGGGGCAGGCGGTTTCATCGCGACACGAGGGGAGGGCCTGCGGGGCTCGGGGCCCAAGCCTCGATCAGAAACGGATGGGTCAAACGAGTCGTTCCGATTGCTTCCCGCAGGGCCGAGCGCACATCGGCATCGGTTAGAAAGGTTTGGCGCCGATAGGTGTTGATTGGAGGCGGTTCCGGAACCGAGGGCGGAGGAATGGATCCCGTCTGTCCAGGAAAAAACCTGAATCGCGATACAAAGCACAATCGCGATGCCACGGGCAGTTTTCGTTGTCCGCATTTTCCGGCCGGCCGGTACGGGCACCGAGCCGGCCAGCCGGGTTTGGATCGCGGCCCAGTCGGGATCACCTGGTTGCCAGTAGGCGAAGGCGCGCTCATCGAGCTCCAGGCTGACGGTCGCGGTCTCGCCGGGATCGAGCCATACCTTGGCAAACGCCTTGAGCTCCTTGGGCGGTCGCACCACACGCGACGACAGAGGAACCACATAGCACTGGACGACCTCGGCGCCCCGCCGGACGCCCGTGTTGGTGACCGGCACGTCGACGGTGAGCGTCGCGCCCGAGGAGAGCTCGTCGGACGATGCCATGGGCATCTCGGTTGGTGCCTGCGGGGATATCAATACCTGCCACCTTGCCGTTGTCCGGGTCGGCCCACACCGCGATGGGCAGCCCAGCTGCTTGCTTCGGCGCACCGGTTGGCGTGGTCGTGGGCTGTCCATCGACCACGGTGCCGCTCACCGTGCACGCGATACCATCCCCTGGGTCTATGTCGACAGCCACAGGCTGCACGAGGATCCGACTGGCGCACCTCCGACCAAATCAAGACTGGCAGCGGCATGGAAATCAAAGCCCGTCACCGCGCCGCTGGCATCACGTGTGACATCGACACGTTCCAGGATACGCCCGTTCTGATTGGCAACAATCACACTGCTACCGTTTGGGGCCCAGAAGCTCATGATGATGCTGCCGGCCTGTCGAGGTCTCAGTGGTGCGGAAGAGACACACGGGCAACTTCGTCTTACCATTGATGATGCCCAAATGGCTTGAGGCCACAAAATTGAGGGCCATGTACCTGTGATCCGGGCTCGGCAGAATGCCGTGGATACGAGAGACATGCGCCTCGGTGCTCACATTCGCGGCGGGGAACAGGTCTGTGCCTCTAACACCAAGGGACTGTCCACCGGCGGGGTCTGATCGAGATCCACCCCATCGTAGATACGCACCTTCCCACCATGCGTTCCGTTGGGAGTCGACAAAGAATGATAAAACACGGGGCAATGAGAAAGAAAATGAGGATAATGATATCGAGAAGAACTCGTACTTGAGAGTGCCGAGTTCTCGGCTACTCGTCGAGTTCGCGCCGCGCCTGTTCCAGGCGCAGCTGTGAGAGGGTGAGGGCGAGTGTGAGCCACTCTTGAGTCAGCCCTCGGAAGCGCTTGTACGCGGCGAGCTCCTTCCTGATCTTGGCCGCATACCCCGGACGTACGAACCGGGTCGTGCTCTTACCCTGGTGGCTGTAGCTGAGCTGATAGAACTGCAGGTCGTCTCCCTGCTGGCGGCGGCGGCGGGCTCGTTTTTCGCCGTGCCGCTCGCGGGCCGGATCCATGAGGGGGTCAAATTTACCAACCGCGACCACCGAACGCTGCCGGTGAAGTTCGCCTC
>JBOIDT010000010.1:0-44159 GCA_050740755.1 Gammaproteobacteria bacterium
TGCCCTCGCTTTGTTCCGCTTCAAGGCCGGAATTATCGCCGTTATCGGCGCATGCGGCGGTTTAGGGCTGATTTATAGCCTGTCTAAGCCGTTGCTGTTCTAGCAGCAGAACGTTGCTCTTTCACTCCCAGCACCGATCCGACGCGGAGGTAGAGTGCCGGGACGACGATTATATTCAGTTTCAGTAGTGGTCCTTCCCGATCATCTTCATGAGGTGTGGATCTTCCCCCCGAAGATGCCGATTATTGACCCCGGTTGAAAGGATAAGGATAGGAATTCACCGCGGTTTTGCAACCGCTACTGTTGCGTCGGACAGACCGGTCCGTGATTGGGTGGTCGCGTGGGGGCGGGAAGGGTCCGTTTAGGCGGGGCGCGGCCGGGTTCTGGATGGCTGTAGGGGCTGTGGGGTGACGCAAAGGCGAGCGCCGGGCGCCGAGACGCGAGCCACCCGTGCCGGTCAAGGCACCTTGGCTGGCAGGATGGTTTGGAGTGGAAACGCGCCTACCCGCTTACCCGTTGATCGAGCTCTTACTCGGGCAGGGGGTTGTTCAGGGCAGGGTTGGTGCCTTTGCGTGGATCGAAGTTCTCCTCTGGTGCGCCGGGTGCCCATTCGACTGCGCCGGCCCGGACCCGATCGCGACAGGGCAGGGTGGCCGGATCACCCTTCCAGCAGGTTGATCACCTCGACGGACACGGTTGCCTGCTGCTGGCCGCCGCCGTAGACCACGCCCTTCAAGGGGGTCACGTCGCCGTAATCCCGCCCCCAGGCGACGGTGATGTGGCGATCATCGGGGCAGTGGTTGTTGGTGGGGTCCAAGTCGAACCAGCCGAGACCGGGGTGGTAGACGGCGAACCAGGCATGGGAGGCGTCGGCGCCGATGAGCTTGTCCTGGCCGGGTGGGGCCAGGGTCTCGAGATAGCCGCTGACGTAGCGTGCGGCCAGGCCATGGGCGCGCAGGCAGGCGATGGCCAGGTGGGCGAAGTCCTGGCACACGCCGCGACGGTGCTCCAGGACCACCGACAGCGGGGTGGTGACGCTGGTGAATCCCGGCACATAGGCGAAATCGCGGTGGATGCGCGTGCTGAGCTCGGCCACGGACTCGAGGAGCAGGCCGCCGGGTCGCAGCGACATCGCCGCGTACCGGGTGATGTCGGCCGCGGCCTCGCAGAGCGGCGAGTCCAGGAGGAACTGGCGGGCCTCGAGGCGCTCGGGGTCGAGGTCGTGGCGCAGGATCTCGGCGGCCTCTTCCCAGGGAACATCCGGCACCTGCCCGGGCCGCTTTGGCGATCCCACCTCGACCTCGCTCGTGGCCGTGACCGAGAGGCGGCTGTGGCCGCGCTGCAGGGAGAAGGAGGCGGTCGGATTGCCGAAGAAGTCCTCTCGCTCCGAGACCAGGTCGGGCTCGGGATCGATCGCGAGCGCGTGCGAGAGGCAGCGCTGGTGCGCCACCGTCCGGGGTCTCAGGTGCGTCTCGTTGTGACAGAGCGCGACCGGTTGCACGTACCGGTACTCCGTGTGATGCACCACGCGATAGCGCACAGTACCCCTCAGACCCCTGCGCTACCGGCCAGAAGGCGCTGTGGGCCATAGGTGTCGGCCAAGTACCTGGCCGTCAGCCCGTCCGAGCACAGCCGGAGCAGGCGCTCGACCTCGGACAGCACCGGCTCCAGCAAGCGGCGCAGGGCCTCGGCATCGCAGGTGTCCGAGGGGCAGGCGGTATCCGCCAGGCTCACCGCGTTGCCGGCCTCCCGGATCAGGGCACGCTCGTTGCCGAACGGGCCGGCCACGGGTCTCGGCAGGGACTCCAGGTGGCCTTGCAGAGACGCGAGCTGGAAGGCGAGGGAGCGTGGATGGGCCAGGTCCGTGACCAAGAGCCGCAGCACCCCGGCCAGATCGGGCACCGGCTGATAACGCCGCCGGTAGGTGATCAGGCTCGCCTGGGCCCGCAAGGTGGCCTCCATCAGGAGCCCCTCGGGCGCGGCCGAAGGGCCGCGCAGGAGCGTGGCACGCAGGGTGGCAGAGAGCCCCAGGGCGCGCTCCAAGCGGCGGCCGATCTCGAAGAAGGCCCAGCTCTGGCCCCGGATCATGGTCTCGGCGAGGATCCCGGAAAACGCGGCCAGGGCCGTGATCAGCGCATCGAGGTGCCGGTGTTCGATCGGCATGGGACCAGACAGCGACGTGTGGTGCTCCGGGATCTCGTAGAGCACCCGGAACGCGTCCTCGTCGAGACGGTCGCGTACCGATTGGGCGGATTGCAACGCCGCATTCAGGTCATGTGTAAGGCCGCCATAGCCCTCGGGCCCGAACACGGCCTCGACGACCTTTGGAACCTCCGCCGGCGGCGGCACGTGGCCGGGTGCGCTGGTGCGTGCGAGCACACCCAGGAGCTCACCGGCACAGGCGAGGCGCTCGAAGTCCCCGTATTCACTACAACAATTAAGGGGGCTGCCGGACCACACCTCGAGCGCCGTGCGCAGGATGCGCAGGGTGCCTTCGGCGCGTTCGGTGTAACGCCCGAGCCAGAACAGGTTGTTGGCCGCGTTGCTGGGCAGGACCCGGAGGGCGGGCGCCACGGCGGCGCGCGTCTCCGGCGTCCACAGGCTGATCTGGTGCTCCGGCTCCGAGGCCAGCACCCAGGTGTCCTTGCCGATCGCCCCGGCCTGGTTGGAGATGAGGCACGGGCCGCGGTCGGGGGCGGCGCGCGCGAGACCGCCCGGCATCGCCACATAGCCGTCGGGACGTGCCACCAGGAAGCTGCGCAGCACGGTCTGGCAGGCCAGGATCCGGGCATCGACCCAGGTCGGGCTGGCCGAGGGGTGCAGGACCTCCTGTCCGACATAGGCCCAGGGACGGGCACGGATGCGGTCCGCCCAGGCGCCGCGTTCGCGCCCGCTCAACAGGGCTCCGAACACCGGCCGGCTCCCGAACTCCCGGTAGATGGGCTTGATCACGAGATCGCAGAGGCGCGCGAGCACATGGCTCCGGCCGCCCGGCTCCCCGCACCACCAGGTCATCACCGAGGGCAGATCCAGGCCCCGGCCCAGGAAGTGGCGGGCGATGCGGGGCAGGAAGCAGTTGAGCCCCGGGTTCTCGAGGACGCTGCTGCCGAGCGGGTTGGCGACGGCGACGTTGCCGCGTCGCACCGCCTCGAAGAGCCCCGGGACCCCGAGGCGCGACTCGGGCCACAGCTCGACCGGGTCGCAATAGTGGTCATCGACCCGCCGCAGGATCACGTCCACGGGTTCCAGGCCCTGCAGGGCGCGCAACCACACCCTCCCGGAGTGCACCGTGAGGTCATCGCCTTGCGCCAGGGTGAAGCCGAGATAACTGGCCAGATAGGCCTGTTCGAAATAGGTCTCGTTGAGCGGGCCGGGGGTCAGGAGCACGACGCGAGGCTCTTCGCTCGAGGCGCCGTCGCGATCGGGACAGAGCCCCGCCAGCGCCATCCTGAGGCCCTGGAAGAACAGCGACAGGCGATGCACCTGGGCATCGCGAAACAGGCTCGGGAGACAACGCGAGACGATCATGCGGTTGGCGAGCGCATAGCCGACGCCCGAGGGGGACTGGGTGCGATCGCTCATGACCTGGAAGCGCCCATCCGGTGCCCGGCCGAGATCGGCGGCGTACAGCGCCAGGGGATGCGCGCCGTGAAAACCGGCGCCGGCGCAGGGTCTCAGGAATCCCCCATGGCCATAGATCAACTCGAGCGGGAGCAGGCCCTTCCTGATGAGGTCTCGCGGTCCGTACAGGTCTTTCAGCACGAGGTTAAGGACCTCGGCGCGCTGCACCAGCCCGGCCTCCATGCCGGCCCATTCCTGGCTGCTCATGACGAACGGAATGGGGTCGAGCTCCCAGGGCCGCATGCTGCCCTCGGGCTCGCCGTAGACGTGGTAGCTGACCCCGTGCTCGCGCACCAGATGCCGCACCTCGTCGGCGCGGCGCTCGAGCTCGTGCGGGCCCAAGGCGAGGAGTGCCGGCGCGAGATAGCGCCAATGCGGGCGCGGTTTCCCGTCCGGCAGGTACATCTCGTCGTAGGCCCCGTGCGGGGGACCGTACTGCGCGGTGCTGACATAGTCGGCGGTGCTCTGCATGTCCGCTGGCTCTAGCTCATTCCGGGGAACGGCGCAGATCCAGGGTGCTCGGGTACTCCCGGTTCCGCTCCTCGGCCGGCGGCGCCATGGGGCCTCGGGGATGGCCTTCCGCGAGGAACTGCCCGTAGCGCCCGAAATCGGGGGGCGGTTTCAGGACCCCGGGGGTGTGGCCATGGGCCCAGAAGCGGCTCACCCGGCGGGTCTCGGCCTCATAGGCATTGACGGGGAAGATCGCATAGCTGCGCCCCCCGGGGTGGGCCACATGATAGGTGCAGCCGCCGACGGCACGCCCGTTCCAGGTATCGATCAGGTCGAACACCAGCGGGGAGTGCGCGCCGATGGTCGGGTGCAGCGCGGAAGGGGGGTGCCAGGCCCGGTAGCGCACCCCCGCCACCGACTCGCGCTGGGTCGCCGTCGCGCGGAGCGGGACGCGCCGGCCGTTGCACGAGAGGACATGGCGTTCGTCGATGAGCCCGGTGGCCTTGACCTGCAGGCGCTCCACGGAGGAATCGACGAAGCGCGCCACGCCGGCGTTGCTCACCTCCTCGCCGAGGACATGCCAGGGCTCGATGGCGGCGCGCAACTCGATCTCCACCTCACCGATCCGGACCGTGCCGTAGCTCGGGAAGCGGAACTCGAAGAACGGCGCGAGCCACTCGGGATCGAAGGGATAGCCCGACTCGCGGAGCTCCCCGACCACCTCGCGCACATCCGCCCACACATAGTGCGGGAGCATGAAGCGGTCGTGCAGCGCCGTGCCCCAGCGCACCAGCTTGTGCTGATAGGGCTTCCGCCAGAAGCGCGCGACGAGGGCGCGCACCAAAAGCATCTGCACCAGGCTCATGCGCGCGTGGGGGGGCATCTCGAAGGCCCGCAGCTCGACGATCCCGAGCCGCCCGGCGGCGCTGTCGGGGGAGTAGAGCTTGTCGATGCAGAACTCGGCGCGGTGGGTGTTGCCGGTGATGTCTACGAGGAGATGGCGCATGAGCCGGTCCACGAGCCAGGGCAGGGCCACCTCGCCCTCCGGCATCTGAGCGAAGGCGATCTCCAGCTCGTAGAGGGCCTCGTGGCGCGCCTCGTCGACCCGCGGGCTCTGGCTGGTGGGTCCCACGAAGAGCCCGGCGAACAGGTAGGACAGGCCGGGGTGGTGCTGCCAGTAGGTCACTAGGCTCCGGAGCAGATCGGGCCGCCGCAGGAACGGGCTGTCGGCCGGGGTGGCACCGCCGAGCGTGATGTGGTTGCCGCCCTGGGTGCCGGTATGGCGGCCGTCTAGCATGAACTTCTCGGTCCCGAGCCGCGCCAGGCGGGCCTCTTCGTACAGGGCCGTGGTCACGGCCACCAAACCCGGCCAGTCGGCCGCCGGGTGGATGTTGACCTCGATGACGCCCGGATCCGGGGTGACCAGCAGGCGTTCCAGTCGCGAGTCGCGCGGCGGCTCATAACCCTCCAGCGCCACCGGCATCCGAAGCGCTTTTGCGGTCGCCTCGACCGCCGCCACGAGATCGAGGTAATGCTCGAGAGAGGCGAGCGGCGGCAGGAACGCGCACAGACGCCCATCGCGCGGCTCGACGCAGATCGCCGTCCGCACCACCTGAGCGGCGGTCTGCCGGAGGCGTTGGCGGTGCCTATCGGCGTGGCCCTGCTCGATCACGCCCGGCAGGACTGGGGCGCGCGCCCGTACCTGGCGATAGCGCATCGCGACCTCGCCGTGGATGTCCCCGAGCGGTGCGCGCGGTTCGAAGAGGCTGGGCTCGGGGGCGGGCTCGAGCTCGTCCGCGGCGACATAGGGCAGGGCTTCCAGCGGCAGGCGCATCCCCATCGGCGAGTCACCGGGCATCAGGAACAGGTGCCCGCGCCGGAGCTGCCAAGCACTGCTGCGCCATGCGCCCTGCCCATAGTCCCACTCGATCGGGAGCGCGTAACCGACGGGGGTGTCGAGCCCGCGCTCCAGGGCGCGGCGCAGCGTCTCACGCGCCTCCGGGAGCTTCAGCTCGGCCATGAGCGGGTCCTGGTTGATCGGAACGCCGCCTTCCTTCCAGAGGTAATACAAGGTGTCCTCGTAGGCCGGGATCGCGTAACGCTCGCCGACGCCGAGGCGCCGTGCCAGCTCGGCGGCGAAACGCGCTGCCTGGGTCGGGCCCATTGTTATCATGTGTGGGCCGTCGCTCCGATGGGGAGCGGCGATGAGCTCGACGTTGCGCCACACGGGGACGCCGTCCTTGCGCCAGAAGCAGCCGAGCGCCCAGCGCGGCAGGGACTCCCCCGGATACCACTTGCCCTGGCCGTAGTGCAGGACGCCCCCCGAGGCGAAGCGCCGGCGCAGGCGCGTGATGAGGTCCTCCGCCAGCCGGCGCTTGTGCGCGCCCAGGGGGGTCATGTTCCATTCGGCCCCCTCCATGTCATCGATGGACACGAAGGTCGGCTCGCCCCCCAGGGTGAGCCGCACATCCTCGCGCGCCAGGTCCGCGTCGATGGCGTGGCCCAGGGTGTCGATGGCCGCCCAGGCGGCATCGCTGTACGGCTTGGTGACGCGCGGATCCTCGTGCAGCCGCATGACGTTGTTCGCGTGGCTGAACTCGACCCGGCACTCGTCCGTAGAGCCCGCGACCGGCGCGGCGCTCTGCGCATCCGGTGTGCAGGCGAGCGGGATGTGACCTTCGCCGGCGAAGAGACCGGAGGTCGGATCGAGTCCGACCCAGCCGGCCCCCGGGAGATAGACCTCGGCCCAGGCATGGAGATCGGTGAAGTCGCGCTCCGGACCCGAGGGCCCGTCCAGGGGCTTGATATCCGGCACGAGCTGCACCAGATAGCCCGAGACGAAGCGCGCGGCCAGGCCCAGGTGCCGCAGCACCTGGACCAGGAGCCAACCCGAGTCGCGGCACGAGCCCAGGGCGTTGCCCACGGTGTCTTCGCAGCTTTGTATGCCGGCCTCCATCCGGACGGTGTAACGGATGTCGCCGCACAGACGTCGGTTGAGAGCGACCAGGAAGTCGTTGGTCGGCTGCCGCGAGCGGTCGATGCCCGCGATCCAGTTCCTGAGCCTGGGACCGTCTTCCCGGACCTTGAGGTAGGGGAGGAGGTCGCGGCGCAACTCGGGTGCGTACTCGAACGGGACGTGCTCGGCATACTCTTCCAGGAAGAAATCGAAGGGGTTGATGACCGTCATGTCGGTCACCACATCCACTACCATGGACAAGACCCGTGTCGGCTCGAGAAAGACGACGCGCGCGAGGTAGTTGCCGAACGGGTCCTGCTGCCAGTTGATGAAGTGCTTCTCGGGCGTGACGCGCAGCGAATAAGCGAGGATGGGCGTGCGGGTGTGCGGCGCGGGCCGGAGCCGGATCACGTGCGGCGAGAGCCGCACGCGGCGGTCGTAGTGATACTCGGTCTTGTGGTTCAGGGCGACTCGGACGGCCATCGTCTTGGTGCTCCAGGGATTGCCTGCGACTGCGGTGGACTCGGGCCCAACGCTTCACGTTCCTGTGTACGGTGGGTCGGCGCACCGTCTGCGTCGTAACCCGCCACCCGAGGCGAGCAGCGCCTCACCATTGCCAATCCTCAGGCCGCCATCGATGCCGATCGCGGGGCCGGGGCCTCGCCCAGGAAATACGTCGCGCGGATGCGATCGTGCAGCCGGCCGAGGGCGATCTGCAGCGCGTCTATCAGATCGTGCAGGCCCTCGCGCGACAGGCCCTCGACCCCGGCGTTGCCGATCTGCTGCTTGAGCCGGGTCACGTGCCGGCGCGGGACCTCGTGGCGCGGCAGCTTGCCGAGGCTCTCCTGCACCTCGTTCAGGCAATGATACACGGCGCGCGGGAAACTTCGGTCCTGCAACAGGAACGACACCACGTCCTCCCCGTTGACGCGCACGTGCACATGGCGGCGGTACATCTGATGCCCCGACAGCGACTTCAGCACGCTCACCCACTGGATGGTCTCGAAGGGGACGAGCTCGCCGCTCGCATGGGCGAGCAGGCTCGCGGAGCGCACGTCGATGATGCGCGTGGTCATGTCCGCGCGCTCCAGGTTCCGGCCGATGCGCGCGAAGTCGTAACCCGACCCCCGGCTCATGGTGCCGGCGAAGAGCCCGGTCAAGAGCTGGCAGCCGTCGATCACATGGGTCAGGAAGGTGAAGCGCGCGCGCCGCCCGATGCCCTGTTCGCCCTGCGCCGCGGCGTACTGGTAGAGGTCGTTGAGCTTCTCCCAGGCCTCGCGCGGCACGACGTCGCGCGTGGTGCGCAGGTTCTCCCGGGCCTGGTGCAGGGACGACAGGATCGAGCACGAGTTGTCGCGATCGCCCAACATGTATCGCACCACCTCCTTCTCCCCGGCGGCGGGGTAGCGCGCGAAGAACGGCCCTTCGGCGCCCATGATGAAGACCAGGGGCTCCCAGCCCAGGGCCATGTCCTTGGGGAGGTCCAGCACCAGGTGGGTATTGACGTTGATGAGGCGCGCGGTGTCCTCGGCGCGCTCCAGATAACGGCCCATCCAATACAAACGTTCCGCGACCCGTGACAGCATGGCTAATGCGCCCGGCAGTCCACCACCCAGGTGTCCTTGCTGCCGCCGCCCTGAGAGGAATTGACCACCAGAGAGCCGCGCCGGAGCGCGACCCGCGTGAGGCCGCCCATGGTCACATAACTGGCCGCGCCGGACAGGATGAAGGGCCTGAGATCCACGTGCCGCCTTCCCAGACCTTCCTCGCAAAGCGTCGGCACGGTCGAGAGCGAGATCACGGGTTGGGCGATGTAATCGCGCGGGTCGTATTCGATGAGGCGCGTGAACTGGGCGCGCTGGGTCGCCGTGGCGTGCGGGCCGACCAGCATGCCGTAGCCGCCCGAGGCATTGGCGGGCTTGACCACGAGCTTGTCGAGGTTGGCCAGGATGTATTCGCGGTCTCTCGGGTCCATGCACAGATAGGTCGGGACATTCGGCAGGATCGGTTCCTCGTCGAGATAATATTGGATGGCCTTGGGCACGAAGGCATAGACGACCTTGTCGTCCGCGACCCCGGCACCGGGGGCGTTGGCGAGCCCGACCTTGCCCTTTTTCCATGCGCGCAGGAGCCCGGGCACCCCGATCACCGATTCCGTCCCGAAGGTCTTCGGGTCGAGGAAGAGATCATCGATGCGCCGGTAGATCACATCGACGCGCGCCGGACCCTCGATGGTGCGCATGTACACGCACTCGTCATCGCCGACGAACAGATCGCTCCCCTCGACCAATTCGGCGCCCATCTGCTGGGCCAGATAGGCGTGCTCGAAATAGGCGGAGTTGTAAATGCCCGGGGTGAGCACGACGATCTCGGGGGAGTCGCCGGGACGCGGCGACAGCGAGCACAGCATATCGAAGAGCTGCGCCGGGTAATCGTCGATCGGGCGGATGTTCACGTGCTCGAAAAGCTCCGGAAACACGCGCTTGGTGACCAGTCGGTTTTCGAGCATATAGGACACCCCGGAGGGGATGCGCAGATTGTCCTCGAGCACGTACAGGGTCCCGTCCCGGTCGCGCACCAGATCGCTGCCGCAGACGTGGGCCCACACCCCGTGCGGCGGATCCACCCCCGTGCACTGCGGGCGGAAATTCACGGATTTTTCCAGGACCCAGGCCGGCAGCACGCCATCCTTGACGATGCGTTGATCGTGGTAGAGGTCGTCGATGAAGAGATTGAGCGCGTGTACCCGCTGTTGGAGCCCGGCCTCGGTGCGTTCCCATTCCTGGGCCGAGAGGATGCGCGGGATGATATCGAAGGGCCAGGCGCGATCGATGCTGCCCCCCTCCTCGGTGTAGACCGTGAAGGTGACGCCCATGGTCAGGATCGACAGATCGGCGGCGCGCTTGCGTTCCTCGATCTCGCCGCTGCTGAGCGAGGCGAGATAACGGCACAGCGGCTCGGCGGCCGCTCGAGGCGCGCCCCCGGTGGCGATCAACTCGTCGTAGCCATCGCCGCTGTCGTAACCCTGCCAGTCGATCGACATGTCTCCACTCGCCGGGGGTAGGATCTCGGGCGAAGTATACGGGGAATATATAGTAGATCGCGGCACGGATCGCGACGCGGCGCTGTGGTCCATGCCTGCGTTCAGCAAGCCATGTACCAAGGCGATCGAGCCGGCGTTTTTCGCGGGCGGCGAAGCGAACAAGGCGATCTCGATCGCATCCTGTGGCCCGGCCCTCGGTCCGCCTTGCGTCCTTCGAGGGCACGCGCGAGCGCGCGTGATCCAGCATGGGACAGGGCGCCCCGGTGCGCTAACGCTAATCGGTCGGCTTCGGCTCGGCGATCCCCTTGCGTCGGCAATCGTCCAAGATGCCGCCGGGCAAGAGCCTCAGCGCGAGGATCACGAGCGCCGGGACGATGATGAGGTCGTCGAGGTGGCCGATGACCGGGATGAAGTCCGGGATGAGATCGAAGGGTAGGAGGGCGTAGCCGACGGCGAGGCCGAGCAGGAGCTTCGGCAACCACGGCGTGCGCGCATCGCCGAGCACGAGGCGATAGATCTCCAACTCGCGCTTGAGGCCTTGAGCCTCCTCTGCCAGGCGTGCTCGAAACGTCATCGGTGCCGATTGGGCTGCCGGGCTAGCCCGCACCGGCGTCCTTCAACAACACGGCCAGGCGCTCGCCGATCCGGCGGTAACCCGCGCTGTTCGCGTGGACGGGGTCCGATTTGAGCGCAGGGTCCCGGAGCACCTCGTTCATCACCTCGCCCTCGTAGGGTAGGTCGAGCGCGGTTGCGATCTCGGCGTAATAGTCCGGGACGCCGCCGAACAGGTTGCGATCGGGGACGCCGATGAGCACTACCGCGGCCCCGTGGGCCTTGGCCATTTTCGCCATGGCCTTGAGGTTGTCGGCCGTCTGTTTCGGGTTGACGCGTTGGAGCGTGTCGTTGCCGCCGAGGCACAGGAGCACCAGTTTGGGCCGGTGCTTGGCCAGTACCGCCGGCAGGCGCCGCAGGCCCGCGGCGCTCGTTTCCCCGGCGGCCCCACTATTGGTCACCTCGCGCCCGATGAGGCGTCCGAGCACTGCGGGATAGGCGTCGCCGGGCGCATCGGCCCCGGTGCCCGCGGTCAGGCTGTCGCCGAAGGCGACGATGACGTCCGAAGGCGCGAGTTTGGGTAGTGGGATGTCTCGACCACAGCCGAACAGGAGGGCCAAGAGGCCGAAGGTCCAGGCCAAGCGGCCGCGCCTAACCAAACCCGCGAGCAGGCCCATGAGGGCGAGCGTGCGAGATCTACTCAGGGTGCTGAACATCCGGTGTACCTCATCGATCGGTCGAGGGGTCCACGGGCCGCCCGCGGCGGTCTTTTCGGCGAGGGTGCTGTGACGCACGGGATACTCGAAGCATACTGGCTGGTCGTAAATCGCCTCCTTGATCCCCTCCACCGGGGCTAGCTAGCTAGGGTGAGGGGATCGAGAAGGGGCGATTCGTGACCGTGCGTAGTATAGATGCAGTGAATACGGGACAGGCGTGCCGTGTACGGCATCACCCACCGACCCGACGCGCGCAGCGCGCCACCTCACCCGAGGACACGCCGCGCCCATCCGTATCGCTCACACCCGACGGTACGGCAGGTAACGCTGCCGCCCGAATCGGCTGGCTCGACCATTCGACCAGCCATCAAAACACATCCCGCGCGTGTGAAGATCGCACAGCCCCCGCCTCCGCACCGAGCCGATCCGCCAAGGCACTGCGATCAAACCACTCCCGATGGAGCCGCCACGCGCTGCCCGGCGCGCCTTGGACGCGGCTGGCGATGAGCCCTCGGCGCGCCAGGGGGTCGAGCGCGCTGATGGCCTCTTGCAGGATCGCGAGCGTTTCCGCGGCGGAGGCGCGCTCCTCCGGTGAAGGCGCGGGATCGGCGATGCAGTGTTGCCTCGGAAATACGCCCCACGCCCGCCGCACGCTCCGACCGGCGCAGGTGATCGATGGCGAGATGCGCCGCGGTGCCGAACAGGTAGGACGACGGGTCCCGGATGTTGTCTCGATCCGCCATGCGCGCGAGGCGCAGATAGGTCTCCCGGGTCAGGTCTTCCGCGGCTTCACGGGATCGCACCCGGCGCCTCAGGGACTGCATGAGGTCCCCGTGGTGCCGGGCGACGAGATCATCGAGGGGGCAGTCATGAGATAGGCTCACACGCTCGGTAGGGACCCGTGAAAGGTGAATGGCGCGTGCATCGCACCACCGTGTGCCCCTGACACGGGCATCCGCGCCATTCGATTTTCGACATTCGCTATCGAGGCGCACCGCCGTGCGCCCCGACTACGGGGCCGAAGCGCGTAGGAGCTTATCGCACCCTGGGCAGACCGCCAGATCACCGCCCAACCCGTCCGACGAAACAGTACCCGAGTTGCGAACCCGCGTTGGATCGTCGAGGGTAGGCTGTGAATATGTCACAGGGTAAATGTGAACTATGTCACAGGCCATAGCTGATTTGAAGGGTCATAATTAGTAACGATGGAACAATTACTATGGCGTACGGGGCAACTCGTCTGCGCTGTATCGCTTCTTCAAGTGGGCCATGGCCTGTGCATTCAAATGGCTCAACCGGAGGAGTTGGCGGTGGAGTTACACCTGGGCGAAGTTTCAACGCGTCCTTGGGTGCGTCTCCATCGCGGAGTGTTTGCATGAGGCTTTCGTCTTGCACCGCGGATGCGAGTACAACTGAGGAACCGAGGAACCCGGTGCGGAAAAACTGCACGCCGGGGTCTGTACGGTGGGCGCCAGTTAACCGGCGTCCCTACCGTGGAGGCTGCGCAGAATTGCCCTGCGTGCCCACGTTACTTTGTAATACGCAAACTTTGTAATGCGCGATGTTAACCCTTTAGACAGGAGGATAACCATGACCGTCAACATGAAGGACTGTGAAAGAGCAATGACTGACGAAGCCGACGAAGCAGTGGTTGCGTTCGGTTTCCGCCACCGGGCGGCAGCCGGGACGAGGATCAGCAGCAACGGTAACGGGGTCGTCGTCGCCCCCGGGGAGCTCGGTGAGATCGACTTCTCGATCGAGACCGGCAAGGTTCAGGGCATCATCCCTGAGTTCGACGTGGATCCCGCCGCACTCGACGACGGCGCGGGGGTGCAGAGCACGACGCTGGGAATCGCGGAGAGCGGCGAGGAGATCGTCACCGGTCGCCTGGGCATGCACAAGCGTGGGTCGTGGCTCACGGTGACGCCCGACTTCCGCGAGGTGGGCGCGGACAGCTACGAGCTCGTCCTCTTCCGTGAGGGCAAGGTCGTGTGGCGCCAGGCGGGGCTCCAAGGCGAGGCCGGCAACATCGGCGTCGCGAACAGGTTCGCGGCCGGGAACTGCTGCCGCGTCGCGTTCTACTCCATCGTCTTTGGAACCGCGCCCTTCGAGGTTGCCGACGGGCCCCAGATCGAGGCGGACACCGCCTACTTCATCCCCGAGAACCGCGAGGTCCCGACGGCGATTACCGGCCTGCGGGTGCACGCAACGGGCATGAACGAGCTGCGGATGGCGCGCCTGTCGATCGCACTGTTCGATCCCTTCGTCATGTACTCGGGCATCGGCGACATCGCGCTGACGCCAGGGGACGACGGGCTGACCATGCATGTCCGGCGAGACGATGACGGCGCGCTCGACGTTACCTGCGGCGATGTCGATGAATGCGCGCTGACGCTCGAGTTCCCGGAATGGGCCAACAACCGGGAGATCACGGTCACAGGGCGGGTAGACGGTCGGTCCGATCGTGCAGTGACGTTCCGTGTCCCGCTGGCTGAAGGGCGCCGCAGCGAGGCTGCGGTGTCGGGTATCGGCGGACCCGGTGCGGGGATCCGGCTCGGGCTTCCGCCTTCCTCACGAACGCTCGTCGCCGCGGAGCGGATCCAAGCGCGACCGGGCGCACCGGACACGCTGCAGGGCGTCCAGGCCGAGTTGCGCGGGTTGGCACGGGGGACATAGCGCCCACGCGTCGGGATACGCCGGCCTCCCTGGGCTCGCCGCGGGCTCAGGCGCGGCCGGCGTGCCCGCGTCGCGCTCGCGCAGGTTGGCGAAGCGCTCGACGTCGCCCGCGGCGACGATCGCCTGTCGGGAGTTCGGGGTCAGAGTAAAAACTATTGACAACGTCATTCAATTACTTAAAGCTGCATGAAAATGTTCGACAGCTTTACTCGAAGAACGAAAATGTGAGAATCTAGTGGTACGTTTCAGTTAAACGTTCACAATAATGTTCCCGTCATGCCAGCGAAAGCTGGCATCCAGAAGCAGCGTAAAAAGCCTGGATTCCAGCTTGCGCTGGAATGACGAATTAGCAATAGCATGACACCTTCGGTGATTCTCACGTAACCGAATCGTTGAAACGATGTACTAGCCAATAACATATTTGAAAATATTGAGTCCACCGGTCGTCTGCTCCATGATCTGGTCAGACGGGAACATAGCTAGCCAGGCGGACCCCGCGGGGCGCGCCCGCAACGTAGGTGGTGCCGGTCTAGACAGCACCGGCGTCCTTCAACAACACGGCCTTCGGGCCGACTACGCGCCGTCCTCGCGGCCAACGCCCTCAATAACGCTTACTTTGTTCGGCCTTGCGCTCGATCTTGTCGCCGAGCTTTTCGACATCCCGGCCGAAACCGGCGACCGTGTTGCAGCCGGCCAGATGCAAGACCAGACCCGTGATCAGGCCCACGAGGGCGAGCGTGCGAGACTTGCTCAGGGTGCTGAACATCCGGTGTACCTCATCGATCGGTCGAGGGATCCACGGATACTCGCGTTTCACGCCCCGCCCGTGACGCTCTGTACGGCAAGCCTGCTGTGGCGCATGGAATACCCGAAGTAGATGCATAGGCCCGCGATGAGCCACACCCCGAAGGCCTGCCAGGTCTCATGGCGCAGGCTCGCCATGAGCCACAGACAGAAGCCGATGCCTAGCACCGGGATGGCCGGCCCGAACGGCGTGCGGAAGCCGCGCGGGAGGTGCGGGTGGGTGCGGCGCAAGCTGATGACACCGGCACACACCACGACGAAGGCGCCTAGCGTACCGATGTTGGTCAACTCCGCGAGCCGGTCGAGCGGCAGGAAGCCGGCGAGCCCGCACATGGCCGCCCCGATGAGCACGATGACCCGCACCGGGCTCTTGGTCGCCTCCGACACGTGCGAGAAGAACGGCGGCAGCAGCCCGTCGCGGGAGATCGCGAACAGGATCCGGGTGATGGCGAAATAGAGCACGAGCATCACCGTCGTGAGCCCGGCGATGGCGCCGATCGCGACGAGCCCCGCGGCCCACTCCTGGCCGATCTTGAGCAGCGCGCTCGCGACCGGCGAGGGGGTGTTCAGCTCGGTGTAGGGGACGATCCCGGTCAAGACCCCGGAGACCGCCATATAGAACACGGTGCAGATCGCGAGCGAGCCGAGGATCCCGATGGGCAGGTCCCGTCCGGGGTCCTCGCACTCCTCGGCGGCCGTCGATACCGCGTCGAAGCCGATGTAGGCGAAGAAGATCGTGGCCGCGCCGGTCAAGACCCCCTGAAAACCGAAGTGGGTGTTCCCGTTTGCGTCGGTGACCTCGGCGGGGATGTAGGGGCTCCAGTTCGAGGGCTCCAGGTGGCCGATGGCGACGGCGAGGAACAGGAGGATCGCCGCGACCTTGACCAGCACCATGACGGCATTGAACTGGGCGCTTACCTTGGCGCCCTTGGCGAGGAGCAGGCCGAGTGCGGCGACGATGACAAACGCCGGCAGGTTCACGATCCCCCCCGCCGCCTCCCAAGGCCCGTGCAACAGACGCTCCGGCAGGCCGGCGCCGAACAGCGCCTGAAGGCCGTTGTTGAAATAGCCCGACCAGCCGACCGCGACGGTCGAGATCGCGACCGTGTATTCGAGGATCAGCATCCAGCCGATCACCCAGGCCGGGAACTCGCCCAGGCCCGCATAGCCGTAGGCGTACGCCGAGCCCGCCCCGCCGACGGTCGAGGCCAGCTCGGCGTAGGCCAGCGCCGCACAGGCGCAGGCGATGCCCGCGATGACGAAGGACAAGGTGATCGCCGGCCCGGCCTCCGTGGCCGCGGCTTTACCTGTCAAGACGAAGATCCCGGCGCCGATGATGGCGCCCACCCCGAGCAGCGTCAGGTCGAAGGCGCTGAGGCAGCGTTTGAGGTCGCTCTTTTTGATGTCCTCGGCCGTGACGTTCTTGGTTCGAAATAGCTGGTTCATCAAGCTCCCCCGATTCATGCCCCGCCCTTCGGCCCTTCGGATATAGAAGAGGCCAGACCCCCTCCTCCTCGCCTGCGAGGTCGCCCCCACCCTAGCCCTCCCCCGCTACGCAGGGGAGGGGATGCGCGATCTCCCTCCCCTGTCCGCGCTTTTTGCGGACGGGGGAGGGTGGGGTGGGGGCCCGCGCGACGTTCGCTTACCAGGTTTGGTTCCCGAGCCACTATACCAGCAGGGCTCGTGGGGTGACGACCCGCCGTCTCAGAGCTTGTGAAGAAATCGTCGCGAGCGAAGGGATGTCGCGTTCCGCCGGAGCGCAGGAATCGGAGTGTATGTTGAAATACATGAGGATTCCGAGCACCGCCGGAACGCGAGATACCGAGCGCAGCAGATTTTTTCGCAAGCTCTCACTCCGTCTCGTAGCCGAGATGGGTCCCGAGCCAGCGCTCGATGGCCTTGACGTCCATGCCCTTGCGGCGGGCGTAGTCGTGGACCTGGTCCTCGTTGATGTTCCCGACGCCGAAATAGCGGGACCGGGGATGCGAGAGGTACCAGCCGCTCACCGCCGCGGTCGGGACCATGGCGAGGCTCTCGGTCAGTGTAATTCCGGTGTTCTTCTCCACATCGAGCAACTCCCATAACAGCAGCTTTTCGGTGTGATCCGGGCAGGCGGGGTAGCCTGGCGCCGGGCGGATCCCTTGATAACGTTCGTCGACGAGACCTTCGTTGTCGAGTCCTTGCTCGTCCGCGTAGCCCCAAAGATGGGTCCGAACCCGCTGGTGCAGGCGCTCGGCCATGGCCTCGGCGAGGCGGTCGGCCAGGGCCTTGACCAGGATGGCGTTGTAGTCGTCGTGGGCCGCTTCGAACCGCGCCACCAGCGTATCGACCCCGATGCCCGCGGTCACGGCGAAGGCCCCGACATAGTCCGCAACACCACTCTCCTTGGGCGCCACGAAGTCGGCCAGCGCGAGGTTCGGCTGTCCCGGCGGGCGCTTCTGTTGCTGGCGGAGCGTGTGGATCACGGTCCGCTCACCAGTTCGCGTCTCGTCGGTGTGAATCTCGATGTCGTCCTCGCCGACCGTGTTCGCGGGGAAAAGGCCGATCACCCCGCAGGCACGGAGCGTCCGCTCCGCGATAATGCGATCGAGCATCTCCAAGGCTTCTTCGTAGAGCTTGCGGGCGCTTTCGCCCACCACCGGATCGTCGAGGATGCGGGGGAAGCGTCCGGCCAGCTCCCAGGCGATGAAGAACGGCGTCCAGTCGATGCAATCGCGAAGCTCCGCGAGCGGATAGTCCGCGAAGACCTGGATGCCGAGCCTGCGCGGCACGGGCGGGCGGTACTCGCCCCAGTCGATCGCGAGCTTGTTGGCGCGCGCCTCGGTCAGGCTCAGCCACTCGGTACGCGCCTGGCGGCCCTTGTGGCGCTCGCGGACCTCGGCGTATTCGACCCGCACCTGCTCGACGAAGGCGCCGCGCAGATCCGCGCTCACCAGTCTGCCGGCCACGCCGACGGCGCGCGAGGCGTCCTTCACGTGTACGGTGGGATGCCGGTACTGGGGTGCGATCTTGACCGCGGTGTGAGTGCGCGAGGTCGTCGCCCCGCCGATCAGGAGCGGGCGGTCGTATCCCTGACGCTGCATCTCCTTGGCGACATCGACCATCTCGTCCAGCGAGGGGGTGATGAGGCCCGAGAGCCCGATCATGTCCGCCTGCTCACGGCGGGCGGTCTCGAGGATGGTCTCGCAAGGAACCATGACACCGAGATCGATCACCTCGAAGTTGTTGCACTGGAGCACGACGCCCACGATGTTCTTACCGATGTCATGGACATCGCCCTTGACGGTGGCCATCACGATCTTGCCGTTTTTTTTCGCCACGCCCCCGCGCTGCGCCTCGATGAAGGGCACGAGATAGGCGACCGCTTTCTTCATCACGCGCGCGCTCTTTACCACCTGCGGCAGGAACATCTTGCCCGAGCCGAACAGATCGCCTACCACGTTCATGCCGGCCATGAGCGGGCCTTCGATGACCTCGATGGGCCGCGGGTATCTCTGGCGTGCCTCCTCGGTATCCGACTCGATGTGATCGGTGATGCCCTTCACGAGCGCGTGGATCAGGCGTTGCTCGACATCCTGGTCGCGCCACTCGTCCATGGCCTTCCTTTCGCGGGCCTCGCCCGTGACGGTATCCGCGAAGTCGACCAAGCGCTCGGTGGCGTCGGGGCGGCGGTTCAGCAGCACGTCCTCGATCCGTTCGAGCAGGTCCTTCTCGATCTCCTGGTAGATCCCGAGCTGCCCGGCATTCACGATCCCCATGTCCATGCCCGACTTGATGCCGTGGTAGAGAAACGCCGCGTGCATCGCCTCGCGCACCGGGTTGTTGCCGCGGAAGGAGAACGAGACGTTGCTGAGCCCGCCGCTCACGAGCGCATGGGGGAGGTGCTGCTTGATCGCACGCGCCGCCTCGAAGAAGGCGAGCGCATAATCGTTGTGCTCCTCCATCCCGGTCGCGACCGTCAAGATGTTCGGGTCGAAGATGATGTCCTCGGGCGGAAAGCCAACCTTGTTCGTGAGGATCTCGTAGCAGCGCTTGCAGATCTCGAACTTGCGCGCGGTGGTGTCTGCTTGTCCCCTCTCGTCGAAGGCCATGACCACGGCCGCAGCCCCGTAGCGGCGCACCAGGCGCGCGTGCTCGATGAACCTGGCTTCGCCCTCTTTGAGACTGATCGAATTGACGACGCCCTTGCCCTGGAGGCAGCGCAGCCCCGCCTCGATGACGCTCCACTTGGAGGAATCGATCATGACCGGGACACGGCTGATGTCGGGCTCGGAGGCGATGAGACTGACGAAGCGGGGCATCAGGTCTTCGGCGTCCAGGAGCCCCTCGTCCATGCAGATGTCGATCATCTGGGCGCCGTTTTCGACCTGTTGCTTCGCAATCTCGAGCGCCGCCTCCAGGTCCCCGGCCCGCACCAGCGCCGCGAACTTGGGTGAGCCGGCGACGTTGGTGCGCTCACCGATGTTGACGAAGTTGGTGTCGGGGGTGATCGCGAGCGGCTCGAGACCGCTCAAGCGGCAATAGTGGGGGAGATCGGGGATCGGCCGCGGCGGCAGGTCGCGCACCGCCTCGGCGATCGCGTGGATGTGCGCGGGAGTGGTGCCGCAGCACCCGCCGACGATGTTCAGGAAGCCACTCTCGGCGAACTCGCGGATGAGCCCGGCCATGTACTCGGGCGTGTCGTCGTATTGGCCGAACTCGTTCGGGAGTCCCGCGTTCGGGTGGACGCTCACGTAGGCTGGGGCACACCCGGAAAGGTCCTTCACGTAGGGTCGCAGCTCTTTGGCACCGAGCGCGCAGTTGAGGCCGACGCTCACGGGACGGGCGTGCGCCACCGAGTTCCAGAACGCCTCGGTGGTCTGACCGGTGAGCGTGCGCCCACTTTGATCGGTGATGGTCCCCGAGATCATGATGGGCAGCCTCTGGCCCCGTTGCTCGAAGTACTCATCGATAGCGAACAGTGCGGCTTTGGCGTTCAGGGTGTCGAAGATGGTCTCGACCAGGAGCAGGTCCGCGCCGCCGTCGATGAGCCCTCGCACCGCCAGCGTGTAGGCATCGACGAGCTCCGTGAAGGTGACGTTGCGGAACCCGGGATTATTGACATCGGGGGAGATCGAAGCCGTCCGATTCGTGGGCCCGAGCACCCCGGCCACGAATCGTGGCCTGTGCGCGTCCTTGCCCTCGAACTCGTCGGCGACGGCGCGCGCGAGCCGGGCCCCGGCGAGGTTCAGATCATAGGCCAGGTCCTGCATGTCGTAATCCGCCATGGCGATGGCGGTCGAGTTGAAGGTGTTGGTTTCGAGGATGTCGGCGCCGGCCGCGAGGTAGGCGCGGTGGATCTCGGCGATGATCTCGGGCCGGGAGAGGCACAGGAGGTCGTTGTTGCCCTTGAGCGGGCGCGGGTGGTCTCTGAAACGCTCGCCCCGGTAGTCGGATTCCGTCAGGTCATAGCACTGGATCATGGTCCCCATGGCCCCATCGAGGATCAGGATGCGCTCTTCGAGGAGCGGAGGGAGCCGGTCGGCTCGCGGCGTGGCTTCCGTCATCGCGGGGAGCAGCCGTGGGGGGTCATGGCAAAGGATTATTGGCAGTCGGTACGTAAAAACAAGAGGGGCGATCGATTCGATCGCCCCTCGCGGATCCCAGGCAGGGATCCGGACCGTGCTGGTCCAGTAACCCGCTGGTTCAATACCCTGCTAGTTCAATACCCTGCTAGTTCAATACATTATGTCCCCGCCCGCGCATGCAGGTCCGGTACGCGGACTGGAAGTCCTGCTCCGAGCCCACCCCGCCGTGGGTGCCCCCCCCGATCCCACCCGCGGCCGCGCCTATGGCGGCCCCGGTGCCCGGGCTCCCGGCCGCGGCGCCGATCGCGGCGCCTGCCGCAGCCCCGAGCAGGCCGCCCACCACGGTGCCGGTCACGGCGCGCTGCCCGGTGCCGCCCGAGGCCTGGAGGGCGAGCTGCCGGCACTCGGCCTGATCCTGCGAAACGTACTGTGCCCGCGGGTCCCCATAGGTATCCACGGTCGGGCTCCAGCCCGACTGGGAGGCGCAAGCGCCCAGGAACATCGAGGCGACCAGGACCGTTGATTTCATGATAGCGGTACCCTGTTTCAGCATAGTGATAACCCCATATTGGAACGCCTCAGCAGGCGTCGTTTGCATTAGAACTTCGATCAGCTGGGAGGTTCATCCCGTGGCGGCACATCGGCGCGGAGGGGCCTAGCCTTGAACCAACAGCATCTGCAGGTCGATGAGCGCGGCATTGGCGCGCGAGATGTAGGAGGCCATCACCAGCGAGTGGTTGGCAAGCAGCCCGAAGCCGGTCCCGTTCAGGATCACAGGGCTCCAGACCGGTGTTTGGGTCTGTTCCAGCTCCCGAATGACCTGGCGCAGACTGACCTGCGCGTTCTTGTCCCTCAATACCTGTTCGAAATCGATCTGCGCCGCGCGCAGAAAATGCAATATGGCCCAGGCCGCGCCGCGAGCGTCGTAGAGGACGTCGTCGAGTTGTAGCCAAGGGGTCCTGATCGCCAATCGCTGGACCGCGTCCGTGTCTGGTCCCTGTGTTGCCGTGCCGGGTGTTGCCGTACCGCGGCCCGTGCTGGTGTCGAGGGCCACCTGGCCGACGCTCGCGCTGAGGCGCTGCGCAAGGTCTCCGAGGCGCGTTCCGACGAGCCGGAGCCATTCCCGAAGGTTGTCCGCGCGGGCGTAGAATTTGGCGCCGCGTGCGGGGTCCTGGAGCCTCGCGAGGTAGCGCTTCAGGCGATCCAGGCCCACCCGGTATTCGCCCTCGGCGGAGGGGATCTGCCAGGAGTACGGGTCGAAGTGAAAGCGCGGATCGGCTACGGAGAGATCGGCGTCCTCCGACGATTGCGTCTGGGAGCGGCTCAGGTCGTTGCGCAGTACCCGGGCCAGGTCCCGGATCTGCTGCAAGACACCTTGCTCCCAGGTCGGGATGTTGTCCATCAGCACCGAGGGCGGCATCACGTCATTGGAGAGATAGCCACCCGGCTTGTCGAGCAAGACCGTGACGACATGGATGAGCGTCGCGGTCGTCACCGAGCCGGGCACGAGCTTGGACGCATCGCCGCCCACCATGTCTGTAGCGACGGTCTTGACCTTGAAGAGGTCCGGCTCGGAATCCCAGTAAAACCCCAGGGCCGAGATGCCGACGATCGCGATGACGAAAGGGGAGGGTAGGAGCAGGACCCAAAACCAGCTCCGGCCCTTCGCGGGGAGGTCGTCGGCGGTTCTGCTGAAGATCCGGGCCATGGGGGGAGTGGTGCAGGGATTTGAGCTTAGTGTACGTGATTCCCCTCCGGCGCGCACCCAGGGCGCGCGGTTGGCTGGCCGGGCCTTGGACGTCAGGCGGTTGCCCCTGGCCGGTGAACGGCGTGGCGGAAGGTAACGAGCGCGAATGCGGTACGGTATGGGCCCCTGGACCCGGCCATTCCCTGGCCGAGTCGTCAGGGACCTATGGCCTTGCATGGTGGCGACTCGGACACTCGGCAGACACATCTTGAAGACGGGGCTGTAGAATCTCGGTGCCCCGGTAGGTGAGATCGACCTGCGCCACCCATGACCGACTTTGGAGACCTCGAACCCCCCGAGCGCCTGCGTAGCATATTGCAGAGTGCGCTGGCGGAAGGTGATTTCGCGCGCGTTCGCGCCGGCCTGTCGGACCTGCACGCTGCGGAGATCGCGGATTTACTGGAATCGCTGCCGAGCGAGCGGCGCGCCGAGGTATGGACTCTTATCCCATCGGAACGCCAGGGCGAGGTCCTGTCGCATGCCCAGGACGCGGTGCGCACAAGCCTTCTCGAGCACATGGACCCGGCCCAACTCGCCGCCGTCACGGAAGCGCTCGAGACCGACGATGCGGCCGATCTCCTCCAAGGCCTTTCGGAAACGCTTGCAGAGCGCGTGTTGCGTTCGAGCAGAATCGCGCGCGGGTCGCCACGGTATTGTCCTGCTCCGAAGACACGGCCGGTGGTCTCATGAACATCGACACCATCACCGTGCGCAGCGACGTTCACCTGGACGCCGTGGTGCGTTACCTGCGCTGGCGCGCCGATCTCCCGGATAAGACCGACAGCTTGATGGTCGTGGATCGGGACAATCGATATCAAGGGGTGTTACCGCTCACCACTCTCCTGACCCACGGCCCGGAACGCACCGTCGGAGAGCGACGGGCTCTATGGCTCGGGGTCAACGTGGTCACGGCGCTACTGGCCGCCTGGGTAATCGGCTATTCGAGGCGACCATCGAAAAGATCGTGGCGCTCGCGATCCTGATGCCGGTGGTCGCGAGCATGGGCGGGATCGCGGGCAGCCAGACGCTCACGATCGTAATCCGCGGGTTGGCCCTCGGTCAGGTCGGACGCGACAATTCCCGTTCGCTCCTGCGCAAAGAGATCGCCGTTGGACTCTGTAACGGGCTCATCTGGGCGAGCGTCGTCGGCCTGGTCGCGGCCAATTGGTTCCAGGACGCGGCGCTGGGCGCCGTCATCGCCCTCGCGCTCATCACCAACCTGCTCGCGGGCGCGCTGGCGGGCACTCTGATCCCGTTGACGCTCAAACGCCTCGGCATCGACCCGGCGCTGGCGGGCGGGCTTTTCCTGACCACCGTTACCGATGTGGTTGGGTTTACCGCCTTCCTAGGCATCGCGACACTGTTCCTGATCTGACGTCCGTCTCGACGAGCACGCGACCCCCCTGCCCCACGGGGCCCGAAATCTTCGGCGATCCCCTACCCCTATGACAGCGAAAAGCCGTGACAGGGATAGGGGATAATAGGACTCCTATCGAGTGCCGCTAGCGCTTCGCCGCATTGGCCGCGACCCGCAGTTCGTCGGCGCTCTTCCCACTGGACAGGGCGTCTTTGAACCACAAGGGCTGGCGCCCAGTCCCCGCCCAGGTCTGCGATGGGTCTCTCGGATTGACGTACTTGGGCGGCCGCTTGCTGGTCCGGCCGGTCGTTTTCCGTGTCGTTCTCCGCGGGCTCTTGTGGTTGGCGAGGTCGCCGACCGACATTCCCACGGAGGCCGCCAACTCGCGTATCTTGGCGAGCACCCGTTTCGTTTCCCCCGAGTTCCGCCTCTTCATCTCCGTGTCGAGGCGCTTGGACAGGTTCGCAAGGTCGGCGACGGAGAGTTTCGTCAGGTTCACTTTATCAGCCATAGTATCCTCTTGTTCCAGGGTAATCCCGGTGTTCGAGGGACGTTCGGTTTGCGATAGACGTCCCCAATAAAGAGTGTAGCATTTGTTAATAGTACTTTACCACATCCCGTCACAAGATCTTTGCAATGGGTTCCCCGGACCGCCGGCGAGGCCAAAGAAGATCGGTCCGACCGTGGTGATGATACCCGGGAAACCCGTCCTTAGCCCGCCCGCGGACCATTCTCCGTCCGGGGTCTCTGCCGGCCCACCGAGGACCATTCGTCGTCCGATCCCCGGCCCAATCCGAAGCCGCGCCGCGCGGTGCGCGGCTCGGTTAGAATGGGCGAAAAACCGCGAGCCCCGCACCATATCCGAGGGAAGACGGCCCGATCTCCGGTGCGCCCGACGGTCCTGGAAGATCCACTCCGGTCCCTCGCGCCGCGGCTCCGGTGGCGTTCGGGCCTCCTCGCCTTTCCATGGATCCGAGCCCCCTTCTCCGGCGTTTCCCCGGCCCGGGCGGAGAAACGCACGACCGCTGAGATCCGCTCCGACCGACTGCAAAGGACGACCGGCAGGATGAGAAAACGCCAGATCGACGGGATCCGCTTCGTCTTGTTCCTCATGGTGTTCGCCACCCACTACGCGAGCGATCCGTTGGATGTGGGCTACCTCGGGTATGCCTTGCCGGTGTTCTTCGTGATGAGCGGGTTCCTGATCACGAACGTCCTACTGTCCACCGATCACCCACGGCTCCTCAAACGCTTGGAGGTGTTCTACGTCCGCAGGATCCTGCGGATCTGCCCGGCGTACTACTTCGTGGTACTCCTATTGATCACGATGGGGCTCGTGAGCTATCCGCTCGCTTACCTCGGGTACGTGCTGAACATCAAGCTCTTCGTCGCGAGCCTGGGCCCGTTCGCGGAGTTTCAGCAATGGTTCATGGAGGCGTGGAGGCGGCAGTCCGTGCACTTGTGGTCATTGAGTGTCGAGGAGCAGTTCTACATCGTCTACCCGTTGCTCCTGTACCTGACGCCGGTCCGGTGGCGGACGGCGATGCTGGTCACTGTCCTGTTCCTGAGCATCGCCGCGCGCGTGTGGCTCATGGCGCGTTACCCACGGTCGTTCTATGGGACGCTCTTGCCCGTATGCGCGGAGTACTTCGCGTGGGGGTGCCTGTTCTCATGGCTCGAAAGCCGGCGCCGATTGACATGGCTGTCGCCGTCGTGGGCGCTCGGGGTCGGGCTCTTCTTCGTGGTCCTCCTGGTCGCGGTCGAGTTCCACTTCGGGCAGAGCGGCTTCTTGCAGTTCTCCGTATCCAACTACCAGACACCGATCGCGGCCGCGATGGGGTTCTTCATCTGGGGGCTGTGGTCGGTAGACGAGACTCATATCCTGGCACGGGTGCTCAGCTTCCGGCCATTCGTCTATTTCGGGGAGATGAGCTATACCCTGTACCTGGTGCACTTGATCGCCTGGGACCTGTTCTCCGCCACGGGGATCGTCCTGCCGTTCTCCCCGGAGACCAATGGCTTGATCGGCGGCTTTGCGCTGTCGCTCTTGATGGGCATGGCCATCTGGCACGGGTTCGAGAAACCGATCTACGGTCTCAGGCGCTATCTGCCTTACATTGACACACAGGGCTCGAAGACCGGCGTTTAGGGACGGGTCGGTCGCGCGCCCGGGTCACGGATCGCGAGCGTCGCGTCTACGGGCCGGTCTCGCGTATACATCACGTAGCCGACCAGCATCTCGTCGTAGTCCTTGAGGCCCCAGCGGACTTCCTTGGAGGGATCGGGGTTCACCGGATTCCGATCGGAATTGTCGAAGCCCGCTTCGACGGCGATGCGCGTACCTTTCGGCAGGGCCTTGGGAGTCGCGAGACGGTAGACGGCCTGCCAGCGGAACGAATAGTGAGGGATCGAGAGCAGGGCTTCCACACGGCCATCGGGATAGCGGGCCTCATAGCGGAAGTGGCTGCCGCGATAGTGCATGTGCGGGTAGAAGGCGTACAAGGTCACATCCTCCTTCAATAGGACCTCGGCCTGCTCTCGATGATCGGGCGCCTGTGGGGGGATGCGTATGCGCATGTTGGCGGCACTCGCGACGGCGTATTCGCGCAGCGGGGGCCGGTCGTGGAAATAGAGCGCGAGCCTCGGCCGGTCGCTCCGCGGATGTCCCACGGTGACATAATGGAGCTGGAAGACGAGTGTGGCGCCCGCCGGCAGCAACTGGCCGGAGCCGTCGGGGAACGGTGTGGCCCTGAATCCGGGGACGTGGGCCGTGAAGAAACCGTTGCGACCTTCGAGCCACTCGGGCTCTTTGGCCTTCAAAGGCTCGGGGTATTGCACGAACACGAACCCATGGTGCATGACCCCCGCGTCGCTCGGTTGCAGGTGCGCCGCGCGCACCCATACGTCCCGATCGACGGGGGCGGCGATCTTGAGCCAGCGATACGGCAGTACGCCTTGCGCCGGCAGCCTCTGGGTGGGGAGATCGATGACGGCGTCCGGTTCCCCCAGAGGCCAGCCGGTATCGCCCTTGGGGGGGTCTGCGAGCAGGGGATCGGTCCCGCTGGAATGGGGCGCCCCGGCGTTTATCCAGTGTACCAAGGTGCGCTTTTCCTCGACCGTCAAAGAGAGATCCGGTGAGAATGCCCCGATCTCGGGATCGGCGTGCCAGGGCGGCATGCGGCGATTCATGATCACCTCGCGTATCATCGCGCTCCACCCCTTGACGGTCTCATAGCGGTCCATGACCCACGGGGCACCCCCGCCCGGCCGGTGGCAAGACACACATTTGGCCCTCAACACCGGCACCACCTCGCCCTCGTAAGAAACGGGGCCGGCCTTGGCGTCCGCCAGGCCTTCTATCAGACAGCCGGCTCCCGCGGGTGCGGAGGCCGCGATCGGATCTCCGTCCAAAAGGGCCGCGATGGCGTCCTTCAAGTACTCGCGCGCCGCACGCGGCCGCTCTCCGTCGAAACCGACTCGGTCATCGATCGGGCCGCGATAGCGGACCGTCCAGGTCGCGGGATCGATGAGGATGGCCTCGCCCGTCCGCGCCACACCAAGACCTTCCATCACCAGTTGGCTCTCATCCTTGAGGATCGGGAAATCGATCCCCAAGCGCTCCGCCTCGGTCTTCAAGGCCGCACGGTCGTCCTGGGGATTGGCATTCAACAGAAAGAAGCGCACGCCCGCCTCGCGGTAGCGGTCGCCCAGCGTCTCGAGGCTCGAGAGGCTGTTCCGAACGACGGCACAGCCCAGGCCATGGCTATAAAAGACGATGGCCTTGGCGTGTCCTTCTGCAGAGAGGCGATGGTACTCACCGTCGGCATCGAGGAGGGCGAAGTCGACGACGCGCGGTCCGTCTGCGCGCGGGAGAGGGGTCCGACCATAGAAAAGCCACGCGGTGCACAGGGCGCCCAGGGCCGCGGCGGCGAAGAGGAGCGCCAAGGTTCGGAGCGGGGTCATCACGGCTATTCTCGTTCTTATCGTCGGCCGTATACTGCGCGGCCAGGGCGCGTCCAAGGATTATATTAAATTCCGTCGGCGCCACAAGGGATCGAGACCGCTGCCGTCCACAAACTCACCGCGACCCATGGACACCCCATCGATCCCCATGACCGAGCCCGAGACCACGATTTCCCGGGCCGCCCCGGCGCTGCTCCGCACCCTGTTCCTGCATCACGACGGAATCGTGGTAGGGGCGACCTTGGCGGCCCTGGGGCAATCCGGCGTACTGGCGTTATTGCTCCGCGAGGGGCGTGTCGCGATGCACGAGATCCTGCGCGCCTGTCCGCCGGCGAGGCCCGGTTATCTGCACGTGGGGCTGCGCTGCCTCGCGCTCCAAGGCTGGCTCGAACGCGAGGGTGAACCGGCGAGCGATGCCATGGTGTTCTCCGTGACTCCACGCGGGAGGCACGCCTCGGCCGCCTTCGACGTGTACCGGGAGGCCGCGGCCTTCGTCTATTCCGGAATTCCCTTTTCCCGCTACCTTTTTGCCCAGCCCGGTGTGATCCAGCCCGGTGTGATCGAGCGTGAAGTGATCGATCCCCCCTTCGAGCGCTACACCGAGTTGGTCGACCAGAGCGCGCAGGGGTACGGGTTCGCCGGCGAGGCATTCGAGACCATCCGCGCCCACCTGGACGGCATGCTGGCCGGTCCCTTGATGATCGCCTTGAAGCAGCGCGGTGTCCTCGCCCATCGTGAATGGCGTTTCGACGCGGGCGGCACGGCGCGAGAGCGTATGCTCGTGGCGCTCGCGCTCTTGCGGCACCTCGGCTGGGTGCGGCGCGAGCGGGACGCTTGGCTCTTTACCGAGCAAGGCAGGGTGGCCTGCGAATTCACGCTGCATTATGGCCTCACGCTCTCCTACCTCCCGCTGTTCTGCCAACTCCCGCGGCTCCTGTTCGATTCGGTGAAGAACATCACCCACCGCGAACGCGGGCAGGAGGAGACGCATGTCGAGCGCACCCTCAACGTGCTCGCGAGCGGGGTGGCTCACCGGCGTTACTTCGAGGATGCCGATGCGATCATCCGCGAGGTCTTCAACCGCGAGCCCATCGCCGAGCAACCGCGTTTCGTCGCGGATATGGGCTGCGGGGACGGCGTGTGGCTCGAAAGGATCTATCGGCTCGTGTGCCGCGACACATTGCGCGGTGCGAAGCTCGAGGAGCATCCCGTGGTGATGGTCGGCGCGGATTACAACGTGAAAGCCCTCGTGGTCGCGCGCCGGCGTCTCGAATCCGCCGGCGTGCCGCACATCGCACTCTTCGGCGACATCACCGATCCGGACGGCTTTGCCGCGGCGCTGCGGGAAGTCGGATTCGCGATCGAGGACGGCCTGCACATCCGCGCCTTCATCGATCACAACCGCCGCTACACCGAGCCCCGCGAGCAGGCGCTGCGGCGCCGGGCGATGTCCACCGGGGCCTACGCGGACGAGGAAGGCCGGGCGATCCCGAATGCCTCGCTCGAACAGAACCTCGTGGAGCACCTGAGGCGCTGGGTCCCGTACACCAAGCGGCACGGGCTCATCATCATCGAGGCCCACGACGTGGCTCCGCAGATCGCCCGGCGCTACGACGGTCGCACGCACGCGACGGCCTTCGACACCTACCATGGCTACTCCAACCAGTATCCGGTCGACTTCGACGCCTTCATGAGCCTGGCGGAAGAGGCCGGGCTCCGGTCCATCCCTTACCAACACAAGGTCTATCCCTCGCGCCTGCCGTTCGTGGCGATCAGCTTGAATCGCTTCAAGACGTCCGATCCCGGGTGGCTCCAGACGCTCAAGCCGGGCGTCCGTCGCAATGCCGGTGATCGTAGAACCCTCCCCCTTGGAGGGGGAGGGCAGGGTGGGGGTAGGGTGCCCGGAGATCACCAAGGCGCTGAGACCCGCGAGGAGGCGCTTGCCATCCTGGAGTTGCCGCGGGCGCAAGCCGAAGTGGCGCTCCTTGGGCTTTGGGAGAAGGCCGAACGGTGGGAGCGGTTAGAGTCACAGGGCGCAAAGGATCTTCCGACCGCTCGACCCCCATCCCAACCTTCCCCCTGCCAGAAACATCTAAATGAGCAGGGGGAAGGAGCAGAAAGGCCGGAACGCCGCGGCTGGCGGCCGGACGGTTCGGAGGACCGGGAGGACGGCGAGGCCCTGCACCGGTTCCTGTATCGGGACGGCGGCATCGAGCATCCGCGACGCTGGTGCTTCGCCGCCACCGGTGCCCTGGTCGCGGCGATCCTGGATGAGGTCGAGCGGCGCTTGGGCAGGCTCGAGTCCGCGACCCGGACCGGGCGCGCCCTGCGCCTCGTGGACTACGGGGCCGGTACCGGGCTCGCGACCCTGGAGCTGATCCACGGCCTCGCGGAGAAGGGTCTCCTGAAACGCTTCGAGACCCGCGGCATCGCCTTCGAGCTGCTGGTGCTGGACCTGCCCTCCGGCTGGTTCGCCAAGGCCCATGAACTGCTCGAGGCATTGCCCTTCGTGCGTTTCGAGTCCCTCAAGGACCCCGCGACCGGCCGCATCCGCCGGCTCTCGGAGATCGCGGGCGAGGACGGCGTCGACGTGGTATTCGCCAGCATGGTCCTGCACCTGGTGCAGCCCAAGGCCCTGCCGGCCCTGGTCGACGGCGTTGCCGAGGCGTTGAAGCCCGATGGCGTCTTCTTGTGGAACACGCCGGACACGGCACCCGCACCCGCCGATGCCTGTGTGATCCATGCCGCGAATCGCCTGCTGCGCGGGACGATCAGCGAGATCCTGGACGACGAGGGGCGCCTGGCTGCGATCATCGCGAAGCTCCCCGAGGCCGAGCGCGCGCCGTATCACGATCTTGGGGCCCGCATCCGGGCGCTCAGCCAGCGTCTCACGCCCCCAGAGCGCGTCCGTCTGCTGTCGCTCGGCGAGAAGCAGATGCTTCCGGTGCCGACTGACGTCTCCGAGATCCACACGCAACTCTCCAGGCGCTTCTTGGGCGCTACCTCGACCTCGATGTCGGTCTTGAGTGAGGAAGATGCCATCGCCCTGGCCCTCCTGCCCGCCAATCAGCGCTACTTCGCCGAGGTGCCCGAGCGCGACTGTCGCATCGCATTGATCACCCTGCTGTTGCGCGCGGAGGTCCTCCCCAGGCTCCGCGTCGGCCCGGCGGGACATCCGACCGGCCTTAATCTCCATTGGACCTTCGGGCGCTACGCCAGGCGCGCGGAGTGAGCGACGGCACGGCGCACCACGTCGCCACCGGATGGCGAATGGCCCTTGAGCGACCGTGCGGCCACAGGCCGCCATGAACGACCTCGGCTGGACCGCAGGACCGGCACCGGCGCCTGAAGGATGGCCCCATTGCACGATGTTGCACAGACACCACTTGCGCGCCGTCCAATGTTGTATTATATATACGTATGAAGGCAACGCATGCCAACGAGCGTCGAGCCGTGAAGGGACCCATACCCCACTGATGTCCCTAGCGCAGGATGGGGGTGTGGTTCAGCGTATACGTGTATATATGAGTACGTCGAGGGGCACATCACCGTGAACAAGAGACTCTGTTTGAGCACCGCTGCATTGACGCTGCTAATCCCCATTGCCGCGTTCGCGGACGAGCCCACGGGGCCGACCGTCTGGGACGGCTTCTCGGGCTGGCTCTCGCCGGACTGGGATCGGGACTTCTCGGCGACGCTCGGGGTGAAGGTCTGGATAAACGAGTGGTCCCGGGACAGCTTTATCAGTCAAAGGGCACAAAGAGCTTTCGATGTCGGCGGTGGCGAAGTAATTGTAGTCCCCACACTTGTTGACGATACCGCACCTGACTCACAAGAATCCGATATCGAGCCGGTCCCGATCCCTCAGCTCAGTGCCAGGTACAAGTGGCTGTTCGCCACCGGTAGCTATTATTCCAAGACGGGATTTGATTTTGAGCCGACGTTCGGACGGACACGACTGATAGACTCGGCCGGAAATCCCGGTGACCTGATTCGTTTAATTAGATTCGAAACTTCAGGCGAGCGATATGAGTGGGATGCTTCAGGCGGGATCTATGTGCATCCCTACGTCGCCATCTTGGGCGGTTACAAGAAAGTACGCCAGACAATTGATCAAACAGTTACCGGTACGGATATTGAGGTCGGGACACTGGCGGTAGGCAGGAGCTACAGCGATATTGACATAGAAGGCCCAACGATCGGGATCGCCGCATCGGTGCCTATCGGTCGCGGCTTCGGGGTGTATGCGACCTATGCCCATGGCTTCATGGACGCAGGGATCAGAGATGTCACCACCTCCCCCTGTTGCTCGGACGATGGAGACCAGAATCTCGAATTCGACGCCGACTATGATGTCGCGGAGGCAGGATTCTCTTACACGCACGGTATGGATCGCTTGATGCCACACCTGCCGCTGTCGGCGGCAACGGTCTACGCCGGGTATCGATACCAGGCCATCAGCACGGACTTCGAAGAGCAGGATGGCCAGGACCGTTCGGACGTGACCAGGGGCTTCGCGGTCGGTGTGAACCTGACGTTCTAGGGAATGCGGCCCGAGCGTTGTTGGGTTAGGTTTCCGGTTCCCCTCCCCTGCGTAGCGGGGTAGGGATAGGGTGGGGGCCAGAGGTGCATCGGCAGAGACGAGGTGTGGTCAGCGCCTGGAAGGCCTGGCCCCCACCCAACCCTCCCCCGTCCGCAAAAAGCGCGGACAGGGGAGGGGGTGCTGCGGTCCCTCCCCTGCGTAGCGGGGGGCGGCCTTTCCGGGTCCCCTCCCCTGCTCGGAGCGGGGGAGGGTTAGGGTGGGGGAGCTCAGTGGCGAGTTTGGTTTAGCATAGCGGCCTATCTCATTGTCGTTGGCGGAGATCCGCCGGGCGACGTGAGCTTTGCAAGAACGAACATCGAGGGGGGTTGAGCGCGATGCCGTCGGCTTCGACGCGGGTGGCCTGGCGGGCGCTAGTCTTCGTGGTTGCGTTCCTCGCGGCCGGCGGGAGCCGGGCGGCGAACAGCAACTGCGTCGGCTTTTGCGCGAACACCGGCACCTTTCTCCGGGCGTCCCAAGTCCAGCGCGTCATCGCCCAGGCCGTGGAAGAGGCTCGGGTGCGCGGCCAAAAGGCCACCATCGCAGTGGTCGATCGCGTGGGCAATGTGCTGGCGGTGTTCCAGATGACCGGTGCACGGCCCTTGGCCCGGATCACCTCCGGTCGGTTCAACAAGCGGCTTCCGCGGCCCGGGGCCGCCGGACTCGAAGAGATCCAGCTGCCTGTACGGGGGCTGCCCCGCGGGGTCCCGTCCCCCTTGGCGGCCATCGCCAAGGCTATCACCGCGGCCTATCTGTCGAGCGAAGGGAACGCCTTCGGCACCCGCACGGCGAACCAGATCGTCCAGGAGTTCTTCAACCCCGGGGAGCGCGGCCAACCCTCGGGACCGCTTTTCGGTGTTCAGTTCAGCCAGCTCCCTTGCGGGGACCTCGTCCAGCAAGGCGAGGCGGTCGGCATCGGACCGCGCCGCTCCCCCTTGGGCCTGTCCGCCGATCCCGGTGGATTGCCGCTCTACCTCAGGGGCACCCCCGTGGGCGGGATCGGCGTCATTGCCGATGGGATCTACGGCGTCGATGGCAATATCTTCGATCAGGATCAGAGCGTCGATGAGCTGATCGCGCTGGCCGGCACGGCGGGCTTCGAGGCCCCCGAAAACCGGCGGGCGGACCGCATCGCGGTGGGAGGTCTCTTGCTCCGCTTTTCCGATGCAGATACCGGCGATCTGCTTTCCGATCCCCGATCGGCCCCCGCGTTCGGCCGCATCGTCGGGCGGCTCGGCGCACTGGTCCCGGTGGACGGGTTCTACCGTCCCGCCGTGGTCCGGCAAGGGACCGCGTTCGGCCAGCCGGCATCCGGGATCATCCCGGCCGATCGGGTCAATCCGCCGCTCTTCGGCCGCGGCACGGACGCCTTCGTGCTCGCCGATGGGGCCACCAACCGTTTCCCGCCCATCACCGGCGCCCCCAACGACGGCCAGCGCTTGACCGCGAGCGAGGTCAGGACGCTCTTGCTCGAAGGCATCGAGGTGGCGAACAGCGCGCGAGCCAATATTCGTCAACCGAACGGCAGCCAGGTGCGCGTCACCGTCTCGGTGGTCGATGTCAACGGCACCATCCTGGGCGTCGCCCGCACCCGCGACGCCCCGGTCTTCGGCATCGACGTGTCCTTGCAGAAGGCCCGCGCCGCCGCGTTCTTTTCCAGCCCGGATGCGGCGGCCAGCCTGGGCGACGCCAGCCGCATCTTGGCAAGGTATGTCCGTGACGCCCAGGGGTTCGTGGACCCCCCGTTCCGGGGTCGTGTCTTCGAGGACGGGGTGGCCTATAGCAACCGTGCGATCGGCAACATCGCGCGGCCGTTCTTCCCGGACGGCATCGAATCCGGCCCCACCGGTCCCCTGAGCAAGCCGGCCAGGAGCAGCGGTCCCATGCGAGGGATCTTCAAGGCCGGTGTCAACGAGTGGAGCCCCTTCAATGTCGGGATCCAACTGGACCTGGTGGCGGGTGGGGTGTTGGCGGGCCTCGGTCTGGACGAGGACAGGCCGCCGCCGGTGACCGACTGCGTGTCCCCGAGCGCTTCGTTCCCGATCGCGCCCGGACGGCTCGCCAACGGCATCCAGATCTTCCCGGGCAGCGTCCCGGTCTTCAAGCGCGGGGTGTTCGTGGGCGCGTTCGGGGTCTCGGGCGACGGCGTGGACCAAGACGACATGGTGGCCTTCCTCGGAGTCCACAACGCCGGCGTCGCGCTGCGGCGCCGGATCGGGAATGCACCGACAGGCAGGCGCGCCGACCGCGTGCGGATCACCAAGGGCGGGCAGACCCTGAGACCGCGCTATGTGCAGTGTCCGGTGGCCCCCTTCATCGGCAGCGACGTACAAACACCATGCAAAGGCAAATAACGGACGGCGGAAGCGCTCGCCGCGGAGTCGCCTGGGGCTTGGCGGTCACGCCGCTCTTACTTTGCGCCGCCCAACCGTCATGGACTGACGAGGCAGCGGTCGACGTCCCTGTGGCCAGCACCGCGATATCTGGCGCACAGCCGGCCTCGCCCGGTGAGCCGCGGGTGCTGTTGGCCCAGTCGTCGCGCCGCCTTCCCGGTGCGTTAGAGGGGACTCCCCCCACTCCCGCGCCCCCGGCACCGCCCGTCGCGCCCACGGGCGAGGAAGAACGCCCTCGTCCGGGCGCGCAGCCCGAGCCTTCCGGTCCCCAGGACGCGGAGATGCCGGACCCGAACCGGGCCACCGGTCTGGAGCGCGTCCCGCTCCCGGCGCCGGCCGCGCCCGGTGATTTCCTGCCGATCCCGGACCGCTGGCGCCTGGCCAAGGACCTGGGTCTCGTGAAAGAGCCCTGGTACGACCCCTACAATCGCAACATCTTGAAGTCCGATCGTCCCGTTTATCGCGACTGGTTCTTCAACCTGAGCGTCATCAACGATATGACCACGGAGCTGCGGCGTGTGCCCACGCCGGTCGCACCCCAGGTGAGCCGCGGCGGCGATGCCCTCGACACCTTCGGCGACAGCGATCAGTTCCTGTTCAATAACAACCTGATCCTGTCCCTCATCGCCTTCAAGGGCGACACGGTGTTCCGTCCCCCCGACTACGAGCTCCGCATCACTCCCGTCTTCAATTTCAACCACACGGAGGTGGAGGAATTGCGGGTGCTCAACATCGACCCGCGCGAGGGCGAGACCCGCGACGACGCGCATGTCGGGATGCAGGAGCTGTTTCTGGACGTGCATCTCCGCAACGTCTCCGACCGCTTCGACTTCGACAGCGTGCGCTTCGGGATCCAGCCGTTCTCCACCGATTTCCGCGGGTTCCTGTTCCAGGACAACCAGCTCGGGGTGCGGCTCTTCGGCACCCGCGACAACAACCTCTGGCAGTACAACCTGGCCTGGTTCCGGCGCCTGGAGAAGGACACCAATAGCGGTCTCAACGACATCTCCGACGAGCTCCGCGAGGACGATGTCGTGGTCGGCAACCTCTACCGCCAGGACTTCCCCTTCCTCGGGTTCACCTCCCAGGGGATCTACGCCTACAACCGCAACCGCGAGGGCGACGACGGTCTGCTCTTCGACGACAACGGGTTCCTCGCACGCCCAGCGCCGAATTTCGGGACGCAGTTCGGCCGCGACTATGACGTGCACTATCTAGGCTATAACGGGGACGGCCACATCGGGCCGGTGAACCTGACGACCTCGTTCTACTATGCCCTCGGCGACCAGCCGCGCAACGCCTTCAACAATCAATCCACCGACATCCGCGCCTGGTTCCTGGCGGGCGAGGCCTCCATGGACTTCGACTGGATCCGGGTGCGGACCTCGGCGCTCTACGCCACCGGCGACGACGACCCCTTCGACGACACCGACGAGGGCTTCGACGCCATCTTCGAGAACCCGATCTTCGCAGGCTACGACACGAGCTACTTTATCCGCCAGGCCATTCCACTCATCGGGGGGGGAGGGGTCCAGTTGACCGGCCGGAACTCGGTGCTCCCCTCGCTCAGGTCCTCGAAGGAGCTCGGCCAGTCGAACTTCGCCAATCCCGGGGTCGAGCTATACGGGCTGGGCGCCGACTTCGACATTCTCCCGGAGCTGCGCCTCTCGACCAACTTCAACAAGCTGTACTTCGACGACACCTCGGTCCTGGAGCAGCTGCGCAACCAGAGTCGGGTCGATTCGGACATCGGGTGGGACCTGTCGGCGGCCATCATCTACCGGCCGTACTTCACGCAGAACATCGTGTTGCGCCTGTCGGGCGCGATCCTGGTCCCGGGCCAGGGCTTCCGCGATCTGTTCCCGGATGATCACCCGTTCTCGGTGCTCGGTAATTTTGTGTTTACCTTCTGATGCGAGGATGGCGGACGTGACGATCGGGACACACCGGCCAGCGCTCTACGGCCAAAGTACAAAATTAAAATGCTTCGCCCTGGCCCTGGCGGCCGTCACGTCGGCGGTGTATGCCGCGGGTGGCGAAAGCCCCCGGTCGATCACCTATCCACCGACGCCCGATGCGCCCGCCCAGCAGACCGAAGCCGCGGCCCGATCGAAGACCGAAGGCTGTCTGACCTGCCACGAACAGACCGACCAGCTCTCGATGCACGAGAATCCGGGCGTGATCCTGGGCTGCACGGATTGCCATGGCGGCGACACATCGGCGCGCAAGCCGGCAGGCTCGAAGCCCGGGGACCCCGACTACCGCGCCGCCCTGGACCAGTCCCATGTGCAGCCCCGTTACCCGAAATACTGGCGATACCCGAAGAGCGCGACCCCACCCCGCTCCTATACCATGCTCAACCTGGAGAGCCCGGAGTTCATCCGCTTCATCAACCCGAGCGATTACCGGGTGGCGCGCGAGGCCTGCGGCGCCTGTCACCTGCCCGAGATCCTGGCCGCCGAACGCAGCCTCATGTCGACGGCTGCCATGTTCTGGGGCGGGGCCGCGTACAACAACGGGATCCTGCCCTTCAAACGCTATGTGGTCGGCGCATCGCAACAGCCCCTGAAAGGGGAGGACCGCGCCAAGGCGGAGTCACGAGGGGACCCCCTCACGCTCGGCACCATCGTGGAGGGCGCGACGGACGTGACCCCGGCCATGGCGGCGCGCGGGGTGCTGCCCAGGCTCGCGCCCCTGCCGATGTGGGAGGTGCTCCCGCCGGCGGATGTGTTCCGCATCTTCGAGCGCGGCGGACGCAACATCGGCAACCTGTTCCCGGAGACCGGCGTGCCCGATGCGCTCGGTCAATTGCAGCGCCTGGAGGAGCCTGGCCGCCCCGATACCCGTCAGTCGAACCGCGGTCCCGGCACCGGCGCGCGCATCGCGGTGCCGGTCATCAACCTCCATAAAACGCGCCTCAACGACCCCCTGGCCGGGCTCATGGGGACCAACGACCAGCCGGGCGATCACCGCGCCTCGGGCTGTGCCTCTTGCCACGTGATCTACAGCAACGACCGCGATCCGCGCCATTCGGGACCCTATGCGCGCCTCGGTCATGGCGGCAACACGGTGACCGTGGACAAGACCATCCCCAAGGGCGAGAGCGGCCATCCCCTGAAACACGAGTTCACGCGCGCCATCCCGACCAGCCAGTGCATGGTCTGCCACATGCACCAGCCCAATATGTTCGTGAATAGCTATCTGGGCTACACGATGTGGGACTACGAGTCGGATGCGCCCAATATGTGGCCCAAGGACCAGCTCTATGTGAGCAGTTGGGACGCCGGGCTGCTCTCCGGCGTCGATCCCAAGCAGATCATCGGGCACCAGAAGGCCTGGGAGATCACCATGCGCAACCCCGAGGAGGCGGCCATGCGCGGGTTGTGGGGCGATGTCGATTTCCTCAAGACGGTCTGGGACCGGAACCCCAAGATGAAGGACACCCAGTTCGCCGATTACCACGGCCATGGCTGGAATTTCCGCGCCGTCTACAAGCGCGATCGCCACGGGCATCTGCTCGACAAGGACGGCAAGCGGGTGTCCGATCAGGATCCCGCGAAGTTTCGAAAGGCGGTGCACCTGTCCTCCGTGCACGTCGATGTCGGCATGCACTGCATGGATTGCCATTTCTCCCAGGACTCGCACGGCAACGGGCACCTCTACGGCGAGGTCGCCCAGGCCATCGAGATCGATTGCCAGGACTGTCACGGCACGCCGGATCAATACCCCAACCTGCGCACCAGCGGTCCCGCGGCCCCAGAGGGGGGGAACGATCTGAGCCTGATCCGCAACCAGGACGGCCGGCCGCGCTTCGAGTGGCGCGAGGGGAGCCTGTACCAGCGCTCGGCGCTCGACCCGGCCAAGGAATGGCGGCTCTCGCTCGTCAAAGACACGCTCGATCCGGTGCATCCCGATTACAACGCGAAGGCCGCGCGCGCCAAGACGGTCTCCGAGGGAACCTCCATGGCCTGGGGCCCGGGTGTGAACCCCGCGGACCGCGCCCACAAGAACGAGGACATGACCTGCTTCACCTGCCACAGCTCCTGGGCGACGAGCTGCGGCGGCTGTCACCTGCCGATCCAGGCCAACTGGAAGACCCGGCGCCAGCATTACGACCACGACGAGGCGCGCAACTACGCGACCTACAACCCGCAGGTGGCACGCGACGACATGTACCAGCTCGGGAAACATGGCCCGGTCAAGGGCGGGCGCATCGCACCGGTGCGCTCCTCCTCGGCGCTCGTCCTGTCCTCGCGCAATGCCAACCGGGAGCTGATCTATATCCAGCAACCGCCGGTCGCGGCGAGCGGTTTCAGCTCCCAGGCCTTCGCTCCCCATTTCCCGCACACCGAGCGCAAGACCGAGACCAAGACCTGCACGGATTGCCATCTCTCCAAGGACAACGACAACAATGCCATCCTGGCGCAGTTGCTCCTGCTCGGGACCAACTTCGTGAACTTCGTCGGCTACAACGCCTGGACCGGCACCGAGGACAGGATCGAGGCGGTGCGCGTGACCGAGTGGGACGAGCCGCAGGCGGTGGTCGGGAGTTATCTCCATAAATACGCCTACCCCGATTGGTATCGCAAGCACGAGGCGAAGGGCCGGGTGTTGCAGGAGGCCTATGACAAACGCACGGGCGGGCGGGTCGGTTGCCTGCAGCTACGCGGCGAGTACCTGTACGTGGCCCAGGGTGATGAAGGCTTCGAGGCCTACGATGTCGCGAACATCGCCAACAAAGGCTTCTCGGAGCGCTTCATCACCGCGCCCTTCTCCCCGCTCGGGCACGACACCCAGATCGACACCGAGGACGCCACGTGCGTGGCGCTGCCGACCACCCAGCCCATCCATCCGGATCGGCGCAATCTTCCGGGCTTCGGTATGAGCGGCGAGGAGATGAAGAAGCTCATGGAAGAAACGAACATGGAGCAGCCGTTCCATCCGATCTACCACTACGCGCTTATCACGGATTCCAAAGAGGGTTTGATCCTCTCCGACGTCAACACGCTCTCCGATCTCGAGCCGCGCAACAACGTTCTGGAGCGCGCGCTGACCTGGAACGAGAACGGGATACTGAACGGCGCGCGGCACATCACCATCGGCGGCCACTACGCCTACATTGCGGCCGATGCGGGGCTGGTGATACTCGACCTCGACACCCCCTTGCAGCCCAAGGTGGCGGCGACGGTGAAGCTCAGCGACGTGCGCGCCAGCGCCCTGCAGTTCCGTTACCTGTTCGTCCTAGACGGCAGCGGCCTGCGCGTCGTGGACGTGACCGATCCCAGGAAACCGAGCGTGGTGGAGGCGGCCCATGTGCCCCTGCGGGACGCCCATCGGATCTATGTCGCCCGGACTTATGCGTATGTGGCAGCCGGCAGCGAGGGGCTCGCGATCATCGACGTGGAGCGCCCCGAGGCGCCCAAGGTCTATGCGATGTACAACGCGAGCGGCTCGCTCAACGATACGCGCGATGTCGTGGTCGCGAGCACCAACGCCAGCCTCTTCGCCTATGTCGCCGATGGCAAGAATGGCCTAAAGGTCCTGCAGCTCACCTCTCCCGATAGCCAGCCGCGTTTCTACGGTTTCAGCCCCGAGCCCCATCCCGAACTGGTAGCGAGCTATCGCACTGCAAGCCCGGCCCTGTCGCTGTCCAAGGGCCTGGACCGGGACCGCGCCGTGGACGAGACCGGCCACCAGATGGCCGTCTTCGGCCGCATCGGCTCGCGTCCGTTCAATCTCAAGGAAATGCAGGAACTCTATCTCGATACCCAGGGGAAACCCTGGTCCGTCACCGACGAGATCGAGCGCGACCAGTTCCGGCGCGGACCAGAAGACCGACTGCAGCAGGTGCGCGCCCCTTAGTTTCTTCAGCAGCCAATGTCATACAGAGCGACTTCGCCAAATCTGGAAGTCCCTTCTCCCTCAGGGAGAAGGTCAGAGCCTGCCCCGGCGAAAGCCGGGGATGAGGGGAATCAAATCAAACGCCCTTATTGATCCTTATCGCCGCATGCCCGCGCAATTCCGGTAGCAGGGGAGCGGTTTCCGGTCCCCTCCCCTGCGCGGAGCGGGGGAGGGCTAGGGTGGGGGTAAAGGCGCCGCGGCCGGCGAAATCGGTTGGCCCGCGCATAGCTCTGGCCCGCACCTCGTTTGCCTAGCCCTGGGCCCCCTTTGATCCTGCGGGTCTGCCGAGGACTTCTCGAACCTGAGTAGCATATCCGGGTAGCGCCGTATCGGCCTCGCCTTCCTCCAGGGCCTCGTCGAGCCCCTGGAGAGGGTCGGTAAGCCCCGGGTCGTAGGACAGCCAGCAGTGGGTGCGCGGCAGCCAGTGCGCGGGTGGCCGCTCGCCGAACAGCGCCCGCCAGCGCTCGGTCTCGGGCCAGGTCCAGGTGGTCGTGAACTGCGTCCAGGCGAGCGCGTAGTAGATGGCGAGTTGCCAAGGTCCTGGCGATGTAGGCAGGTAATCATCCAAAGCCGGCCAGGTCTCGCATAACCAGCGGTTCTGCAGGCGGAACGAACAATACGGTCTAGCTTCGACCAGCGAGCCTTCTGCCATTGCGGCCAAGGCGATGATGATTTCCCCGCCCAGGACTCCCATGACCTCTTGCAAGACTTTGGGTGCCTCTTCATCACGCCAGACCGCGCATTTCCGCAAGCCAGGGTTCCGAGGGAGCCGGCGGCAGGCGCGCCGGGGCGGTTGACCTGGGTGAGGTGGGCGATAGGGGTCTCTGCCCAAGCTCTACATCGATACCGGCGGTGATCCGCTCCGCGAACCGGCGGGCTTCCAAATGAAACTGTCCGTGGTCCTGAGGGTACAGGCCGAAATCGACCGCGACGTCGTAGGCAAGTTCTACGGCGGATCCGCGGGCAAACTCGGAGGAAAAGCAATGGGAAAAACGACGCCCGGCCAAGGGGAAGGGAAGGCCAGCGGTGAGTTGAAAGGGTGAGAACAACGTGAAGGAACGGGCAAACGAGAGCCCGAAGTAGTGGGCGCATTCGTGATGAGGCGAGTCAATGCCGAAGTGGCGCACGAAGGCGCGGGCGAACGAGTCGGCGAAGAATCGGACGAGCCGGCCTGCCGGCGCTGCGCTGATAAGCGAAACGGGTTTGTCTCCGGCCGGTGAGCTGGAGCAAATCAGCATATTGGATGAGGACGCGAATGACACTGTCCATGGTGGTCTCGAACTCGTTCTCCGGACCGCGGAGCCGCTCAAGGCTGTCGAACAAGAAGACCACACCAGGGGCTTTGGGAGCGCGGCCCTTAAGCGCTGCGACAACTTCGCCGACAAATGCATGGGCATCGTGGCGGAGACTATCAATCTTGGAACCCAGCGCATCGCGCACTTTTAGCCAGAAGGGCCGCCCATGCATGAGATTGAGTTTCAGGTCCGGGACCCCTACGTTGACCGTCATCGATTCCGGAATGATCTCGGTTTGTAGAAAATCCAGGAATCGTTGCCAGTACGACTTTGCAATGAGGTTCTTTTTTTTGAGATGCTCTCCCGCGGCCTCCCCGAACGCCCCGGCCAGGATCACTAAGAGTTCTTCGATCGCGATAGGATGGGCGAGATCATGGTAACGCTGAGCATCGCTATATAGCACGATGTAACCTTTCTCTCTTAACAGTTGTGCCAGGCGTTTGAGCTCCGTGCTCTTAGCGCTGCCGATGTATCCTGAAAAGAGCTGGCAGGACCTGCTGCTGCTCAGCGTGATCGTATCGAATACGGGTAGGATTGGATCCACTCCACGCAAGGACACCACTCCGCCTTCTGTCTTGAAGGCGTGCAGGGGCACCTAGCGGGGGTCCTTGGATTCAATGGGCTGATCCGGACTACAAGCGGATAGCCAGTTCTTGACCTCGTTGGCCGTCACCGGCGTGCGTACGGCCCCGCTCGGGTCTCTCCTGGGCATTCGTGTGTCACCGTGATGTTGTTCGGCGAAGAGACAACCTACACCAATCGAACGACAGTTGCACGCGGACCCCGATACGCCTCTATGACCCTGCGCGGGCCATACCGCTCCACGCGGCCCGTTCGCAGGTGGCCCGCCGCTGGCGACGCGACCTTAAGGCACGTCGACTGCGCGTGGGATCCCAACGGGACCATCGGGAGTGGCGCCAGGGGCCCCCGTTACCCTTCGGTTATTGCCGGCATACTCACCTGCACTCGGAGACCGCCCAGGTTTGGGGCCCGATCGAATTCGAGGTGGCCGCCATACTCCCTCACAATATCGCCGGCGATCGCAAGGCCAAGACCGTGACCGGCGGTTGATTCATCCAGGCGGTGGATGCTCCGACCCAATTCACTCATCCGCTCCGGTGCACAGCCAGGACCGTCGTCCTCGATCACCACACGACCCACAGCGGCATGTTCGATGCCGATGATGACGGGTCGCCGCGCCCATTTGCAGGCATTGTCCATGAGGCTGCCGAACAGCTCGAGCAGATCTTCTCGATCCAGGGGCCAGGTGCAAGTGGATTGGCCGCGCAGCTCAACTTTCAATACCTTGCCCGTATAAGCGATCTTGACGACCTCGATCAGCCCCTGCAGATCGTTCGTCACCTGGAAGTGCGTGCCTGAGGTACCGGTGCCCGACAGACGCGCTCGTTTCAATTCGCGCTCGATGCGGTGGTGGACGGCCGAGATCTGGTGCGCCATTCGATCCCGAAGCTCCGGTATCGCATCAAGCTCCGGCGTACGCGTCGATTGCTGCAAGATGCTGAGTGGCGTCTTCAGGGCGTGGGCCAGATTGCTGATTGCCGATCGCGAGCGCTTGAGCCGTCTCCCCAGGAGTTCCAGGAGGCGGTTGAGCTCGTGCGTCAGCGGCTTGATCTCAACCGGCACGTCCTCGCGCAGGGATCGACTTGCACCCCTGCTCAGCCGCTCCACATCAACGCGTATAGCGAGGAGTGGAGCGAGTGCGCGGCGCACCGTCCATGTTTGCGCGGCCAGCAAGAGAATGAGTGCGCCCGCGGACAAGGCAAGGTAGGTCAGTTGAAACTCAAGGATCTCCTGCTCGAATACGGTCATGTCCTCGGCCACTGCGATACTGACGTGTGCGTCGCGTTTACTGAACCCCTGTACTACGATCAACAGCGGCTGATCCAGCGGGCCGTCGCGTTTCAGGCGCAGCTTAGCGCCGATTGCCGCTTCCGGGAGGACCAGATCCTGGTCCCATAAGGAGCGCGAGCGCAGGACGCCGGCGCCGGCCTGGATGCGATAGTAATGACCGGAAAACGCTTTCCGGCTTTCCTGCCTCACGGCATTGGGTGGCAGGATAGGGTGTCCGGCCGGTCCAAAGCTCAGCGCGGCGAGCAGCTCCTCGATGTCCTGTTGCAGTCGCGATGCGGCGTAGTCTTCCGTTACCCGGCGTACGGTGAGGCTGACCAGGCCCCATTGCAGCGCGAATACGACGATGAGGCTCAACACCAGCCCGGTGCCCAGCCGGGTCTTGATCGATCTCACGAGGTCGCCTTGAACAAATAGCCTTGGCCGCGCCGCGTTTCAATGAGCTCGTCACCGAGTTTACGTCTCAAGCGATTGATATAGACCTCGATGACGTTGCTGTCGCGATCGGCGTCGTCGGCGTAGACATGCTCGGTCAGTTGCGTCTTGGACAGGATCCGGCCAGGATTCAGCATGAGGTATTGGAGCAGCCGGAATTCGGTTCCGGTCAGTGCGATGTCGTTACCGTCTGCGGTGTGCAGACACTGGCGCTCCTCGTCGAGAATGAGTCCGT
>JBOIDT010000011.1:0-42769 GCA_050740755.1 Gammaproteobacteria bacterium
TAGCTGAAATTCAAGCTGTTTATCCAACTGCGGCGGCGTGGCACAGCGGTTGCCGTTGTACGGATGTGCTGCTCGAGGCGACTTGCGGCAGACACAATCACCATCATTAACTGAACACGAGGAAGGGCATCATGCAGAACACGAAGACCGTTGTTGATTCCGCTCTGGCCGGCATATTGGCGTTGGGCGTGCTGGGACTTTCGCAGCAGGCGGCGGCGGAAAAGAGGCCGGAAGGCGAGAAGTGTTACGGTATCGTCAAGGCTAGCAAGAACGACTGTCAGACGGCGGCGAGCGCTTGTGCCGGTTCGTCCAAGGAGGACGGCAACCCGAGCGCCTTTATCTATGTCCCGAAGGGGACCTGCGAGAAGATCGTCGGCGGGAGCCTGCAAACCCAAAATAAAAATGGGGCTAGCTAGGGGCTCGATATGGCGCTTTCAACCACGCAATTCGGTCACCGTAGTTCGATCCCGGCTTCGGCCGGGATCGGCCCGCGGGCCGAGCCACCACGTTGAACTGCAACAGGAGAAACAAACCATGAGCACCATCGCACACACCGTCCGTTTACCCTTAAGAACGAGCGTTATTCGCGGGGCCCGCAGGGGGCTCGATTTTCTGGCGCCGTTCGCGGATCTCGCCCTGCGCCTCTGGGTGGCCAACGTGTTCTGGAAATCGGGGCTCACCAAGATCCAGTCCTGGGATAGCACGCTTGCGCTCTTCACCTACGAGTATTCCGTTCCAGTGCTATCCCCTGAAGTCGCCGCGTACTTCGGGACCTTCACGGAGTTGTTTTTCCCGGTGTTACTGGTGCTCGGGCTCGCCGGGCGCTTTGCCGCCGTGGTGCTCTTCGTCTTCAACATCATCGCGGTGCTCTCTTATCCGGGGCTCATGGCCGCCGGGATCGAACAGCACCAGATCTGGGGGCTCATGTTGCTTGTGACCCTCTCGCACGGGCCGGGCAAGCTGTCGCTCGACCATTGGATAGGCAAGCGCTACTTCGGGTCATGATTCATGTCGTGCACCGCCGCAGCCGTGAGGCGTAGATTTATGGCAGGGAGCTCTAATGGGACGCGCAGCCTGACAGGCCAGCGGGCGATGGTCACCGGGGCCGGTTCGGACCTGGGTGCCGAAATCGCCCGGGCCTTGGCGGCCGCTGGTGCCGCGGTGGCCATCAACGGCGTGCGCGGGTCGGAGGAGGCCGAACGCATCGTGAAAAAGATCACGGCCGAAGGTGGTGAAGCCATCGCCGTGGCGGCGGATGTGAGTCGAGAGGACGGGGTCAAGGCGATGTGTCAGCGCATGTCCGAGGTCTACGGAAGCATCGACATCCTGGTCAATAACGCCGATCTGCGAAAGCATGCGCGGTTCATCGACATGACGCTGGAAGACTGGGAAGAGGTGCTCCGCGTCAACCTCACCGGCCAATTCCTCTGCGCCCGTGAGGCCGCGAAGGAATTCCTGCGCCGAGGCGTGGTACCGGAGCTGTCCTGCTCCGCCGGCAAGATCATCTGCCTCTCCTCGGTGCACGATGTCATCCCCTGGGCAAGGCACGCCCACTATAGCGCCTCGAAGGCCGGGGTGCTGATGTTGATGAAGACCCTGGCGCGGGAGCTCGCGACCCACAAGATACGGGTAAATGCGATCTCCGCGGGTGCGGTCAAGACGGCGGCCACCCGGGCGATCTGGGGGAGCCCCGAAAGAGAGGCCGAATTGCTGGAGCTCATTCCCTACGGTCGCTGGGGGCAGGCCGCCGACATCGCCCGCGCTGCCGTTTGGCTGGCCTCGGATGAATCGGACTACGTGACCGGCACGACGCTTTATGTCGATGGCGGCATGAGCTTGTATCCCGGGTTCCTGAACGGGCTCTAGCTAGCGGGATGCGTTTTGGACCTACACACCCTATCGATTCAGCGGAGGAGCCAACATGCTCAAAGCAAGAGTGGCATTGATTACGGGTTCCACCAGCGGTATCGGTCTCGGTATCGCCCGTGGTTTAGCGCAGTCCGGAGCCCACATTGTGTTGAACGGCTTCGGGGATCGCTCGGAAATCGAACAGCTACGGGCAGGGATCCAATCGGCCTCGGATGTCGAGGTGATCTACAACGCCGCCGACATGAGCAAGCCCGACGAGATCGTCGAGATGATCACTGAGACCCAGAAGACCCTCGGCAGCGTGGACATCGTCGTGAACAACGCCGGGATCCAGAAGGTCGCCCCCATCGAGGAATTTCCGGTGGACAAGTGGGATGCGATCATCGCCATCAATCTCTCCTCGGCGTTTCACACCATCCGCACCGCGATCCCGCTCATGAAGGCGCGGGGCTGGGGCCGCATCGTCAACATCGGCTCTGCCCATAGCCTGATCGCCTCGCCGTTCAAGTCGGCCTATGTCGCGGCCAAGCACGGGATGGTGGGACTCACCAAGACCGTGGCGCTGGAGGTCGCGGAGACCGGGATCACCTGCAATGCGATCTGCCCGGGCTACGTAAGGACGCCGCTGGTCGAAGGCCAGATCCAGGATACCGCCAAGGCGCGGGGCATCACAGAGGAGCAGGTGATCCGGGATGTGATGCTGGGCGAACAGCCCACCAAGAAGTTCGTGACCGTGGAGGAGTTAGGCGCCCTGACCGTGTTCTTGTGCAGCGATGAGGCGGCTTCCATCACCGGGACAGCCATCCCCGTCGATGGCGGATGGACCGCCCACTAAAACGATTATAGGAGACAATCATGAAACGCGAAGACATCTTGAATCAGGCTTCCATGCCGATTGCGGGTCCGAGCTATCCGCGCGGGCCTTATCGCTTTATCGATAGGGAGTATTTCATCGTGACCTATGAGTCCGACAGAGATGCCATCCGCGAGGCGGTGCCGGAACCGCTCGTACCCGATGGAGCCGACACCGTGCTCTATGAGTTCATCCGCATGCCGGACAGCTCCGGCTTCGGCGACTATACGGAATCGGGCATCGTCATCCCCTGCACTTACGAGGGTGAGCAGGTGAACTTCACGGCCCAGATGTATCTCGACTGCGAACCGCCCATCGCGGGTGGCCGCGAGATCTGGGGCTTTCCCAAAAAGCATGGGAAACCGAGACTCCACGTCGCCAGCGACACGCTTACGGGGACCCTCGAGTACGCCGGGCAGATGGTGGCAATGGGCACGATGGGCTACAAGCACGAGAACCTGATCTGCCCAAAGGGCAATCCCATGGCCTGCGATCCGCGCGAGATCGTGAACAAGATGAGCAAGACCCAGGTGAACCTGAAGCTCATCCCGGAGGTCGATGGGTCGCTTGGGATCGCGCAGCTTTGCGCCTACAACCTGAGCGATATTCGTGTCAAGGGGGCCTGGAGCGGACCGGCCCGCCTGCATCTCGTGCCCCACGTCAACGCGCCCGTCGCCGACCTGCCGGTGAGAAAGATCGTCGGCGGCACGCATTTCGTTGCCGATCTGACCTTGCCCTATGGCCGGGTCCTCTACGACTATCTGCTCGCGGCACAGGCGCGTGCCACAGAAGCTGAGAAGACGAGCGCAAGAAAGTACGGTTAAAACCTAAGCGCGCGCGGGTGGGTTTGAATCCGCGGCGGAGATGTGCAAATGACTAATCGCAAGCCACCGGCGCGGCCGGCTTCTTATGACAAGAAAGTTGCTCTCGTTCTGCAAGGTGGTGGCGCGCTCGGCAGCTACCAGGCGGGCGTGTACGAGGCGCTCGCCTCCTCCGAATATCTGCCGGACTGGGTGGCCGGTATCTCGATTGGCGCAATCAACGCGGCGATCATCGCTGGCAATGCACCGGAGAACCGCGTCGCGCATCTGCGCAGCTTCTGGGAGGAAATCACCGCGCCTACTGCGTGGTGGCCTTCCGGTCTGAGCGGACCGCTAGCCGTTTGGCAACAAAAGGCAAGCGCGCTTTCAGCTCTGATGTTCGGCCAGCCCGGCTTTTTCGCTCCGTGCGCCCTGCAAGACTGGTTTTCACCGGAAAAGCCTACAAGCTACTACAGCACCAATGCGCTCAAGTGCACGCTGGAGCGACTGGTCGATTTCGACCGCATCAACAACCCCAAGGAGATGCGCTTCAGCGTGGGGGCGGTGAATGCGCGTACCGCTCGCTTTGCCTATTTCGATAGCGAGGAAATCACCATCCGTCCAGAGCATGTGATGGCGAGTGGCGCGCTGCCGCCAGGCTTTCCTCCGATCGAGATCGATGGCGAGCATTATTGGGACGGCGGGCTGGTCTCGAACACGCCGCTGCAATACGTGCTGGACTATTATCCGCGCCGCAGTCGTCTATGCTTTCAGGTCGACGTGTTCCAGGGCCGCGGCCACGTCCCGACAAATCTCGAAGAGGTCAGCGAGCGGGACAAAGATATCCGTTTTTCCAGCCGGACGCGGGTCAATACCGACGCCTTCCGGCAAAAGCATGAGGTGCGTCATGCGATCAACGAACTGCACAAATTGCTGCCGCAGGAAATCGCAAGGACTGAACAGGCCAAGCGGCTCTATGCATTCGGCTGCGTCACCGAGATGGACATCGTCCAGCTCATCTTTCGCCCGTTCGAACCTCAAGGCGCGTCGAAGGACTATGAGTTCAGCCGAAGCACGATGAACGCCCGCTGGGAGCAGGGGATTTCCGATGCCTCCACCACACTGCGCGCCGCGCCATGGCTCGCGCCAAAACCGAGGGAAGTCGGCGTACGCGTGTTCGATGTGATGCACGACGCCCTTGTCAAAAAGAGCCGAGCAACGACTGAAGCAATGCCGACGGATGGCGATCGAATGAACACGCGGTCAACAGGACGCCCGTCAAAGGACCCGTTGGTCGAACAAAAAATCAGCCTGACAGGAGCCAAAGTCCGTGGACTCCTCTGACGTGATCGAGAACGCCTTCGCGGAGCAGTATGATGAATACGACGACACACAGTAGCGAACAGGGGAGCGTCATCGCACCCCCGCCCTTAGCCTGGGTCGCCCCGCTGATGGGCTGGATGGGTGAGGCCTTTCGCCTCTCGGAGCGGTCGATCGGGCCGGTCGTGGATCTCTTGATCCGCTTGCGGCTGGCGCAGATCTTTTTCGTCTCCGGCGTGCTCAAGGCCGCCGACTTCGAGCACGCGATCTATCTCTCGACCCATGAATACCCGGTCTCCTGGATGGATCCGGTGACGGCCGCGACCCTCGGCGTCGCCATCGAGCTCGGCGGTTCGGTGCTCTTGGCCGCGGGCCTGGCGACGCGCCTGGCGGCGGTGGCGATGCTGGCGCTTTCATGGGTGATCCAGTTCAACTACGTGGCCCTCGACACCAACCTGTTCTGGGCCGCGCTCTTCGGCTGGTATGTCGCACGGGGCGCGGGTTCCTGGTCCCTGGACCATGCCCTCTGCCGTGGGTTAGCCGACAGCGCATTGCCGTTGGCCAAGACCGCCATCGGTTTCAGTGACTGGGTCACCCGCTATTTCGGGCCGGTGTACCAAGGGTTGCTGCGCTTGTGGATCAGCGCAGCCTTGGCGCTCGCGGCCCTCTCGCACGGGGGGGCCGTGTCCGCGGAGTCCATCCAGGAGCTGTCCCTGTGGCTGCCGCTCCAGGCGGCCGGGATGTTCCCATCCGGGGTGGCGCTCGTCTGCGCTGTGCTTCTCGCGGTAGGACTGGCCACACGTTTTGCCGGCCTCTGCTTGATCCTCGCCATCCTCGGGAAGCAGATGGCGGATCCGGCGCTGGCGGACGATTGGTACTGGCTGGCCGTCGCTGGCCTCGTGGCCATGTTTGGTCCCGGGAGGCTCTCCATCGATGCGCTGATCGACAGGGTCTTACGCCGGGTGTTCCCAGAGCTCGAGGGCAAACCTGCCTTCTCGCTCGAGGGTCTCCCGCGGGTGGTCATCGTTGGCGCGGGGTTCGGCGGGCTGGCTTGTGCAGCGGCGCTGCGCCGGGCCAGAGTATCGGTCACACTCATCGACCGACGCAACTACCACCTGTTTCAACCGCTCTTGTACCAGGTGGCGACGACCGCTCTATCGCCCGGCGACATCGCCACGCCGATCCGCGGGCTGTTTCGGGATCATTTCAACGTGCGCGTACTGCTCGGCGAGGTCACTGGAATCAATACCGAGGAGCGGGAAGTCGCCTTGAGATCGCAGCGTGTTCCGTACGACTACCTGGTGCTCGCGACCGGCGCCGGCCACAGCTATTTCGGCCGCGACGAATGGCAACCCAACGCGCCGGGCTTGAAGCGCGTCGAAGACGCGACCGAGGTGCGGCGGCGTCTGCTCACCGCTTTCGAGCGGGCGGAGGCGACCGAAGACACGGAGGAACGCCGGGCGCTCCTGACCTTTCTCATCGTCGGCGGCGGGCCGACCGGGGTCGAGCTGGCCGGGGCCATCGCAGAGCTGGCGCGATATGGCATGGAGAAGGAATTCCGGCGCTTCGATCCGGCCAGCGCCCGGGTGATCCTCGTGCAGGCGGCCCCGCGCCTCCTGCCGACCTTTCCGGAGGCGTTGTCGGCAGAGGCGCGGCGCTCGCTGGAACGCCTCGGTGTGGAGGTGCGGATCAATAGCCGCGTCGAGCACATCGATGAGGCGGGGGTCAGGGTCGGTGGCCAGCACATCGCCGCGCGCACGGTGTTCTGGGCGGCGGGGGTGGTCGCCTCCCCGGCGGCGCGCTGGCTCGCGGCAGCGGCCGATAACGCCGGCCGCATCGAGGTAGGCACCGATCTCTCGGTGCCGGGGCTACCCCAGGTCTTCGCGATCGGCGACACGGCCCTGGCCAATGCCTGGAACGGTGCGCCGGTGCCGGGGCTTGCCCCGGCGGCCAAGCAAGGCGGGATGTATGTGGCCCGTGTCATCCAGGCCAGGATCGCGGGGCGCACCTCCCCCGGTGCTTTCGTGTACAAGCACCTCGGCAGCCTCGCGACCATCGGCCGCAAGGCCGCCGTCGCCGACTTTGGCTGGGTGCGCCTGAGCGGTGCGCCGGCCTGGTGGTTATGGGGGGCAGTGCATATTGCTTTTCTCGTGGGGCTGCGCAACCGCATCTCGGTCATGTAGGACTGGTTTTGGGCCTATCTCACCTTCCGCAGCGGCACCCGCTTGATCACCGGAAGTCAAGACCTTCCTGAGGCGAATACCCTGACTCGAAAACCCGCCGAAGCCCCCAAGGCGCTGAATGTAGGGCCAGGGGCACCACAGATTCACTTACCAAGCGCATCGACGTCATCGAATCTCATCGAATGTGGTGTCGCGCATCGAACCCGACCTACTCCTGTGAGAGTCAATACACCGCCGGCGGCCGTTTGATCCCGAGTCTTTGCATTCGGTAGCGCAGGGTGGAGGGGCTGAGGCCGAGGCGGGCCGCGGCGCCCTGTTTGCCCTCGATGAGCCAGCCGGTCTCCTGCAACATGCGCTGGATGTGGGCACGCTCCACCTCTTCCAAGGTCCCGTTCAGGGGCACGGCCTCCCCGATGTCACCCGGCGGCTCCAGACGCAGCTCCACCTCGACGATGGGCCCCGGCGCCAAGACCGCGGCCCGCTCGATCACGTTCTGCAGCTCGCGGATGTTTCCGGGCCAGCCATAGCGTGAGAGCCGCTCCACCGAAGCCCGCCCGATGTCCTCCAGGGGTTTGCCGAGCTTGTGGGCGAAGCGCAAAAGGAAATGCCGCGCGAGCAGCGGGATGTCCTCGCGCCGCTCGCGCAGGGGCGGCACCTCCAGGGGAAAGACGTTGATCCGGTAGTAGAGATCGGAGCGAAAGCGCCCGGCCTTGACGGCCTCGCGAAGATCGCGGTTGGTCGCCGCGATCACCCGCACATCGACCCTCAAGGTCTTGGTGCCGCCCACCCGCTCGAACTCCTGCTCTTGCAGGGCCCGCAGGAGCTTGGCCTGCGCCGGGAGCGAGAGCTCCCCCACCTCATCGAGAAAAAGGGTTCCGCCGTCCGCGAGCTCGAAACGTCCCTTGCGTTGCATGGTGGCCCCGGTGAAGGCCCCCTTCTCGTGGCCGAACAGCTCGCTCTCGATCAACTCTCCGGGCAGCGCCGCGCAGTTGAGCTTCACCAGGAGCTTTTCCCGGCGCCGGCTCAGGCTGTGCAGGGCGTGGGCAACGGTCTTCACGCCGGCGAATTCACCCCCAAGGCCTCCGCGAGGTGACGGACCAGGGAGCGAAAAAACTCCTCGCCGATGACAGGGGCGGTGCCCTCGGCGATCAGGCGCAGTAAGCTCTCGGTCGCGCGACGTTCGACGTGCTGGCTCATGGTTCTGGTTCTCGGTGGGACCGAGGGCGGGGTTATTATATCCTGCCGTTCCAGGACGCCGCATTTAGACGAATGAGTGCAGCGCTTATCCCTGCACGCCCGAGAGACAGCGAACGACGCGCGTCTCCGACACCGGGCGGCACGCTCATCGGTCCGGTCATGAAGGGTCACGCGCGGGGGCCGTAGTGACAGATGTGCCGGTGTGGTACAAAGACCGGTACCGATCGCATGCCGTGCCTGCCCGCATTTTTCACTATCCTGCTGCGAGCCGATCCGGGCAGCGCTTGATGGTGCTGCGCCCGAACGGATCTCACGACGAGATCCCCACAAGCGGACCCCTGATGGTGCTGTCGGGCGCCGCGCCGGCGCTGTGGCTGGTCTTGGGCCTCAAGCTCGTGGCCATCCTCGCCTACGGTATCATGAACTCGACCCTGGTCCTGTGGCTGTCCGCGGACCTCGGCTACAGCGATACCCGCGCCGGATTTCTCATCGCCGCCTGGTCCACGATGCTGTCCCTGTGCACGGTCCTGGTCGGATCCTTCACCGACGCCGTCGGCCTGCGCAGGGCGCTCTTGCTCGGCTTCGGGATCTGCGTTGTTGCGCGCGCCGTCATGACCTTCGCGCCGGCGGCTTCGATCGCGCTCCCCTTCGGCCTCCTGCCGCTGGCTTTCGGGGAGGCCCTGCTGACCCCGGTGATGGTGGTGGCCGTCAAGCGCTACACCACGACCCGGCAGCGCTCGATGGCGTTCTCGATCTTCTATGTCGCGATGAATCTCGGATTCGCCGGTGCCGGCTTTGTCTTCGACGGGGTGCGCGGCGGTCTGGGCGAGCATGGCGCCTACACCGTTCCGATCCTCGGGCTCAGCTTGAGCACCTACCGCACCCTATTCTTTTTGAGCACCCTCACCACCCTCGCCGGCCTCCTGCTCCTCGGGCTCGGCCTGCGCGGGCCCGGCAATGGCGAACCGCCGAGGCCGATACTTTCCGAGGGTCCGAGCACTGGAACCCCGCGCGCGCTCGTCGACGCCGTCCGCGAGGTGCTGGGAGAGACGCGCCGCATCTTCGCCGGACTCTGGCGGCAACCGGCCTTTTATCGCTTCCTCGCCTTCCTGACCCTGGTGGTCGGGGTGCGGCTCATCTTCTACCACATGTTCTATACCTTTCCGAAATACGCCATCCGCGAGCTCGGCCCGGGTGCCCCCATCGGTCAGCTATTCGGTGTCCTCAACTCGACCCTCATCATCCTCCTCGTACCCCTTTGCGGCGTCCTCACCCAAAAAGCCTCGGCCTACCGCATGGTGACCCTCGGGAGCCTCATCGCGGCCTCGTCGGTGTTTTTCATCGCCCTGCCGCCGGAGATCTACGCGCCACTCGCCCAAGGGCCCTTCGGGCGGCTCATCGGCCACGGTTGGCTCGGCCTCGAAGGCGCGGTCCATCCCCTTTATGTCGGGATCGTGCTGTTCGTCTTCTTCCTCTCGCTCGGCGAAGCGCTGTGGTCCCCTAGACTGTACGAATATACGGCCGCCATCGCCCCCGAGGGGCAGGAGGGCTCCTACATGGCGCTCTCGGTCCTGCCGTTCTTCATCGCCAAGTTATTCGTCGGCATGCTTTCCGGGTTTCTCCTCACGACCTACTGTCCCGAGACAGGCCCGCGCGATTGCCGGGAGATGTGGCTCATCATCGGCGCCATGGCGATGATCACCCCCATCGGGCTCGTCACGTTTCGGCGCTTTCTCCAGACAGGCCAGGCTCGATCCGATTAGGCTATTTCCTTTTCTTGGGCACGGGAGCACCTGGCGTTTTCGCCGAACTCACCCCGAAAGGCGACGCTGGAACGGCAGCCTTTTTCGGTTGCTTGGGTTTCTTAGCTTCACGACTACTGCGTTTTTGGCCTTTGGCCATTGAAGTTCTCCTGATAGGACACGTAGTTAGACATCGCCTAGCTGCCATCCAATTCTGTGGCTAGAAATGTTGTTCCTCATCGGTCGAGAAAGAAGATACAACATCATCGCGTAACACTGTACCCTGTCACTAGGCGTTGCCTCATCTCCGCGGTGTTGGGCGGCAGCTTCACGGCCGCGTATTGCGGACTCTTCGGCGAGGGTTCCCTCCGGTCACCCCAACGGGCTCTAGATGCCTACCGGCGTCGTGGGTCGTCGTTCCTTGGGCTGCAATTCCTCGAGCCGCTTTTTGAGCGCCTCCAGCTCGTCCTGAAGCCTCGGCAGGATATCCTCGCGTAAGGACTCTTCGGCGTCGTCTCGAGCCCTCGCGATCTCATCGAGGAGCCGCCTCCACTCCTCCGCCAGGCGCTCTGCTTCCTCGGAGCGCGGCAGATCCTCCAAGCCGCGCTGCAGGGCCTCCGCCTGCGCGGCCAGGCCCCTCAGCACCTCGGCCAGGGCTCGCAACGGATCATTCGCGGCTGCGCCCGACGCCAGCACGGCCCGCGCGACGGCCCCGGGCGCGTCTCGCGGCGGAGCGTGCGTTTCGTCACCCGGCATGCCGAGATACGCCTCGCCATCGGCGCGGCCAGCGCTACCGAGACAGAGCGCCAGCAATAGGCTCGCCCCGTTCCTCACGGCGACCCCCAAGCGCCCAACGCCGCCCCGTGGCCCGGCGTGCCGCCATCGAGGCGATACCGCGCACCCTCGCTTCGATAACCGCCGGAGATCGGGTCATCGGTGAGTAGGAGTGGGGTATCGAGATCGACCCAATCGAAGCCCCCGAGCCCGGCCGCAAAGTGGGCGCTGAAACCCATGCCGAGCCGGGTCTCCACCATCCCCCCGATCATGAGGCCGAGGCCAAAGGCGCGGGCGATGGCGGCGATGTCCAGTGCCTGCACCACGCCGCTCTTCGCGACCTTGATGTTGAGCACCTGGGCGAGCCCCCCGCGTCCGATCCGGACCGCGTCCTCGGGCGTGCGGCAGGATTCATCGGCGGCCACGGGCACGCCGGCCTCGCGCGCCAGCCGGCCGAGCCCCTCCCAGTCCTCGCGGGCGACCGGTTGTTCGAGCAGTGCGGGCTCGATCCCCGCCGCGCGCAACTCGCAGAGGAGCTCGAAGACCTGCGCGACGTCGTAGGCGGCATTGGCATCGAGGATCAGGCGGCAATGGGGATGGCCGCGCCGGATCGCCTGGACGCGCGCGAGATCCTCACCCAGCTCGCGGCCGATCTTGACCTTGAGGGTGGAAAACCCGTCTTCACGATAGCGTGCCGCGAGCACCGCCGCGGCCTCGGCGGGACCGATCGGGATCGTGATATCGGTGACCAGGGAATCCTCGCTGCCGCCGAAGAAATGGAACAGCGCCACCCCCAGGCTCCGGGTCAGGGCATCGAGCACGGCCGTCTCGATGCCGGCGCGTACCGATCCGAACACCGCCCGGCGCTCCAGAAGCCCCGCCGCGATCCGCCGCCATTCCCCCGCGCTGCTACCGACGAGCCGGCCGGCCTCCTCCTCCAGCGCCGCGCGGGCGCCGGCCTCGTCTTCCACCGTGATCGGCGGCAGTATGGCGATCTCCCCCCAACCGCTCGCGCCCCCTTCGAGCGCGACCCGGAGCGCCAGGTTGCGCACCCTCCCGAGGTCCGACGAGGCGCAGGTGAAGGGCGCCGCGAGCGACGCCTCCAAGAGATGGATCTCGACCTGTCGGATCCGAAGCTCGCGGTTCATGATCCTCCGGCCGACCCCGTTCCGGACCCCGAAGGACCGGATGGTGCGGCACCAAGCGAAGATCCGCGGCCCGCCCCGGGCTTGCGCGCTATTTCGCTGCAAGCGCAACGGTCGCGTCCCTCGCCGCCCGACATCGATGACCTGCGCCGTGGGTAAGGGCCCGGCCCCGCCATAGTAACAAATTCCGTCCTTCGAAGGCGTGTGCTCCTTCACTTCTCATCCTCCCACGGTCCTGCACGGCCGCTGCCAGCGAGCTTCGCGGGCCATCGTGTCTTGCTGGTCGAGGACAACGAGGTCAACCAATACGTCGGGCGAGAGACGCTCGGGAGATTGGGGCTCGAGGGCCAAGAACGGTCGCGAGGCGCTCGCGGCGATCGACGAGGCGCGCTATGACCTTGTGTTAATGGACTGCCAGATGCCGGAGATGGACGGGTATGAAGCGACGCGCTCGTTGCGGGAGAACGAGCGCGCGACGGGAAGCCCAAGGCTACCCGTGATCGCGCTGACGGCGAATGCGCGTCACCCACCGGCCGGTTGTCATCCTCCGCCGGTCAAGGTCCCCAGGATCTCGTCCATGTGCTCGATGGGGAGCGAGAAGTGTCCCTGGGCGGGCAGGAACCGCATGCGCGAGCGTTGCAGCGCCGCCGCTTGATGGCGGCTGTGCTCCGGCGGGACCACGAGGTCGTCCTCGCCGTGCCACAGGTCGATCGGGATCGCGATGTCCTGCAAGCGAAAACCCCAGGGCCGGGCCAAGAGCCTGAGGTCCTGCAAGGCACCGCCCGGGCCCTGGCGCATGGACTCTCGCACCGAGGCGATGAGCGGCGCACGGATCTCGGGGCGCCGTAATACCCGGCGGTCCGCCGTCGGGGCGGCGGCGGCGACGATCCGGTGCGCGAGTCCCGGGCAGAAGCGCATGAAGCCGCCGACCAGCGCGCCGTGCACGGGCCACAGGAGCCAGGGGGCTTCACGCGCGAAACGGAAGGCGAGCCGCGCGTGCCAGCGCATACCGGCCGCGGCCCAGTCTTCATACACCGGCCCGAGTCCGCCCACGACCCCGACCGCACTGAGACGCGCGGGGATCTGAAAGGCGCAGGCCAAGGCATAAGGGCCGCCGGCCGAGACCCCCAGCACCCCGAAACGTCCGATCCCGAGCTCGATCGCCAGTGCGGCGACATCGTCCGCCCAGGACCTGAGGCTGCGTAGCGGTGCGGGGTCGGACAGCCCGAAGCCGGGCCGGTCCGCGGACACCAGGTGGACGCCGCTCCGGCGCGCCGCCGGATCCAGGACCGCCGCCTCCAATCGGGAGGCCGGCAGCCCGTGAAAATAGAAGAGCGGGGCTCCGTCCCTCCGGCCGTACTCCGCGTAACCGAGCCGGCGCCCATCCGGGAGATCTACCGCGTGCTTCTGGGTCCCGACCAAAGTCCGCCTCCCCGTGACCCCTAGAGTTTAATCATGGCCGGTCCGCTCTGCTACAATCGCCGCGTCTTGCACGTGACGAGAAAACTCCAATTGAAGATCGTCATCGCCCCCGATTCGTTCAAAGAGAATCTCACGTCCCTCGAAGTCGCCGCCGCCCTGGAGCGGGGTATCAAGCGCGTGCGCCCGCGCGCCAAGTGCATCAAGGTCCCGATGGCCGACGGCGGCGAGGGGACCGTGCAGTCCCTGGTCGATGCGACGGGCGGCAAGATCGTCAAGAAACGCGTCATGGGACCGCTCGGAGACCCGGTCACGGCGCGCTACGGCATCCTCGGTGACGACACGACGGCGGTCATCGAGATGGCCGAGGCCTCGGGGCTGCCGCTGGTCCCGCGCGAGCGGCGCGACCCCTTGCGGGCCACGACCTACGGTACGGGCGAGTTGATCCTGGATGCCATCGAGCGAGGGGTTTCCGCCATCATCATCGGCATCGGGGGCTCGGCCACGGTCGATGGCGGCACCGGCATGGCCCAGGCCCTCGGCGTCTCGTTCCTGGGCGGCAATGGGCTGGCGATCGGCGAACCGGTTTGCGGCGGCCTCCTGGAGCGCATCAGCGAGATCGACATGCACGGGCTGGATCCGCGCGTCCGCAAGACGCGCATCACCATCGCCTGCGACGTCGAGAACCCCTTGTGCGGTCCGCGGGGTGCGGCCAGGGTGTTCGGCCCGCAGAAGGGCGCCACCCCCGAGATGGTCGAGATCCTCGACAGGAACCTGCGCCATCTCGGGGCCCTCATCAAGCGCGACCTCGGCATCGATGTGATGCGCGTCACCGGTGGCGGCGCCGCCGGGGGCCTGGGCGCCGGGCTCATCGCCTTCGCAAAGGCCAAGCCCAAACGCGGCGTGGATCTGGTCATCGATGCCGTAGGGCTTGGCAAGCACCTGCGCGGCGCCGATCTCGTCATCACGGGCGAGGGTCGGGTCGATTTTCAGACGGCTTTCGGCAAGGCGCCGTCGGGGGTCGCCAAGGCCGCTCGCAGGCTCAAGATCCCCGTGGTCGCCATCGGCGGCGGTCTGGCGGATGACGCGCGCGGCGTGTTCGAGCACGGGATCGATGCCCTGGAAGCCGGCGCGGCCCGAGACATGGACCTGGCCGAGGCACTGCGCCTGTCGCGCGCGCACCTCGAGAACGCCGGCGAGCGCGTCATGCGGCTCATCGTGATCGGCGAGCGCATGGCGGCCAAGCGCCGGGGCAACGCCTCATCATGATGGTGCGAAGCCTCCGGGGATCCGTATCGTCATGCCCGCGCACGGGGCGCGACGCTCAGGCAGGGTCAGCCTGGAACCTTGCATTCCATCGTGCGAGACCAGATACTAAACCGCCATTATGTAAGGCCACCGGCGTTGTGGGGAGAAGGCGTCGGGGGGAAGGCACGCTGGGTTCAGCCTGGTAAGACCATGGGCGAGACGTTCGTCCCGCGGGAGGGGGATCAATCTCCGGAGCCGGTGTGCAAACCCGACGTTGATCGGTCGCGACCGCACGAGGGCCACCGTACGCGGGAGATCGGCGGGCCCCAGGGACCCGAGCCGACCCGCTACGGGGATTGGGAACGGCGCGGCCGCTGTATCGATTTTTGACTCCGATTCGATAGCCGGGCCCGGTCGGTCGCCGGAGGGCAGCGTCTGCCCTTACCGCCGCCGCGCGGTATCGGTGCGAAGGACCCCACCCCATTCGATCGGGGAGAAAAACAGGCAATTGAGGTGGCTGCCGCAGGGCGCCCGCCGGGCGCCGCGGCCCACCGCACGGCGAATGTTATGGCGTGCTGACCGGAATGGCGGCTAGAAACACACCCTTATCACCGCATCTGCAGATCTACCGGATGCCGGTGGCTGCCCTCCTATCCATCACCCACCGCGCTACCGGGGTGTTCCTGACGCTCGGGACCGTGGTACTCGTCTATTGGCTCGTGGCCGTCGCCCGTGGGCCCGAGGCCTATGCCGGGATGCACGGGACCCTGGGCTCATGGGTTGGCATCATTGCTCTCTTCCTGTGGTCGTTCGCGCTCTTCTTTCACCTCTGCAACGGGATCCGCCACCTCTTCTGGGACCTGGGGTACGGCTTCGAGATGAAGACCGTGGACGCCTCGGGTCTGGCGGCCCTGATCGCGACGGCCATCCTGACCGCCATCACCTGGCTCCTGGCTTTCATGTACTCGGGGGCCCAGGCGTGAAGCTCCCACGCCTTACGATCAGGGGCTTGGATATCGGGGGCCTCTACGGCCGCCTGCGCGCGCTTCGGACCAAGAGCCCGGCCCTGCACCACTGGTGGTGGCAGCGCATCACGGCGGTGGTGCTGGTGCCCTTGAGCCTGTGGTTCGCCGCTTCCCTGATCACGATGGTCGGTGCCGGGCACGACGCCGCCGCCGCATGGGTCGGGTCGCCCGGGGTGGCCTTTCTCCTCATCGCTTTCATCCTGGCCCTGTGCTATCACGCCTATCTGGGGGTCGAGGTGGTCATGGACGACTATGTCCACATCGAATGGGTCAAAGCGAAGGGCGTCCTTGCGGTGCAGGTGGTCCTGGGCCTCCTGGCAATCATCGGCGTGCTCGCGGTGTTGTGGGTGCTCGCGGGCCGCGCATGACGCAGCCGGCCTATCCCTTGATCCGGCACGCCCACGATGTCGTGGTCGTGGGCGCCGGCGGCGCCGGCCTCAGGGCGACCTTCGGGATGGCCCAGGAGAGGCTTGCCACCGCCTGCATCACCAAGGTCTTCCCGACCCGCAGCCACACCGTCGCGGCCCAGGGCGGGATGAGCGCGGCGCTCGGCAATATGGGGCCCGACGACTGGCGCTGGCACATGTACGACACCGTCAAGGGCTCCGACTGGCTGGGCGATCAGGACGCGATCGAGTACATGTGCCGGGAGGCGGTGCCGGCCGTCATCGAGCTGGAGCACTACGGTGTCCCTTTCTCGCGCACCGAGGACGGGAAGATCTACCAGCGGCCGTTCGGCGGCATGACCACGGAGTTCGGCAAGGGCATCGCCCAGCGCACCTGCGCGGCCGCCGATCGGACCGGCCATGCCATCCTCCACACCCTGTATCAGCAGGCGCTGAAGCACCGCGCCGAATTCTTCGTCGAGTACTTCGCCCTCGACCTCTTGATGGACGAGGACGGGGCGTGCCGCGGGGTCCTGGCCTGGAACCTGGCGGACGGGAGCCTGCACGAGTTCCGGGCCCATGCCGTGGTGCTCGCGACCGGAGGTTACGGGCGCGCCTATTTCTCCTGCACCTCGGCCCACACCTGCACCGGCGACGGCAGCGCCATGGCGCTCAGGGCCGGTCTGCCCTTGCAGGACATGGAGTTCATCCAGTTCCACCCGACCGGGATCTATGGCTCCGGCTGTCTCATCACCGAGGGCTCGCGTGGCGAAGGGGGTTACCTGACGAACTCCCAGGGGGAGCGCTTCATGGAGCGCTATGCCCCGAACGCCAAGGACCTCGCCTCGCGCGACGTGGTGAGTCGTTCGATGACCATCGAGATCCGCGAGGGCCGGGGAGTGGGTCCCGAGCACGACCACATCCACCTGCACCTGGAGCACCTGGGTCCCGAGGTCATCCACGAGCGCCTGCCGGGGATCGAGGAATCGGCGCGCATCTTCGCCGGGGTCGATGTCACCAAGGAGCCGATCCCGGTGATCCCGACCGCCCACTACAACATGGGCGGGGTCCCGACCGACCATCACGGTCAGGTCGTGATCCTGAAGGACGGCGACCCCGATGCGATCGTGCCGGGGCTCATGGCCATCGGCGAGGCCGCCTGTGTCTCCGTACACGGCGCCAACCGGCTGGGTTCCAACTCACTCCTGGACCTCATCGTCTTCGGCCGCGCCGCCGTCAAGCACTGCGCCGCCCACCTCCCCCCGGGTACCGCCCACCCGCCTCTACCCGAGCGCGTCACGGATCCGCTTCTGGCGCATTTCGATCGCTTGCGTCACACGCGGGGCTCGCGACCGACGGCGCAGATCCGGCTCGACATGCAGCGCATCATGCAGGACCACGCGGCGGTGTTTCGTACCGCGGGGCTGCTTCGGGAGGGGATCACGAAGTTGCGGGCGGTCTGGGATTCCTTTGCCGACGTGCGGGTGTCCGATCGCTCTCTGATCTGGAACACCGATCTCGTCGAGACCCTGGAGCTGGAAAACCTCCTCTGCCAGGCCGTGGTCAGCATCCATGCCGCCGGGAACCGCACCGAAAGCCGTGGGGCACACGCGCGCGAGGACTACCCGAACCGCGACGATGAAAACTGGCTCAAACACACCTTGACCTGGATCGACCAGAACGGCGAGGTGCGTTTCGGCTATCGTCCGGTGCATCTCTACACCTTGACCGGCGAGGTCGAGGTGATCCCGCCCAAACCACGGGTCTATTGACCAAGGAGATATACTGGGGCCATGTCCGGTCTCCGACTCTCCCTGTCCTCCGGTGTCCGCAAGGGCAAGACGACCGCGCCCGGCGCCGAGGCCGCCAACAAAAAATCCTTTCAGATCTACCGTTATGACCCCGACAACATCGAGCCGCCGCGCCTCGATACCTATGAGATCGACCTCGAGCAATGCGGGCCCATGGTGCTCGACGCGCTCATCTACATCAAGAACGACATCGATCCGACCTTGACCTTCCGCCGCTCCTGCCGCGAGGGGGTGTGCGGTTCCTGCGCGATGAACATCGACGGCGCCAACACGCTGGCCTGCACCCAGGCCATCGCCGAGGTGGATGGGGCCGTGGCGGTGTATCCGCTGCCGCACCTGCCGGTGGTCAAGGACCTCGTCCCCGACCTGACTGTGTTCTACGCCCAGTACGCCTCGATCCGCCCGTGGCTCGAGACCGACACTCCGGCGCCGGAACGCGAGCGGCTGCAGGGCAAGGCGGACCGCGCCAAGCTCGACGGGCTCTACGAGTGCATCCTGTGCGCGTGCTGTTCGACGAGCTGTCCGAGCTACTGGTGGAACGGAGAACGCTATCTCGGGCCCGCCGTCCTCTTGCAGGCCCATCGCTGGATCGTGGACAGCCGCGACGGCGCGACCGGCGAGCGCCTCGACCAGCTCGACGATGCCTTCCGCCTGTATCGCTGCCACACCATCATGAACTGCTCGAAGACCTGCCCCAAAGGCCTGAACCCCGCCAAGGCCATCGGCGAGATCAAGAAACTCCTGGCGGCCCGCAGCCTGTAGTCCCGTTCCTGTAGACCTTTGGCGTGGTCGAGGAGCCGCCAAGCCCGGCGCCCAGGCTCGCCGAGCTCCGCTGGCGCTCCCGGCGCGGGACCCGCGAGCTGGAGCTGATCCTCTTCGGTTTCCTCACGGCCGGCTACGAGGACCTCACTCCGCAAGAACGCCGCGCCTACGCCAGACTGCTCGATGCCTCGGATCCCGACCTCATGACCTGGCTGCTCGGCCGGGCGACCCCCTCGGATCCCGAGATCGCGAGGCTGGTTCGAGCCATTAGGGCGCAATCCTTTTCCACGAAGGGGAACCTCAGCGTTCGCGACTGACGCGGTTCGTGCCTCAGCGGATCCTATGTGCCCTTCCAAAGCTCGTCGAGGTCGAGCGCTATACCGGATATCGATTCGGAGGTAATAAGGCCGCGCTCGGCGCGCTTTGAACGGACGTATTGAGAAAACTCCGTACCGACCGATAGATTCCAGAAGCATTCCACCGATCGCCCCCGTAGGTCGACAATCCAGACCTCGGGGATACGGAATCGTGCGTACAGTGGAACTTTAACCTTTTTGTCCTTATCCAGGCTCGTATCGGCGACCTCGATTATCATGAAGACGTCGTCCGGGAAAGGGTGTGCGTCGCGGTAACGTCGCGGCGTGACCAGTGCGATGTCAGGTTCCGGCTCGGAGTGTTCCGGCAAGGTAACCGGTTTTTCCTCACGGACGAGGAACGTCGTTTGAGTTCTCAATATCCTGCCGACGTGCGCGACAACGTCCGCATGTTCAGGTCCGGCAGGTGCCATCTCAATGAGATCGCCTTCGATAAGCTCCAGGTGATCGTCGTCCGTTAGGATCCCGGTCCTGACCATGCGGTGATAATCCGTCACGGTCAGCTTATGCCGTGGTAACGCTATCACTGTGCTCATAAGACCCGCTCCTGTGACTTCCAAGATACCGGCTGCTGCCTGCGCTGTCCAGTATCAACCCCGAGCAACCATTCGGCAGCCCTACACCCCGGCTCCACGGCCGTGGTCTTTTCCCAGCTAGGTGCGTACAATGGCGCGCGATTCGGTAAACTCCTGGATTCTATGATTTTCTCAGGGCGTGATGTGCCTGGCCCGAGGTCTCCTGTGGAGACGGTGTGATGCCTTTGGTGGTACAAGTCGGCAACGCCGCGGCGGACGAGGACGAGCGCCTCAAGGCCTTGGGGCGGTCGGTGATCGATACCGAGTCTCTGGCCGTCACCGCGCTCCGCTCGCGCATCGACGACGCATTCGCACGCGCCTGCCGGTACCTGCTCGCTTGCGAGGGACGCATCGTGGTCCTCGGCATGGGCAAGTCCGGCCATATCGGCGGTAAGATCGCCGCCACCCTCGCGAGCACCGGCACCCCGGCCTGTTTCGTCCACCCGGGCGAGGCGAGCCACGGCGATATGGGCATGATCACCTCCCGGGACGTGGTGCTGGCCCTCTCCAATTCCGGCGAGACGGCGGAGATCCTGGTCCTCTTGCCCCTCATCAAGCGTCTGGCCGTACCGCTGGTCTGCCTCACCGGTCGCCCCGGATCGACCTTGGCGCGTGCGGCCTCGGTCCATATCGATGTGAGCGTCGGCCAGGAGGCCTGCCCCCTCGGGCTGGCGCCGACGGCCAGCACCACGGCGGCGCTGGTCATGGGCGATGCGCTCGCCATCGCGCTCCTGGAGGCGCGGGGCTTCAGCGCCGAGGACTTCGCCTTGACACACCCGGGCGGTATCCTGGGCCGCAAACTGCTCCTGCGGATCTCGGACATCATGCATCGGGGCGGAGAGATGCCGACGGTGCACGAGGGTGATCTCCTGCGCGACGCGCTCATCGAGATGTCGCGCAAGGGCCTGGGCATGACGGTGGTGGTAGGCGCCGGTCTCGCGGTCGCCGGGGTGTTCACCGACGGGGACCTGAGGCGGACCTTGGATCGGGGGATCGATGTCCATACGGCAAGAGTACACGAGGTCATGACCCGCGATTGCGCCGTGGCCGTCGAGGAGCAGCTGGCCGCGGAGGCCCTCGGCATCATGCAGCGGAAGAAGATCAACGCCTTGCCGGTCGTGGATGGGGCCCACACGCTCATCGGCGTGCTCAACATGCACGATCTCCTGCGCGCCGGGGTGATGTAGGCGCATGCGCCGGACCGGGAAGGCGGCATTGCTGGAACGGGCGGCGCGCGTGCGGCTCGCGCTTTTCGACGTGGACGGGGTGCTGACGGACGGGCGCCTCTTGCTCGGCGACCGCGGCCAGGAATACAAGGCCTTCCACACCCGCGACGGCCAGGGTCTCTGCATGTTGCGCGATGGCGGCATCGAGATCGGGATCGTCTCGGGGCGCTCCTCCGCGGCCGTCGGCAAGCGCATGGCCGAGCTCGGGATCACGCTCGTCTACCAGGGCCGTCTCGACAAGCTGGCGGTGCTCAACACCATCCTCGGCAAGCGCAAGCTCGACGCGAGCGAGGTCGCCTATGTCGGCGACGATCTGCCGGACCTGCCGGTGCTGCAAAGGGTCGGGCTCGCCGTCGCCGTCGCCGACGCCCACGAGCAGGTGCAACGACACGCCCACATGAGCACCACGCGACCCGGCGGTCAGGGCGCGGTGCGTGAGGTCTGCGAGCTGATCCTGGAGGCGCGCGGGACGCTCGCGAACCACTACGCGGGCTATCTCGGCTGAGATCCCGCTTCCCCATTGCCGGTGGCCGATTAAATAAAAGGAAGTGGCAGATCGGGAATTATCCTGGCTTCGACGCTGGTCGGCGGCGCTCGTGCTGCTCGTGCTGGCGGGCGCATCGGCGTGGCTGGTGTATCGGATCGACCGGAGCGAGCCGCGCGCCGCCCGACCCCTGAGCCATGAACCGGATTCTTACATGGAAGGTTTCACGCGCACGGCGATGGATGAGCGCGGGCAGGTCAAGACCCGTCTGTATGCGGACCGCATGTTCCATTACCCTGACGACGACAGCACCCGGCTCGTCCGGCCGCGCATCGAGATCCTCGAGGACGGGCCCCCTTGGTACGCGGCCGCCGAGACCGGCTTCGTCGATGCCGAGGGCGAGGTGGTGCTATTGCGCGGCGAGGTTCGCATCTGGCGCGACGATGCGGCCGGAGGCCGCGCCATCGAGGTCATCACGACCCGGATGCGGGTGCTCCCGACGACGCGCTATGCCGAGACCGATGACCCGGTCACCCTGGTGACGCCAGAGAGCGTGACCCATGCCGTGGGCATGCGCGGCGATCTCCGTCTCAACCGCCTGGAGCTTCTGAAGCAGGTCCGCAGCCGCTATGAGACCCGATATGAAAAGGAAAAGGGCCCGTCGCGCCAAAGAAAATCGGGTTAGGGCAGCGTGCCTCGTGGCCGCGTTCCTGGCCCAGGGCCTCGTGGCGCCGGTCATGGGGCTCAGCACCGACCGCGATCAGCCCATCGAGATCGAGGCCGACTTCGTCGAGATCGAAGACGAGCTCGGCGTGGCCGTCTACCGCGGCAATGTGATCGTCACCCAGGGGACCATGCGCTTCACCGGGGACATCCTGACGGTGACCTACACCCCGGGCCAGGAGATCAAGGAGGCCCTGCTGGAGGGGCAGCCCGCGCACTTCAAGCAGCGTCCCGACAACGAGGACGAGGACATCAAAGGCGAGTCCCTCCACATGCGCTACGAGGTGCAGAAGGAACTGGTCCATCTGATCGAAAAGGCCAAGGTGACGCAGAGAGGGCAGACCTACACGGGGCACCGTATGATCTATGATCGGCTGCGAAACATCCTGACCGCGTACCGGGCCGAACCCGGCGAGGTCGGCACTTCCGGCCAGCCCGTCCTGGACCAGGGGCGCGTGCGCATCATCATCCCGCCGCAGGCGCGCGACCAGCCCGCCAAGAAACCCAAGAAGTCGAAGTAGCGGCGCGCCCCGCACCGCTACCCCGATCGCCAGTCGCCGAGTCCATGAGCGTGCTCACGGCGCGCCACCTGTCCAAGACCTTCCAATCGCGCCGGGTGGTGCGGGACGTCGGCGTGGACATCCGAGAGGGGGAGGTGGTCGGCCTGCTCGGCCCCAACGGCGCCGGCAAGACCACCAGCTTTCACATGATCGTCGGCCTCGTGGCGGTGGACGACGGGCGCATCGAGCTCCACGGTGCCGACATCACCCGGCTGCCCATCGATGCACGGGCCGCGCTGGGCCTCGGCTATCTGCCGCAGGAGTCCTCGGTGTTTCGCAAGCTCACGGTCGCGGACAATCTCCGGGCGGTGCTCGAGATCGTGCCGGGGCTCACGCCACACCAGCGCGAGATCCGCCTGCAGAACCTGTTGGAGCAGTTCCACATCGAGCACATCGCGGATCGCCTGGGAGAAACCCTCTCGGGCGGCGAGCGGCGCCGGACGGAGATCGCCCGGGCGCTGGCGACCCGCCCGCGCTTCATCCTGCTCGATGAGCCCTTCGCGGGTGTGGACCCGATCTCGGTCCTGGATCTCCAAGTGACCATCCGGCAGTTGTCGACGCTCGGGATCGGGGTCCTCGTCACCGACCACAATGTGCGCGACACGCTCAAGATCTGCCATCGCGCCTACATCGTGAACGAGGGCTCGATCATCGCCGAGGGCACGCCCAGGGCGATCCTCGACAACGAGCAGGTGCAAAAGGTCTATCTCGGCAGCCGCTTCCGCCTCTAAGGCGCACACCGAGTGACGGGCCCTGGTTCCGGCCCCTTACGCCGCCTTGACCGCTCAGGTGGTCGCCGATCGATCGGCGGGCGACCATACATGACGCCCCAGGCGGCAAAGAGTCCCGGCGTAACAGAGGCTGGCCATGTGGCTCTCCGGCACCTCGAGATCCCACAAGGACCAGGATTGTCCATCGTCCCAGAGGGCCTCGACGCGGATGTCCCCCGGCCCGGGCAACGCCGTCACGGGCACGGTGATGGCCGAGAGCGGCAGGCTGAGCCCGAGACCGCGGCCCTTGATATAGGCCTCCTTGCGCGTCCACAGCCGGAAGAATGCGGCGCGCTGTTCGGCCACGGGACACCGGCGGAGCGCCTCGCGCTCGTCGTCCGAAGCCACACGCCGCGTGAGCGCGTCCCAGTCGAGCCGTGAATCGATGCACTCGGCATCGATGCCGATCGGCGCGGGCGCGATGGCCAGGAGCCCCAGATCGCCCGAATGCGTGAGGTTGAAGTGGACGCCGTCGTGGGGCGGAAGAAGCTTGGGCTTCCCGTAGGCGTCACAGTGAAAACAGAGGCTCGCCGGGTTCGCGCCGGCATGAAATGCGAGGACCTGGCGCATGGCGATGCGGGCCGTCACCCAGCGCCGCCGGTGGACCTCGAAACGGAATCCCGCGGCACGCTCGCGTTCGTCTTGCGACAGGCACCGCGTGGGGTCGCTCATGACCGCCGCCAGCGGGTCGAGCCCGAGCTGCCAGACCTCCACCTCGTGCCGTTCTACCGGAGGTGTTTCCTCGGATGCATCGCTGGTCATAAACGCGGGCCCTCCCCCGCTACGCGCAGGGGAGGGGATCGGGGATCTCCCTCGGGTAGAGGCCGGATATCTTACTTAACCGTGGTCCAAATTCTGGGGTCCACTATACAACCCAGGCTACTGCCGTAGCAGATGATTCGGCATAGTCTTTGCGCGTGTCCTCGACCTCGACCGTGATGCCTGCGAAAACGATGGGTGTCCGCTCATGTGCGGAAAGGATTGATGATCGCAAGTTTCCCGTCAATTTTCTGTCCCGATTGCAGATCTTCCGAATAGAGCACAGAGCAGCCCGCAAGGAGGGCAGCGGCAACGATCAGCGCGTCGTAGATGTGAAGGGCGTAGCGCTCGGCGAGCAACCGGGCGCGATCATGCGTCTCGAGGGTGAGTGGCTCGACACCACATACGGCTCGGACGATGGTCACGGCCTCCGCTACCTCACTCCAGGACATGCCTAGCTTGCGCCTCGCAACCGCGACGAGCTCGTTGAGCACCTGCACCGAGACCCGGCCCCCGCCGGCCAGGAGCGATTCGGCGCGATCGGCCTTTGTTGGATCGGAGGAAAAGAGATACAGCACTACATTCGTGTCATGGAACGGCTCAGGCACCCTCATTGGCCTCGATCCGATCGAACCTGAAGCCCGCGGGAAGGCGGCCGCGGTACTTGCGCAGGCGAGCCAGCAGACCCCTCGCGCCGGGCTTGCGCCCGATCTCGACGGATCGTGCCCCGAGCACATGGACCTCGATCTCCTCCCCTTCTTTGAGCTTCAATGCTTCGACGACCGACGCCGGCAATCGGACCGCCAGGCTGTTTCCCCATTTCGATACGCGCATGGCTTGCAGTCCTCGTAAGGATATACGTGATATGACTAGTATATCGTGCTGGTTTCTGGATGCAAGACTGGACAAATCTCCAGAAAGCGCGCCACACCTAACGTGCGATCGCCCTTGTGTCTTTGGCCGACCTTTCGGGTGCGCGGAACAGCGCGCGTGCGTGGCGCGTAGCCGAGACTACGGGGAGTACGACGCGGAGAAAAAAGCAAAGCCCCTCGCGGGGAGGCTTTGGAGTTGCCTTGGGTTACCCGGATTGCGCTTCGCTGCATCCGGGCTACGATGGGTACGTTGCGTATCCGTGGGGTGGCCTATCGTAGCCTGGGTGAAGCGCAGCGGAACCCAGGGAAATGACGACCTGTCCGGCAAAAGAAAAGCCCCTCACGGGGAGGGGCTTTGGGGTTGCCTTGGTTTCCCCGCGGGGAGCGCACCCTCGCGGGCGCACGGTTTCGCTGCGCTCAACCCAGGCTAGGATGTCTGAAGATCGGTCACCGGACGCCGACGCTGGGTTGAAGGACGGTAGCAATCGTGCATCAATAGTGATACTATGCGCCCATGACAGGGATGGCAGACGTCGTGGCAAGGATGCGGAGGCAGCCGGCTGCCGTGCGATTCTTGGAGCTACGCCGAGTGTGCGAAGCCTACTTCGGTCCGCCCAGGCAGTCGAGCACGAGTCACCTCGTCTTCAGGACGCCGTGGCCCGGCGACCCGCGTGTCAATATCCAGAACGACAAGGGCAAGGCGAAGGTCTATCAGGTACGGCAGGTGCTGCGGGCCATCGAGAAAGTTGAGGCGGGAAAGCGATGAAGGATCATTACACCTATCGTGTGACGTGGTCGGCGGAGGATGGTGAGCATGTCGGATTGTGCGCGGAGTTGCCCTCGTTGAGCTGGCTTGCCGCGACCCCGGAGGCGGCGCTCAAGGGGATCCGAAAGGTAGTGGCGCAGACCGTGGACGACTTGCAGCAATCGGGGGAAGAGGTGCCGGAGCCATTTTCCGATCGTCGCTACAGCGGCCGGTTCATGGTTAGAGTTCCGCCCGAGGTACACCGTGGGCTCGCGACCCGAGCCGCAGAGGAAGGCGTCAGCCTCAACCGGCTGGTCAGTGCGAAATTGGCCGCCGAGGGTTAGGGCGCGACCGTCTCGCAGCATGGCAGGTAATCGGCGAGTAGGTCGTCGCGATCTGCGGCGGCAAGCCGGAATTTCGGGTAGTGGAGGACAGCAATGAGCTCCTCGGCGGTCGCTCGGCTGACGAGGGGGAGGACCGGTGCGGACGTCAAAATACTCCGCGCCGCCGACCTCGGCGACCACGTTCTTGGGCAGCGTCAACTGATTCTTGCTGGTGAGCTCAGCGAGCATCGTGGCACGATACCAGGGTAAGGAAGTAAGGGTATCATACCATAGCGATCGCGCTGGCGGTGAAGGGAATAACCTGAGAGACGGACTCCCGTCCTGGTTGCTCCGGGGCCCGACGAAGGAACCTCGCTCCGGGAGCGAAAGGGTGGAATGCGAGGCACCGCGCGCCCCATTCGGTCGCTCGTGGATCTCCGGCCGGGGTGTTTGGTGCGTGGAACGCACAATGCGCGCGTTGGGTGGCGCGCAGCCGGAAGCATGGATCGAGAATGATGCGGCTCAAAAGAAAAGCCCCTCGCGGGGAGGGGCTTTGGGGTTGCCTGGATTTCCCGGATCTCGCTGCGCTGCATCCGGGCTACGCTAGCTCCCGCTCGTAAATCGTTATGGTGGAAACGGCCACCTTCCGCGGAGCCACTTGCAAGAGACGCACGGCCACTTGGCCTTTACCTTTGAAGTAGTAGATCAGGGTATTGCTATCCAGCAAGTACATTACAGAGGTTCGCGGAGCGAGTCCTGCACGAGTCCCTGCCGCAGATCCTCGGCGTCCGGGAAATCGGGCCAAGTCCCGGCGAGGGCCGCAAGTTGCGGCGGCCACTCGTCGGAAACCCGCTCGCGAATCACCTTCGCCACCCACTTGCTCTGGGACAAGCCCGATGCCTTGGCGACTGCCTTGAGCTTGCGCGCCGTGTCTTCATCCAGGTATAGATTGACCTGCGCCATGGTATCCCCCTCAAGCGAATAACGCCTGTTCACGAATATGGGCAAGTATAAGTGCCGCAGCCCTCGCTCGCAATAGTGCCTATAGCCCATAGCCCGCGGGCGGGTTAGCGGCTTCATCGCGTAACCCGCCGTTCGGGATTCAGCCGGTCACTCCAAGTCCCATTCCCGGACGTCCGCCGGAGCCGCCCAGGAGCGCCACCGTGAAAAAGTACGAACCGCCGGGAACATGTGCGCGAATGTAATGGGGCATGGGGAAGGGTCTTGGTCCTGCGCCACCGGCCGGAAGGCGGGTTACGCGATGAAGCCGCTAACCCGCCCTACGCGTTCTGGAGCTCGAGCCGGTCGCCGGGCTTCACGCCCAACGCTTCGAGCACGCGGGCGGGAAAGGTGACCTGACGTTTGGCGGTAAATTTGACGATCATGGGGATGGACCGAGTGCAGCTTACGATAATACTATTTCAATAAGGAAAGTCGATCAAGGGGCCGGCGGTCAGATCTCGTAGGACGGAGCGGCGCGAAGGTCGTGCCGCGGAATGCTTTGTCATGTGACGGATTGCCCCGACGAGCATTTATCCTCCGGCCCCGCCAAAAGAAAAGCCCCTCACGGGGAGGGGCGTTGGAGTTGCCTGGATTTCCCGGATTTCGCTGTGCTGCATCCGGGCTACGCTAGCTACCAGGCTCGACATCTGATCGTAGATCATAGGGTACGCACCGCGTACCCAGAGCGCCCACCACTCGCCAAGGGCAATGGTACGCGATGCGTACCCTACAAGGCTGCGCCTTCTCTCCCGCTCCACAGCCTCCAACGTCAGCTCGGCAATGACAGCGCTCTTGTTGCGGTTGGCGAAAGTCTCGTTGAACAGTTGCTTCACATCAGCAGGTACGCTGAAGTTGACGGTTGCCATGGATCGCTCCTCTCAGTGAGTTTGATGGCGAGAGTACGCTTTGTTAGTGAACGTTTCAACAACGCGGGGGCCATGCGGAAGCGCTCTTGTCCGTGCCGGTAAAAACACAAAGCCCCTCGCGTATTCCGCTTCGCGGCATCCGGGCTACCCTAGCTACGCAGGCTTCGCGGGCGTAATGATACTACAAGGCTTTCCGCCGTTTCGCGTTCCTCAGACCAGCCTACCACGTTGCCACGCTTGCCGTGGTCTAATCCATGGGATACACTACCTCCTTGATCGATCTCCGTCAGACGCGACAGTTCGCCGAGTGGTTCGCCAGTGTGCGCGACAAGATGGCAAGAGTCCGCATTCAGGCGCGTATCGACCGCTTGCGCTTCGGCAATCCGGGCGACATGAAGCCAGTGGGTGAAGGTGTTTCAGAACTACGAATCGATCACGGCCCCGGCTACCGAGTGTATTTCGTGCGCCGCGGGCGGGAGGTGGCTATCCTGCTCGCCGGCGGCGACAAGCGCACGCAAGACCGGGATATCCAAACCGCGCTGGAATTAGCGCGAGGGGTGTGAGAGGTTGACATGGCCGAGATCGAAACCATTCCCTGGGATTCCGCCGAACACTTGGAAACAGAGGAAGATATGGCGCTCTACCTGGAGGCTTGCCTTCAAGAAGACGACCCGTCGTTGATTACCCATGCGCTCGGCGTCATCGCTCGCGCCAAGGGTATGTCACAAGTCGCCCGCGAAACCGGCCTGGGGCGGGAAAGCCTGTACAAGGCGCTCTCTCCGGAGAGTAACCCGGAGTTTGCGACCGTGTTGAAGGTGGTGCGGGCACTCGGTTTGCGGCTGCACGCGACAACCGCACGTGCCTGAATGCGGTGCGGCGCAGCCGACCGTAGGTGTGCTGCCCGCACCATTCAATCGTTTGTGGATATCCAACCGGGGTGTTTGGTGCGTGGAACCCACGCTGCGCGCCTTGGGTGGAGTGCAGCCGGAAGCAGGGATCGAGAATCACGCGGCTCGAAACCCTAAAGGTGCGCAATGCGTACCCTATAAGGCTCCCCTGGCGCGATGGCGCGGGCGAAAGACGACTTGATCAAGCGCCAGCGTGTCGGGAAATCCGCATCGTCCGGTGGTAATGCCCATAGGCAGTGCAGGTGATCGGGGAGTATGACGATGGCATCGATCCGGAACGGCCGTTGGATGCGCACGGAATGGAAGGCCTCGCGTAAGGCATCGATGTTTGCCGTCAGCAAGCGGCGCCGCCGTTCCAGGAGCGCCACGGTGAAAAAGTACGAACCGCGGGAAACATGCGAGCGAAGGTAATGGGGCAGGGTGTAAAGTCGTGCGTCCTGTGCCACCTGGCCGGAAGGCGGGTTACGCGATGAAGCCGCTAACCCGCCCTACGCGTTCTCGAACGATGCGGTTCCCGTCGGTCACCGCAGCCCACGGGGGCCTTGGCCGATCACAGCCACGGATCGATCGGCAGCACCTTGACGACGTTGCCGTTGCGCCGATCGATGATCGCGGTAAGATCCTGCTTTCTTGCGCGCACGGGCAGAAAGGCGAGGTGCTCGGAGCCCTGCCCGAATGCCTCGACCGCGCGGGCCAGGTCCGCTTCGGAATCGGGGCGTTTCTCGCGAAGCTCGGCGAGGGGTTTGGCCCTGGCGATGGCCGCGGCGGTGCGTTCTTCATAATGGACGTAGTATTGCGGGAAATTCGCGAGGTCCAAGCCGGCCCCGACGGCTGAAAACAGGAGCTGTTCTTGTTCCTTCGGATCCGACGGCAGGTCGGCCGCGATCAGCCGTGGCCCCGTGAGCGGCAGTGTCCTGAACTCGTCGGGCGCCAGCGCCTGCCAGTCGTCCGGGACCAGATCGTTGGCGGCGACCACATCGAAGCGATCGACGTTGAATACCACATAAACCGGGCGTGCCGCGTAGACCACATGAATTCCATAGACGAGCGCGCCCATCTGTAACAAGGCCACGACGGCGAGGTCGAAGCGCAGGCTCTTCTTCTTCGGGTTGTAGATGATGAGGGTGATGAGCGGGCCGATCACGACATCGACGCCGATGAGGATCAGCGCGAGCTTCGCCCCGCCGACGGCCTCGAAATAGGGCCAGGGATACCAGAGGAAGGCCATGCAGGCGAACACCGCGACCGCGATGAGCGCGCAGATCCCGAGGTGGATGGCGGCAGCCTTCCAGCGCGTGAGCGTCCTGCGCACCCGGTGTCGGGGCTCGGTCAGATCAAGAGTTCGTGAAAGCGCTTGTTCCATCTGGTTTGCTCGTCGTGAGGGTGAGTACTCGGATCATCCGGCCTGGGTGAAACGACGCGTGACCCAGGCATCCGATTCGTAGCCCCGGTGAAGCGAAGCGTAACCCAGGGTCCCACCGCGCATCATTTCGAGCGCAACCCGCATATCATTCGCCATAGTCCCCGTTGTCAGGCCCTGCGGCCCATGCTCGTGGCAGTGAGCCGAGACCAACGACGCGGTGTATTGAGGACACTGCGTGGGTGAGTTGGCCACCCGTGGCCAGACCGATCGTAGCCTGGGTGAAGCGCAGCGTAACCCAGGGGTCGATGACCTATCCAGTAAGAGAAAAGCCCCTCGCGGGGAGGGGCTTTTCAGGTCGGTGCGCGGGGCGCACGGTGCGTTTACTTACTGACGGCATTGAGCCGGCGCATAACGACTCAGGACCGTCCCGATAGTTCCGGGACCGTTTGAGCCCGCCGCCCTACAATCCCAATCCATTGCCCCGGCAGCGCCGGCGACAAGTGGGGCAGCGGCAATAAGGGGAGTTAGGTACATGAGGTTGGCACCAGTGAGCTGAGGAATACCAGCCGCAGTGACATCATAGGTGACCGCGATTTCGCCAATCGGGGCAGCGGCACTAATCGCTATACCAGACACAAATTTGGTCGGGGTAAAGGTATACGCTGCAGCGACATTAACGAGGGAGCCATCCGACTGCCACGTTTCTGCTACAGCTACCTTCGCGGCAGCTGCGAGGCTTAGCCCCTCGGTCACCTTAGAGCGGACGGTATAATCCTGATACGCCGGAATCGCAACCGCCGCCAAGATACCGATGATCGCCACGACGATCATCAACTCGATCAATGTGAAACCTTGCTGGAACTTCTTCATGGATAACTCTCCTATTGAGATTGAACTGTGTTGGGTGGTCCGATGGCCCTGGACTGTGTCGGAACGTGACGATCGAACTTGAGCTACACGACCGGGCATCATCCCTGCCGCCCGCGGTCGTTTAGCGGCGGCACCGGGCCTCAGTGCAGCGGGTGTGCCAGCTTGCCTGGGAGCCAGGCGGAATGCCGGAATGGGCGGGATGGAAGCGCGTGCGGGGCGTGGGGCCTTGTGGATACGGGCGAAACGGGCGGCGGAGTTGACGCGGCGCGTCAGCTTGTTGACGAGGTGCGTCAGCTTCGGGGAGGGGTTACCCCCACCCTGACCCTCCCCCGCTACGCAGGGGAGGGCATCGGCAACCCCCTCCCCTGTCCGCGCTTTTCGCGGACGGGGGAGGGAGGGGCGGGGGCCAGGCCTCCATGCGCTGACCAGGCTTGTTTGCGGCCGCGGCGCCTTTACCCCCACCCTGACCCTCCCCCGCTACGCAGGGGAGGGAACCCGCGATCCCCCTCCCCTGTCCGCGCTTTTCGCGGACGGGGGAGGGAGGGGTGGGGGCCAGGCCTCCATGCGCTGACCAGGCTTGTTTCCGGCCGCGGCGCCTTTACCCCCACCCTGACCCTCCCCCGCTGCGCAGGGGAGGGGATTTTCAGGGCTTCTCCGCTGCGCAGGGGAGGGAACCGGAAACCCCCTCCCCTGTCCGCGCTTTTCGCGGACGGGGGAGGGTGGGGTGGGGGCCCGGCGAGGTGACGCTGACGCAATGCTATACTGAGGGCATGGCGACGGTGACGTTCGATACCCTGAAGTTCGTCGAACGACTCAAGGCCGCCGGGGTCCCCGAGGCCCAGGCCAAGGCCTTCGCCGAGGCCCAGCGCGAGGTTTTCGCCGAGGCGCTCGATTCGAGCCTCGCTTCGCATAGCGATTCGGAACGCATCGAGCGCAAACTGATCGAGCACGATTTGGAATTCAAGCTCATCAAGTTTATGCTCGGCATGCTCATCGGCGGCGTCGTTGCGCTGGTTCTCAAGTCGTTCTTTTGACTCAAAGACAGGGCGTAGCCGCCGGAACGGGCGTTAACACCCACCCTCGCCCTCCCCCACTACGCAGGGGGAGGGGCCGGAGATCTTCCTCCTCTGTCCGCGCTTTCTGCGGATGGACAGGGCCGCGGTGAGGGGATCAAAAAGCGCGATCCGTTACCGTCCGGGGTATCGCCCTCAGAAGCATCCCAGACAGCGCCCGAAGGTGTAGGTCGCCGGCTCCTGGACCAGCACCTGCCCCGCTTCGTCCACGTTGCCTCCGATGAGGCTGAAAGGCAGGGTCACGATGAATAGACCCGTCCCGATGATGGTCGATGCAATCCCGAGCGGACGCGCGATCAACCCGTCCGCGACCATGTAGTCGGCGTCGTGCGCCGGCTTGGCATAGGCGGAATGGCCGCGTTCCCCGTACTGCTGCTCGTCGCCGCCGTACCAGGGGTCGCCCGCGCTTTCCTCGGCCACCGCCGAGCCGGGGGATAGGGCCACACCGACCGCGAGCACCAGCGCGCGGCAGAGATCCGATCGATTCGATACTGTATTCATGGATACCTCCATCCTCGTTGAAACGGGGCTACTACGTAGATAGCCCCTCGATAGCGTGATGTCAACCCAGACCCCGGTCCACGCGGGTCCCCGAGGCCCCAAGAGGGCGCACGAGTGCGCCCCTACGTTCCGCTTCCTCTACGCCGGCGGGCCACGACAGCCCACCCTCACACGAGGGGAATGGCGTGCTCAAGCAAGCGGCGGACCTTGTGCATCCCGACCTTGACATTGGCCTCGATGAGCCCGATGGTGAGCGCCTCTTCCGCGCGGCCGGCGGCCCAGTTGGCCACGACCGCGCAGCTCGCGTAACACATCCCGAGCTCACGTGCCAGGGCCGCCTCGGGCATGCCGGTCATGCCGACCATGTCGCAGCCGTCGCGCGCCATGCGGTCGATCTCGGCGGCCGTCTCGAGGCGCGGCCCCTGGCTCGCCCCGTAGACTCCCCGTGGCCAGGCCTCCAATCCGGCCTCCTCGGCGGCCCCGATCAGCACCCCGCGCAGGGTCTCGCAGTAGGGCTCGGTGAAGTCGATGTGGGTCACCTGACTCAGGCGGCCCTCGAAGAAGGTATGCGGGCGCGACCACGTGTAGTCGATGATCTGATGCGGGAAGGCGATGCGCCCCGGCGCGAGATCCGGGTGTATTCCCCCGACGGCATTGATGCTGATCACGTGATGGATGCCGAGGTGCTTGAGGGCCCAGAGGTTGGCGCGGTAGTTCACCTGGTGAGGCGGGATCGCATGGGCGACGCCGTGGCGGGCCATGAACACCACCTCTTTGCCGCAATACGTCCCGTAGACGAGCGGGCAGGACGGCTCACCGTAGGGCGTTTGCTTGACCACCCGCCGGGCGATCTCGAGACCGCTCAGGGTGCGAAGCCCGGTCCCGCCGATGATCGCCAGCTCCGTCACGATCCCAGGGCGTAGATGCCGGCGGCGTTGCGCAGGTAGTTCTTGTAGTCCATACCGTAGCCGAAGAGGTAACGGTCGTCGGCCAGGAGGCCCGCGAAATCGGCCCGCGGCGATCCCGCAGCGCGCGGCACCGCCTTGACGACCAGGACCGCGCTGTAGACGGCGCTAGCGCCTCTCTCCAGGCACGCCTCCACCATGGCGCGGAGCGTGTGGCCCTCATCCAGGACATCATCGACGATCAGGACCGTGCGGCCCCGGATCCGCTCATCCGGGCGCCTCTGCCAGGACAGCGTCCCCCCGGAGGTCTGGCCGCGGTAGCGCGTGACGTGGAGATAATCGACCTCCACGGGAAAGCCGAGCCGGGGCAACAACAGGCCGGTCGGGATCATCCCGCCCACCATGGCGCACAGGACCACGGGATCCCGATCGGCGAGCTCCGTGCCGATCTCCGCCGCCATACGGCCCAGTGCCGCCTCGACCTCCGCCGGGCCGAACAGTCGCTCGGCCGCGGACAGGACCGCGCTCACCTCTTCCACCAGGGATCCCGCGGGATCCACGGTCACTGAGAGTTTGTGAAAAAACCGTCGCGAGCGAAGGGAGGTCGCGTTCCGCCGGAGCGCAGGAACCGGAGTGTATATTGAAATACATGAGGATTCCGAGCACCGCCGGAACGCGAGATCCCGAGCGCAGCAGATTTTTTCACAAACTCTCAGGCCCTTGCCGCCTGAGCCTTTCCTGCCCCACCCGATCGCGTGCGAACTGGAAGGCCGAGCGGCCGCTGCGCGAGCCGTGCGCCAGGGCCCAGCGCAGGGCCTCGCCCCGCATCGCGGAAGGATCGCCCTCCGACACACCGAGTTGCCCGATCCAATGGGATACGATCTCCAGGTACTCGTCCTGCCGCAGAGGGTGGAACGCCAGCCACAAGCCGAAGCGCTCCGACAGCGAGATGCGTTCTTCGACCGCCTCGCCAGGGTGCAACTCCCCGTCTTCACGGTAACCCGCCAGATTGTCTTCCATGCGCTCCGGGACCAGGTGGCGGCGGTTCGAGGTCGCGTACACGAGCACGTTCTCGGGCGCAGAGCCGAGCGAGCCGTCGAGGGCGGTCTTGAGGGCCCGGCAATTGGGGTCGTGGGGCTCGAAGGACAGATCGTCGCAGTAGAGGATGAAGCGCTCGGGCCGCCCGTGCAGGGTCTCGAAGATCGGGAAGAGGTCCACCAGGGCCTCGCGCCCGACCTCGACGAAGCGCAGCCCCAGGCCGGCGTACTCGTGGATCAGGGCCTTGACCAGCGACGACTTGCCCGTCCCGCGCGGGCCCCAGAGCAGCGCATGATTGGCCGGAAACCCGGCCAGATACTGGCGTGTGTTGCGATCGAGCGCCTGTTTCTGGCGATCGATGCAACGGAGGTCTTCCAGTCGTACGGCAGACACATAGGACAGGGCCCGCAGCGCTCCGCGCCGGCCCTCGCCGCGCTGCCAGCGGAAGGCCCGTGCCTCGGCCCAATCGAGCTCCTGCGCGGGCGGGCCCAGCACCCCCTCCAGGCGCGTCATGAGCGACTCGGCCCGCGCCATCAATCGTTCCGCTTCCGACATCGCCTGTGCAACCGTGTTCCCCGGGATGCCCGCCTTATCTCGGCCCGTATTATATACAGCGTGACTCGATGCCTCGTCAGCGCTCCGCCCGCAGCCGGCGCACGGCCTCGTTCAGGCGCCCCTCGACCGTGGTCTTGTATCGCAGCAGGGGGATGATGGGAGGGGGCGCGCCATCCCTTTCATTATCATGGCCCGAACGCGCTGCCGACAGTTCGATATCGGTCACATCGACGGGACAGACCCCGGCATCGCCATGCACATCGATGAGGTGCAGGGCCGCCTCCCGGTAAGCGGAGGGCCCCTGCGCCGGCTCGGAGAACTCGCGGCCGCAGCACCGGAGCGTGAACGCCCGGCCGGCGCCGGGGTGCCGGGTCCCGAGGGCACGCAAGAGGTAAGCGCCCTCCCCCCCTTCGGGGAGCTCGGAGAGACGCCGTACGCTGTCCGGCTCCCCCGCCCCGCCGACGGTATAAAAATGCACGGGCGACCCGGCGCCGGCCGAGGCCGGAGCGCGGCCGAGCACCGTGTGCAGGAAACGACGGTAGCGCCCCAGGAACGCATGGCCGTCATCGATCTCGGCGTCTGCGTGGAACAGCGCCCCGTGCTCGTCGAGGACCAAGACCAGGGTACGCCCGCGCATGGCGGCCAGAAACACCTGTACCACGCCGGCCTGGTTCTCGGCCAGCACCAGCGGCAGCGGTCCAGACGCCAGGGCCCCTCTTTGCACCAACGTCCGGGTGAACACCGGGAGGGGGTGGCCGAGATAGCGCAACAAGGCGGCATGGGACTCGACGGCCTCCGCGTGCCAGGTAGCGCCCCGCGCCTCCAGGACGCAGTACCCGCTGCCCCAGGCGAGCACGTAGCGGCAGGCATCGCCGGGCGCGCCGCGCACGGCGGTCACCGCCTCGCCCATGAGCCGCTCGAAGTGTCCGGCGAGCCCTTGGGCGTCTGCCCGGGCATCACCGTAGACCAGCACCTCGATCGGCACACGATCGGCTCGTCCCGAGGGCCAGGCCAGGTACTCGCACAGGCAGCGCATCAGGGCCGTGTCCCCGCGAAAATGCAGGCCCAGCCGCTCCCCCCAACTCGTCACCAGGATCAGCTCTGCGAACGACACCCGGTAGCGGCTCCAAGGCGTGGGTTCGCCCTCCGGCCGGTCTCGCTCCGCGCCCGCCGGCACCCTCTCTACCCTGACCATGACCACGGCGCTCGTGAGCCTCGGCGCTGCGATGAGATCGGTGGTTTCGGGTTTGGCACCGCGCGCGAGCCCCCGTTCGATAAAGCCCCGCATCGTCTCGAGGTCGGAGCGGGGCAGTTTTTCCCCTGCCCTGGCGTCTACGCACCAGCGCGTGTGCGATGCAGAGAGCCCGTTGAGGACCGCCCAGGCGATGAGCTGGCCGGGGGCCTCGCCGGTCCTGACCAGGGCCTCCGGATTTATTACCTCCGCGCCACGCGACAGTCCCCACGACTCGGTGGGGTCCGGATAGCGGTGCAGGCACAAGTCGTCTTCGACGTTCCCCCATCGGGTCCCCGGCCCGAGGAGCGTGAACTTGCCGGGACGCCGTTCGAAGGCGGCGTGCAGGCGCCGTCCCAGGGCCGTGATCTCCTCGGCCGTGACGGACGAGCGCCCGCCGAGCGGCCGGGCGAACTCGGCCAGGACCCGGCAGCTCGTCCTCGAGGAGTCGACGATCTCCCGCCATTCCGCGCTCACCCGATCGAAGCCCCATCGATCCCGCTCTGCGAGCCTCGCGGTGTCCTCGCCCGACCAGCCCCATTGCCGGCTGAGCCCCGCGATGAAGCGTCCCCGCCAGGCCCGGGCCACCTGCGTGGGGAGATGGCGTTGCGCCTCTTGCGCCTTGAAGTACAGGCAGCGCCGGGCCAGCGCCAATCGAGGCCCATCGGCCAGCCCTTCGAGGTACTCTTCGACCCGGCGGTACAAGAGCCAATACGGATCGAGGGCCTCGGCATCGACCTCCCCCCCATAGATACACGCCTTGTAACGCATGGCGAGGAGATCGGGCCGGGGATATTTGCCGGCGTAGGCTTCCAGGAGCAACAGCTTTAGAACGGATTTATACGGGGAGTCGATGACCTTGCCGAGTTGCCACAGGGCCGCGCCGGCGAATTCCTCCCGTGGGACCTCGCCCAGGCCCCCGAGATCGACACCGGGCATGTCCGGCTGCCTGACGTGCAAGCCGGCCACGTGCTCGGCGTAGCGGTGCTCTTCGGCCGGCGGCACCCTCCACCACATCGGGCACAGGCCCGCCAGCACCACGCTCGATCGATAAAACTCGTCGAGCAAGAGGTAATGCTGGGCGTTGCCGCTGCACTCCGCGCTCAGTCGCGCGTGCTGGCCGGCGCGGAAGCGCTCGGGGTCGATGAGGAAGAAATGCACCTCCAGACCGAGCCCCTGGGCCCACTGTTCGATCACCCGTGCCTTGGCGTTGAGCTCCGCGAGCCGTCGCGCCTCGATTCCGGGCTCGTGGCAGACCCACACGTCGAGGTCGCTCTCTGGGCAGTGGGCGATGCTGCCCAGGCTCCCCAGGCAATAGATCGCCAGAAGCGCATCGGGGGTTCCGGCCTGGCCCGCTCCGATGGCGCCGCGGAACAGGTGCAGCGCCGCGTCCATGGCCTCGGGGCCGGGGGAGAAGCGCTGGATCCCGGCGGGGGTCTCGCGCGACACGTATCCCGGCAGGCCGGGACGGTTGACGTGGAAGAGCAGCGGCAGGACGTCGAAGAATCGGACCTGCTCGGGCCTCAAGGCCTCGCGGATCCGCTGCAGGCGTGCCCGGTTGATCGATTCGAAGCGGCCGAGCACGCCGCTCATCGGCTCGCACTCTGTAGGCATGAATGCGCTTAGCGGCCTCTGCGATGCGATCCTGGACGCACGGGGCCCCCGAGTCGGGGTGGCGGAATCGGGGGTACAATGGACCGCAGAATCCTCGGTCCCGCGGCGGACGCCGCGCGGGTCCGGACCTCCCTACCGTCGAACGCTGATTGACTGGCCATGAAACAGCAAGCGGTCTGTGTGTACCTCGGCGAGGCCCTGGGGCGTTACGGATTCGGGGGGGGACATCCGTTCGACACCGGGCGCATGCGGAGCTTCGAGGAGGGCGCCGCGAGTGCCGGCGTACTCCCGCGGGTAGAGCGGCGCGAACCGGCGATCGCGGATCGCGCGACCATCGAGCGCTTCCATACCTCGGCCTATGTCGAGCGCGTCATGCGACAATCAAAGACCGGAGAGGGTTATCTGGACTACGGCGATACCCCCGCTTTCCCGGGGGCCTACGATGCCGCCGCGGCGGTCGCGGGCAGCACGGTGGACGCCGTGCATCGGCTGATGCGGGGGGACTCCCGGCGCGCCTTCGTGCCCATCGCCGGGTTGCACCACGCGCGCCGCGACCGGGCGGGCGGCTTCTGTGTGTTCAACGACTGCGGGATCGCGATCGAGGTCTTGAAGGCGGATTACCGCCTGGGCTCGATCGCCTACGTCGATATCGACGCCCATCACGGCGACGGGGTCTACTACGACTTCGAGGACGACCCGGCCGTCGTCTACGCCGATCTGCACGAGGACGGACGCTTCCTGTATCCCGGCACCGGCGCCGCCGAGGAGACCGGACGCGGCCCGGCGCTCGGGACCAAGCTCAACGTCCCCATGCCGCCGTACTCGGATGAGGCCGCCTTCCGATCCGCCTGGCCCCGGGTAGAGGCCCATATCGAGGCTCATCTGGCAAAGCCGGGCTTCATCCTGTTCCAGTGCGGGGCCGACAGCGTGGCCGGGGACCCGCTCACCCACCTGCAGTATTCCCCGGGGTGCCACGCCTACGCCGCGGCGCGCCTGTGCGCGCTGGCCGACCGCTACTGCGAGGGCCGCATCCTGGGCATGGGCGGCGGCGGGTACAATCACGACAACATCGCCGCGGCCTGGAGCGGCGTGCTGCGCGCGTTCGTCGAGGCCGGTTAGATCCGCGTATAGCCAATGTTGGGCTTCATCTTGTTTTGGGTCACACAAGACTAACTTTCATGATTCGATGACGCAGCGCCCCTGATTATGAAATAATTCAAAAATCGTGGCTTTGGCTGCGAGGTTTTTTGTCGTCTGGGATCTGTGTTATTTCACGCTAATTCACGTGGGGAAAGGCTCGCTTTTGGCAGTCCGCTTTACGTTGCTGATTGACGCCCAACAAACGCATGCACCCTGGCCGGCTCGGCGCGGGCCGGGTGATGCGAGACGTTGGGCCACTTTAGCGCAACTGCCTCTGGACAACCCCCTCGGTGGCAAGTTGGCACCAGACAGTACAGTGCTATGCTTGTCCCATGCAAATTGAATACGTTGTATGCCCTGACCACATTGAAGAAAAACTCGATTCGAAGCATAATGTCACTTGCCAAGAGGCCCGCCAAGTCGTGTTCAATAAGCCCCGCTTCCGTTTTGCTGAAAAAGGCCACACAGAAGGTGAAGATGTCTATGCTGCATTTGGGCAGACGTTCGGCGGCAGATACTTATCGGTCTTTATCATTTACAAGCCAACCACCAAGACAGCAATTATCATCAGTGCGCGCGACATGAGCGGCAAGGAGCGCAGAGCCTATGGACGAAAATAAACTGAGCAGTATTTCTAAAGCGGATGCCGACGACAAAATCGGTGAGTTCTGGGACAATCATGACTTCACCGACTTCGATACAGCGGCGCCAGATGTCAAGTTCGAGGTGACATGCACTGTGCCGATTGAGGTGGAGTTATTCAGTGAAATTGAGCAACAGGCGCACAAGCGTGGCGTGAAAGTCGAGACATTGGTGAATCTTTGGCTACAACAGAAACTTGCTGAGCAAGAGCAACAGGTAGCATAGATCTACTTTCTCTACCTACTGGCCCAAGACCGACACATGCGTCGATTATTTCGATCCCCTCACCCCAACCCTCTCCCGGAGGGAGAGGGAGAAAAGACGGTGCCTGTCCCGGAAGGGCAGGACTTGGAGGTGTCCTGAAAACTTCAATAGGTTTGGTTAGGCTTTTACAGCGGTCAGTCTAATTAATTATTTGGCCAGTGGAGTTGAGTTATGTTCACAAGAGCAATGACTATCGCGGGATTCGATGATGATCTGTCGCGGGCCATGGAAGGAGAGCGCCGGCGCCAGGAAGACCACATCGAGCTCATCGCCTCGGAAAACTACGTGAGCCCGAGGGTGCTGGAGGCCCAGGGCTCGGTCCTCACCAACAAGTACGCGGAGGGCTATCCCGGCAAGCGTTATTACGGGGGCTGCGAGCACGTGGACGTGGTGGAGCAGCTCGCGATCGATCGCGCCAAGCAACTCTTCGGCGCCGGCTTCGCCAATGTCCAACCGCATTCCGGCTCGCAGGCCAACGGGGCCGTCTACCTCGCCTTGATCGATCCCGGCGACCCCATCATGGGCATGAGCCTGGCGCACGGCGGGCACCTGACCCATGGGGCGAGCGTCAACGTCTCCGGCAGGATCTACAAGGCAGTGCAATACGGGCTGAACCCCGAGACCGGGGAGATCGACTACGATGAGGCGGAAAGGCTCGCGCTTCAGCACAAACCCAAGCTCATCATGACCGGTTTTTCGGCCTACTCGCGGGTGCTCGACTGGCAGCGCTTCCGGGACATCGCCGACCGGGTCGGGGCCTATCTCATCGCCGACATCGCCCATGTCGCGGGGCTCGTGGTCGCCGGGCTCTATCCGAGCCCCATCGACATCGCCGACGTCACGACGACGACCACGCACAAGACCCTGCGCGGACCGCGTTCCGGGCTGATCATGGGACGCACCAACCCCGACATCGAAAAAAAAATCAACTTCATCGTCTTTCCCGGCTATCAGGGCGGCCCCCTCATGCACGTCATCGCCGGCAAGGCGGTGGCCTTCCGGGAAGCGATGCAGCCGGAATTCAAGGCCTACTCCGAACAGGTCATCAAGAACGCACGGGCGATGTGCCGGGTATTCCTCGATCGCGGTATCAAGATCGTGTCCGGGGGCACCGACAACCACCTGTTCCTCGTGGATCTGGTCAAGCAAGGGCTGACCGGCAAGGCACTCGACGCCGCCCTGGGGCGCGCCCACATCACGGTCAACAAGAACGCGGTGCCCAACGACCCGCAGCCGCCGTTCGTGACCAGCGGCATCCGGATCGGATCGCCGGCCGCCACCACGCGCGGCTTCAAAGAACCCGAGTGCCGCCAGATCGCCGGCTGGATCTGCGACATCATCGCGAACATCGAGGACGATCGCCTCAACGAACGCATCCGTGGCGAGGTCGCCGATCTGTGCCGGAGATTCCCGGTCTACGGTCGCTGAGACGGACCCGCACCGTTCCCGCCCGGGCGCCTCGCGCCTGATCCGGCCCCCGCTTTGGTCAGTTCCGAAAGATAGTCGACGCGCCGATGCGCTGTCCCTTCTGCTCGGAGCCGGACACCCGCGTCATCGACTCGCGTCTGGCCGAGGACGGCGAACGGGTGCGCCGCCGGCGTGAGTGCACGGCCTGTCAGGAACGGTTCACGACCTACGAGGCCGCGGAGTTGAGTCTACCGCGCGTGATCAAATCGGACGGACGTCGTGAGCCCTTCATCGAAGACAAGCTGCGGGCCGGGATGCTCCGGGCCATCGAGAAACGCCCGGTCGCCCTCGAAGACGTCGAAGCATCGATCGCCGACATCAAACGCTACCTGCGCGCCTTGGGCGAGCGCGAGGTGCGCTCGCGCCTGATGGGTGATCTGGTGATGGCGGCGCTGCGGCGGCTCGATGCCGTGGCCTACGTGCGCTTTGCCTCGGTGTACCGGCGCTTCGAGGATGTCCAGGCCTTTGTCGAGGAGATCGAACGCCTGGGCGGCACGCCTGAGACCGGCGCCAAGGACCGCTAGGGACCGGCGCCCATGACACCGCCCGACAGGTCTCCCCCATTCACGCGCTGCGGCTGGTCGAACACGGATCCGCTTTACGTCGATTACCACGATAAGGAGTGGGGCGTGCCGGTCCACGACGACCGGACCCAGTTCGAGTTCCTGGTGCTGGAGTCCGCACAGGCCGGCCTGAGCTGGAGGACGGTCCTGCGGAAGCGGGCAAGCTATCGTGTCGCCTTCGACGACTTCGATCCCGAAAAGGTGGCTCGTTACGGCGAACGCAAGATCGCCGCGCTCTGCAACGACCCCGGGATCATCCGCAATCGCAATAAGATCGAGTCGGCCGTCCTGAACGCCCAGGCATTCCTGGCCGTACAGGAGGCGTTCGGGCGCTTCGACGCCTACCTCTGGCGATTCGTGGACGGCAAGCCAAGACAAAACGCCTGGCGCACCGTGACCGAGCTACCGGCCAAGAGCCCTGAATCCGAAGCGCTCAGCCGAGACCTCAAGCAGCGTGGATTCCGATTCGTCGGCCCGACCATCTGCTATGCCCACATGCAGGCGACCGGGCTGGTGAACGACCACATCGTGGGCTGCTTCCGGTATGCCGAGTTGCGGGCAGGGCGGTGAGGTAGGTTCCGACCAAGATCCCGCCGTCGCGCGCCGGCGAGCCACCCCGCGGCACTCGCCTTGCGATGTCGCGTTGAATTGCCTATCCTCCCGTCGTGACTCGGATATTCGCCGCGCTGGTTTGGATCGCTGGGGACTGGTCATTCTACTTTACACATCATGCCGACTGCCTGGCCTAGGGAAGGTTGGGTGGTGGCGAGGAAGGGCCAAGCGGGGCGCCGGGAGGTGGGCGATATGCGATGATATGGTTGA
>JBOIDT010000012.1:0-40145 GCA_050740755.1 Gammaproteobacteria bacterium
CCGGAAACGATGAGAATGCCATGCTCACTCCGATGGCCGCGGCGCGGGCCTTCCTTGGTGCCGTTACGGGCCTTGCGGGTGCCCTCGTGCGGCGTCGCGCTGGTCCATGGGGGAAGTGAGGAGCTCGGAGGCCGCGATGAGGCTCCGGGCGAGGTCGGCCATCCGCAGGTTTCTGTCCATCGCCATCTTACGCATGGCCGAATAGGCCGTGTTTTCATCGAGACGGGACTGTTGCATCAGGAGCCCCTTGGCGCGCTCGACCAGCTTGCGTTCCGCGAGGCTCTGCCTGGCCTCGGCCAACTCGCGGCGCATGGCCTGAAACTCCCGAAAGCGCGCGATGGCGACCTCCAGGATCGGCATCACGCGCTGCTCGTTCAGGCCATCGACCACATAGGCGCTGACCCCGGCGCGCACCGCCGTCTCGATGGTCGCGCTGTCGCAGTCGTTGGCGAACACGACGATGGGCCGGGGATGGTCGCGGTTGATGGCGTGCATGCCCTCCAGGATGTCGCGGTCGGGTGAATCGACATCGATGATGATGACATCGGGCTCGGTCCTCATGACCTCTTCGCGCAGGCCCGCGCCGCTACTCAGCCGGGCCACGACCTCATGGCCACAGGCGGCGAGCGATCGCTGCACGAGGAGCGCGCGATCGCTGCACTCGTCCACGACCATGACCCGCAGGTGTTTTCCGGCGTCTGTCATCGATGCGAACCCTCCATCCCGCACGACACTGGAATTGCCCTAAAACTTGAATTGAACATATGCCCAGGCCTTCTCCAGATCGAAGGCCTGTCCCGAGATGCGGTTGCGGGCGCGGTTCAGCGCATCGCCGCTGGCGTCATAGTAGGCATACTTGACGCCGGCCAGGAAGTGGTTGCCGATCGGTCTTTCGAGCAGCAGGTTCCACTCCGTGCCGTAGTCGTAATCCGCGTCGTTGGCCATCAGGCTGTGCCACACGGCGAGGAAGTTGGTGCCGTAGACCCGCAGGTTGAGAGTCACGAAGGCGTCCTCGATGCCGTCGGCGGGGGTCGTGAGGAAGCGGTCCGCCCAGCCCTGGAAGGCGTGATTGGTCCCGAGCGGCGTTTGTAGTGCCCTCGCCAGCCGGCCGCCGCAGCTCCCGGTTACCGGCGCGGGGTTCGAGCAGCCATCGCCTTCGAGCACCTCGAAGCTGCCCTTGACCGTGACCAACTCGATGGGGAGATCGACGAAGCTGTAGGTGAAACCGGCCTCGCCCAGGAAATAATTGACGTTGATGTCCGCCGGGTTGTCGCCATAGTCGGATTGATTGGCGTACTCCGCCGTATAAAGGATCTTCACCGGATAGGTGATGATGTCATAGGCCCCCTCGAAGCGCAGGCCATAGGTCTGCGTGGACAATCCGGCGGAGGTAGTACTCTCGAAGTCGAGGAGATAGGCATACGGCTCGACCTTTCCGAGCGGGAATCCGGAATACACGGCGCGCAGGAAATAGCTGTCCATGCGGAAGTCGCTGCGATCCGGCAGCGGGTTGTCCTCCCCGAAGATGCGGTTCGTGTTCCATACGTAGGAATAGTCCAAGACCGTGGCGGGAACATAATCGCTCGTCACCCGGAAGGCATCGAAGCTCTGCCAGTTCTGCCGCCAGAGTATATTTCCGATCCAGCGGTGCAGGGGTGCCTGGCGATGCTCGATCTCCTGGCGGCCGAGCTTGAGCGTGGTCTTGGGAATGCCGCGGTAGCGCAGGTTGGCCTGGTTGATCTCGGTCCCTTCCGGGTCCACGACCACGGCCTTGTCGACCACGCCGTTCGAGCCGCCGTCGTTGTAGGTGTCGTTCCCCACGACGCGCACGTCTTCGAGCTGCACGTAGGCCCCGAAGTCGTAGAAGAGTCCCGTGGAATAGCCCAGCGCGGTGCGCAGCGTCGAGGCATAGGCTGCGTCGAGCGGCTGATCGTTCGTCGGCGGGCAGCCCGAAACAACGCAATTATCGTCGTCCACGAACTCGAAGCGATAACGTAAATACAGATCGACCTTGCCGCTCGTCAAGGCATCCACGATGCTTTGTTCGGCGTGAACCCGATCCCCCATGGCGGCGAAGCCCATGATGATCAATACGGTGATGGATAAAGGGGTGCGATGCTTCTGCAATAAACCGAGGCGCGTCATAACCTTCCTGTCTTGGAACTGAATCCGGAACGGCCGGTTGGAAGGGCATCGTTGCCACGGTAAAGGACCGCGTCTTTGCGGTTTGCGCCATCGCCCGGCGTGGGCGAGGCGCCGCGCCCTGCCCAAGCAGTGCGTTACTCGCGCTTCGCAATAGCGGGACCACGAGCGTATTTTGCCGGTATCTTCGACGACGCGTGCGGGGCGGGGGCCTTCCACCTTCCCGCGGGGCGGTGCGTTTCGCACCAAGACAGTGAGGGCAGGTGCGGGGATTGGTCGCCCATGGTGCGATGCCGATCCGGTCGGTCGCCGGTTCAGCTACCGAGCCCTTCACGGGGCTATTCACCTAATCGGGGGGAGGGGGGCGCCATTCCAGGAACCAATACACGCCGCGGTCGGCGATCCTCTCGAAGCCCAATCGCTCATAGAGTCGCAGGGCGCGGTTTTGCTTCTCGACATGGATGGTGACGGGTTTTCCGGTCCGTTGCCCTTCGGCCAGGAGCCCATGGAGGAGCGATGAGCCGATCCCCCGGCCGCGGTAGGCCGGCAGGAGGGCGAGGTCCATGAGGCGGATCTCCTCCGCGCCATGGTTGACATACAGGCGACCGGCTGGCCGATCGGCTGCCAGGATGATTTGGAGCTGTGCGTCTGGATAATGGTCTCGATAATAGGCGTGCTGGGCGGAAAACTGCCTACGCAGGAACGCCTCGATCTCCACGGCGCTCCAGCCCGTCACGGCCAGCTCTTCCAGACGCGTGCCGGCATAGACCTCGAACAGAAACGCCAGATCGTCTGGCTGGACGGGGCGGACGGTGACGCAGACCGCCATGACCCGTCACCTCGTTCTCAGGGCCGCGTCCTTGCCGGGCTCAATAGCCGAAATCCGGCAGCACATCGACATACACCTCGCGGAGCGGCAGGGTGAGGCCGAGCGCCCCAATCCTGATCTCGCCCTCCTGTCCTTCGCCGCGCACCCGCCGCCACCCCTCCGCGCGCGCGTAGACATCGACCAGTACCTCCTGCTGCGAGAGGATCAGGTAGGCCGCCAGCGACTCGAGCGCGGTGTAGGCGGCATGTTTGTCCACCCGGTCGCGCCGGGTGCTGTTGTCGGAGAGTACCTCGGCGAGCAACACGGGTCGCGTCTGATAGCTCCCCGGCAGGGGATCGCACACCACCATGACGTCGGGGTAGGTCGCATTGCTGTCCACGGCCTCGCCGAGACGCAGCTTGACATTGGCCACCACCACCCGGTAACCGGCCTGGAGCCGCGGATAGATTGCCCGGGATAGGCCGAGCGCGATCAGGTTGTGCCTCAGGGTTCCACCGGTCATGGCCGGTGAACGCACCCGGTTCCTCGGGACGATGAGTGAGCTCGATCGACAGCTCCACTTCCGCATCCGTTGCCACCAAGGTTACGCTCGAGGCCAAACCGTCAATCAAGACGGCTCGCCGTGCCAGAGCTCATAACGCTGGCCGGTCGCGTCCTCCAGCGCGTCGATCTCGTCGAGGGTCATGGGCTGGCGGGCGGGCCGTTTCACGGGCCGGTCTCGGCGGTGCTGGCTGATACCCTTACCTTACGCCATCCCTGTGGCCGCGTGCCAGGGGCCGGCTGGCCTCGTAAACGGCCAATGCCGCGGCCCGCTAGGTTTGAAACTCGCGCTCGACTTCATGGAGTAAGTCCTCCATGGGACCGGTGAAGTCTCCGGATTGCTCACCTTGGATCAGCAGCTCGCGCAAGCGTTCCAACTTCAGTTTGTAAACCGCGTCCTGTCTATCCATCAGGCGCAACGCGTCCCGGACCACCTCGCTTGCATCATCGTGATGGCGTTGGCGGACATGGGCAGCGACGCTCTCAAGCCATTCCGAAGAGTCGCGACAGATCCACCTCGACCCCCGGCAGCGCCTTGGGCGCAAGCGTGCCCGAGGGCCGCATGCGGCGCTCGTCGCGATACCGTCCGTCCGCCGGTGTCTCGAATATCGTAAGCGTCCGGCCTTCCACATCGATGAGCCACACCTCCGGGATGCCGTGGCGGGCATAGAGCGGGATCTTGATCTCGCGGTCGTAGCGCAGGGTGGTATCCGCGACCTCGACGATCAGGAGCACCTCGTCCGCGCGCGGCAGAGCAAGCGCGTAGAAATCTTCCCGTGGTTGGATGAGCGCCAGATCCGGCTCGGGCTCGGAGTGCTCCCCGAGGAGGATGGGGTTTTGAACGGAGACAATGGCGCGCCCATCCACTGCCTGCACGAACAACATGTTGGCACGGGTAACGATGGCCGCGTGCCGGCTCCCGATCGGTGCCATGGCGATGATCTCCCCCTCGATCAGCTCCAACCGGCCCTCGATCGGGAGGATGCCGGCCTCGCCCATGCGCTGAAAATCATGCACCGTCAGGCGGTGTCTCTGGTACAGATCGAGGGCGGGGCTGGACATGCCGACGTGTTCTACAAAGCCTAATTTTCGAAGTTTAGCACGTCTGTGTCGCGGTTTGCATGCGTACTCCGCCCATCAACCGCGGCGTGCGGGACTGATCGGGGCAAAGCGCGCACCCTGTGGCTGCTTCACGACCGCGGCGGCAAAACCCCCCCGGAAGCGTGATGCAGAAGTAGAAGGTCAGGTAGGGCTGGAGGTTGTTGTGGGGCTGATCGCCGCCCGCGGGGGACAAGGCGCTGGGATTCTCACGAGATTCATTTCATGCTCGTTGTGGTCACGACGCGGAGACTTCTACCTGTCATCAACTGGGCGGTTATGGCAACGGGCACACTCCGGCGTTGAATGTGGCTGTTCCCCCGATGCTGATCTGCGCCGGGGTGGTGATGTTTGCGCCGACGCTGTTGGCGTCGTCCAGTTCCAGAGCGTTGGCCGCGGCGGTCGGCGCCTGCTGCCTTACGTTGAACGTCCCGCCCACCAACTGCCTGAACCGGATCTTCGTGCCGTCTCCGATATTGCCCGCGATGTTGGACATGTTGTTGCCCGAGATGTCCGTGCAGGTGGAACCCGGGGCCGTGCTGTTGTTCTGCTGCACGATGATCGCGCGGCTGTTGTCCACTTCCCTGACAACGTTATTGATGATGGTGGCGTTCGTGGCCCTGGTCGCCGCCTGGGCCGCGATACCTTGATTGACATTGATGCCCGCGAAGCTGGTCATCTCCTGAACCGTGTTGCCGCTGACGAGCACGTTCACGGGAGGCGCCCCGCCCGTGGATCCTTCGTTCTGGATGCGAATGCCGAAGCCTAGATCGGAACCGGAGCCGGCGGTGTTGAGCGTGCCGACGGTGTTATTGTTAAAGCTTCCGTCCACGGTCCCGGTGCCGCTGGCGGCGACAAACAGGTTCAGCCCGTGCGATCGGTTGCCGGTCGCTGTGTTATTCGAGACATTGAACCTCAGATTGCCGCCCTGCGCCTGTGAGACGCTGGTAGCGACGTTGTTGTTGGTGAAGGTGGCGCCCGATACGTTGCACGTGGCCGTTCCGCTGGTTCCGGAGTGATCGCATTGGAGACCGGTGGCGGTGGCCGGTGCGGCTCCGGTGAAGGTTCCGCTCGTGAGGTTCAGCGTCATGTTAGCCGTCCCAAGTGCGAGGAAGTTGACGAGGTTCCCAACTATCCCGGAAGCGCCGGTGCTTGAAATGGCGTTGCCCGACATCCGGAGGTCGGTCAGCGCACTCGCGGTGTTGGTGATCTGGAGCTGGAACTCGGCGTTGTTGCTGATGGTGGTGTTGGTGATGCTCGTCGGGTTGGAGCCGCCGCTGGCAGTCCCGACCAGGTTGTACAAGATCACCCCTGTTTCGTCCGGGTTGGAAACGTTAGAATCGCCATTGCCCGTTATGTTGCAGTTATCGAGCTGGAATCCGTTGATCGTGCTCGCATCAATCGCCCCGGAAGGATTGGAGACCAAGCCGCCGTAAATGCCACTGTGGTTGTTGCCGCCGATGTTCATGCGGGTCAGCCGGAAGTTCGTCACGTTGAACAAGCGCACGCCGGGCGTGCCGGTGGCCTCGGACGAACCGGTCTTATTGGCGATCGAACCTCCAGTGCAAGTCGCCGCCGAGGTGCAACTGCCGCCATTGCCCGTCACCGTGAACGTGCCGGTGGTGTTCGACAGGTTGATGCCGGGGACCGAGCCGCCGGTCGAGGAGATCCTCGTGAAGGTGGCGGCGAGATTGCCGGTGATCAGGTTGATGGCCGCCCCGTTGTCGCCGGTGACCGATGTCTCGGAAGCGGTCAGCGTGCCGAAGTTGTTGCCGGTAACGGCGGTGCCGACGTTGGTGAGGATGTTGAGGCCGCGCACGGTGTTGCCGGCTGCCGCGGCCACCGTGCCGTTCAACTGCGGTCGCGTGCCGCCGAGCGCGGGTCGCCCATCGAGCGTGCCGTTACCGGGCACGCTCACGCCGAGCACGGTGTCGAAGCTGCCGGAACTGCCCTGGCCGATGAGCTGCTCGTTGGTGAGCAAGGTATGCCCGCCGTAGGTGCCGGTGAAGACGAAGATCCGATCGCCGGGGCCGCGGCCTCCGGGGAGGTCGGAGAGCGCATCGAAGGGATCGGTAAGTCTACCGGTACCACCCGCGCCCGCGCTGTCATCGACGAACCAGAGGTCCGGACCTGTTATCGTGAAGCTCACTGTCGTGAGCGCGCTGCACATGGCCGGCGGCGTCGGAATGCCATCGTCGCAGACCTGGAACTGGAAGGAGGCGGCGCCGGAGAAACCGGCCGGCGGGTTGTACGTGAACGTGCCGGTCGTCGCGTCGGTCAGCACGATGGTGGCCCCCGCCGGAGTGATGCCGCTGAAGCTCGCGTTGACCACGAGATCGCCGAACGGATCGTCCACGTCGGTCGCCCCGTCCTTGAGCCGGCCGGTGTCCCCCGCGCCGATGGTGACGCGGATCCCGGAATGGGTCTGATGCGATTTCGCGGTCGCGACCGGCGCGTCGTTGACCGGAAGCACGGTGATGGTGAAGCCCTGGGATCCAGAGATATCCACCCCGCCGTTCGCGGTGCCGCCGTTGTCCTGGAGGACCAGCGTGAGGGTGGCGCTCCCGAAGGCGTTAGGCGCCGGGGTGAAGCTCAGCACGCCTGCCGGGGATACTGCCGGGCCCGCGGCGAACAAGCCGGGGTTGGTGTTGCCGGTGATGTTGAAGCCGACCGTCTGGCCGGATTCGTTGGCCGGTCCCGGCGAGATCCCCGTCGCCCACGGATTGACCGTGACGAGCCCTGCATCTTCGAGGACGTTCTGGCTCCCGCCGGCGGTAAAGGAAGGCGCGTCGTTGACGGCGTTGACCGTAATGGTGAAGTTCTGCGCCGCCGAGGTGTCGATCCCACTGTTGGCGGTGCCGCCGCTATCGGAGAGGGACAGGGTGATGGTCGCGATGCCGAAGGCGCTGGCGGCCGGGGCATAGCTCAAAACCCCGCTCGGCGAGACTGATGGAGGCGCCGAGAACAGGCTCGGGTTGGTGTTACCCGTGACGTTGAAGCTCACCGTCTGGCCGGATTCATCCGTTGGTCCTGGAGAGATCCCCGTGGCCCAGCCACTCACCGATTGAGCCCCCGCGTCTTCGTTGACGGTCTGGTTCGGGCCGGCGGTGAAGGCGGGCGCGTCGTTGACGGCGTTCACCGTGATCGGGAAGCTCTGTGAGTCCGAGGTGTCGTCGCCGCCGTTGGCGATGCCGCCGTCATCGGACAGGGCGAGGGTGATGCTCGCGCTACCCGAGGCGTTGGCCGCAGGGGTATAGGTCAATACGCCGGTCGGTGAGACCGAAGGCCCGGCCGAGAAGAGACTCGGGTTGGTGTTGCCGGTGATGTTGAACGCCACCGTCTGGCCCGATTCGCCGGGTCCGGCGGAGAGCGCGGTTGCCCACGGGTTCACGGTCTGCGCGCCGGCGTCTTCATTCACGGTCTGGTCGGGGCCGGCGGTGAAGGCGGGCGGATCGTTGATGTCGTTTACGGTGATCGTGAAGATCTGCGGCGCCGAGGTATCCGCCCCACCGTTGGCGAGGCCGCCGTTGTCGGACAGGGTGAGGGTGATGGTCGCAACGCCCGAGGCATTGGCCGCGGGTTCATAGGTCAAGTCCCCGCCGGGCGATACCGCCGGACCCGCCGAGAACAGGCCCGGGTTGTTGTTGCCGGTGATGTTGAAGCCGACGGTCTGCCCGGATTCGTCGGCGGGTCCCGGCGAGATCCCCGTGGCCCAGCCACTTGCGGTCTGTGCCCCCGGATCCTCGTTCACGGTCTGGTTTGGCCCTGCATTGAAGGCGGGCGCGTCGTTGACGGCGTTCACCGTGATCGTGAAGCTCTGCGGCGCCGAGGTGTCGATACCGCCGTTGGCCGTGCCGCCATTGTCCTGAATGACGAGCGTGACGGTGGCGCTGCCGTTGGCGTTGGGCGCCGGCGTATAGGTCAGAATGCCCACCGGGGAGATCGCGGGACCCGTCGAGAAGAGGCCCGGGTTGGTGTTGCCGGTGATGATAAAGGCGACCGTCTGGCCAGATTCGCCCGGACCGGCGGAGATCGCGCTCGCCCACGGATCCACGGTCTGCGGTCCGGCGTCTTCATGTACCGTCTGATCCGTGCCGACCGTAAATGACGGCGCGTCGTTCACGTTGTCCACCGTGATGGTGAAGGTCTGCGGCGCCGAGGTATCCACCCCGCCGTTGGCGGTCCCGCCGTTGTCCGAGAGCGCCAGCGTGAGGGTCGCGCTTCCGGAGGTAGTGGGCGCGGGGGTATAGGTCAGCACGCCGCTAGATGAGATCGCCGGACCGGCGGAGAACAGGCCGGGGTTGGTGTTGCCGGTGATGTTGAAGCTGACGGTCTGGCTCGATTCGTTCGCGGGTCCCGGCGAGATCCCCGTGGCCCAGGGATCCACGGTTTGCGCCCCGACGCCTTCCAGCACCGTCTGGTTCGGACCGACGGTGAAGGCAGGCGCGTCGTTCACGACGTCGATCGTGAGCGCCACCGTCGCGACGTTGGAGTCGCTGCTGCCGTCGTTCGCGTGATGGGTGAAGCTGTCGGTGCCATTGAAGTCGGGGTTCGGCGTATAGGTGAACGAGCCGTCCGGATCCAGCGTGAGCGTGCCGCTGGCCGGGGCCGTGTCCACGACCGCGGTCAGGGGGTCGCTTTCGAAATCGCTGTCGTTCCCGAGGACACCGGGTACGGCCGCCACGACCAGCGGGGTGTCCTCGTCGGTCGTATAGGCGTCGTCCACGGCCACCGGCGCCTCGTTGGCATGCGTGACCGTGATCGTCACGGTGGCGGGGCTCGAGTCGGCGCTACCATCGTTGGCGTGGTAGGTAAAGCTGTCCGTGCCTTCGAAGTCGGTGCCGGGGGTATAGGTGAAGGACCCGTCGGCGTTCAGAGTCAGCGTGCCATTCATCGGGCCGCTGTCCAGAACCGACGTCAGGACGTCGTTGTTGCCATCCGTATCGTTGCCCAGAACGCCGGGCGCCGGCTCGGTCAAGCTGGTGTTCTCCACCAGCGTACGCGGATCGTCCACGGCCGTCGGCGCGACGTTCGCCTTGACCATCACCTGATCGGTGTCCGTGAGATCGCCGTCCGAGACCTCGAGCCTCAGCACGTAGAACCCGGCGATGTCGGGCGTGAAGCTCGGGGCCGCCGTGGTCGCGCCCGCGAGATCGGCGTCGGTCAGCACGCTGCCCACGGGCACGCTCACGAAGGCCCACTGGAAGCTCAAGGGCGCGGGACCGTTGTCCGGATCGTTGCTCGCCGCTCCATCCGGCGTGGCACCAGCGCCGAGTTGCACCACGAGATCGGCGCCGGCAGCGGCGTTGGGTGTCACGTTGGGCAAGGCCGCGCTGATCAGCACCTCGTCTCGTCCGGTGTCGGTGCCGTCGTTGACCTCGAGTGAAATACGGTAATCCCCTGCGAAATCGGGCGTAAAGGAGGCGAGCGCGGTGCTTGCGCCGGCGATGTCGATGTCGGACAAGAAACTTCCGGCCGGAAGCGCCGCGAAGGACCAATGAAATCCTAGCGCCGCGGGCCCATTGTCCGGATCGGTGCTGCCCCGGCCGTCCAGATGGACCAGTTGACCCGCCACGGCGCTCGCGTCTGGGCCGGCGTTGGCGTTGGGTGGCACATTGGCCGCGCGGGCCGTGACCACGATCGTATCGACATCCGACATCGCGCCATCGGAGGCTTCGAGTGCCAGCTCATAGGGGCCATCGACATCGGGCGTGAAGCGCGGAGCGGCGGTGTTCCCGTTCGCGAGCGAGGCGTCGGTGACGGTGCTCGGCGGCGGCACTGACAGGAAGCGCCACAGGAAGGCCAGCGGATCGCCATCCGGATCGGAGGAACCGGACCCATTCAGCGTCACCGGGAGACCCGTCGTCGTGTTCGTGTCGGAACCGGCATCGGCCAGTGGGGGGTGGTTCCCCCGCTCCACGATTATCCTGACCCGGGCTGCTCGTGACCTCGCCTCATCATCGTCTCGGACCCGGTATCGAAACCGATCCCGTCCCGTGAAACCGGAAGCCGGGGTATAGGTGACGGTCCCGTTCCTGTGATTCCTCACCCGGCCGTGCCTGGGCCGCGTGACGATCTTGATGCTCTTGGCCACCAAGCGGCCATCGGGATCGCGGTCGTTCGCGATCAAGTTGATGCGGACCGATGTGTCCTCGGCCGTTCGGGCAGAATCGCGCCTGGCCACGGGGCGAACGTTGGGGGGATCCTCGGGGGAGTCCGGAGATACGAGATCACAGAGCGGCAGCGTGCAACGGCGCGCACAGAGGAGCTCGTCGTTGCGCAGGATACGGCCGTTGCCATCGGCATCGCGCGGATCGTTTACTCCACTCGCGGGCGTTCCGACCGCCTGGCGGATCGACACGATGTCGATGCGGTCGATGTCGCGGTCGGCATCGACGTCACAACGCGCCGCGGAGGCGGCCTGGCTCACCATGCCCATCGCGATAGCGAGGACCCAGTACGGCATAAGAGCGAGTGGATATCGTTTGGAGCGCATGGTCTGGGTCCTGGAGGAGCGCGCTCGCCTAGCTAGCCGTGCGCTCGGGCGCGGCCGTATGCCGCCTGTGTTTGAATCGGGCGCGCACATCGGCCCGTCCGGGTTCCGCCTTGAGCGACCGATGGGGCGGCTCGTTCGCCACTTGTGCGCACACCGGGTACACTGGTTCGAATGAGTCCTATTGGGATGGGATCAACCATGGGAGGCGATCCGATGAAGTGCACGTCGCTCTACCTCGCGGCGGCTCTAGCGTGGATTGTGCCAGCTTATGGATCGGACGATTCGCAGCACACGGTCGGCGGGGGCATCGCCCTGGCCAGCGATTACCTGTTTCGCGGGATTTCGCAGACCGACAATCATCCGGCCATACAGGGGAGCTTGGAGTATGGATACGAACCGTGGGGCGTCTATCTCGGCACCTGGGCGTCGAACGTCAATTCCATGACGTCGGATGGGGAGATCGAGATCCGGTGGTTCGGTGGCTTGCGCGGTGATCTTGCGGCCACCGGGATCGCCTGGGACCTGGGTGTCGTGTATTACCACTACCCGGGGGACGATCTGGAGCCCGAGAAGGATTATGTCGAGCCCAAGCTCGGTCTGAGCCATGAATTCGCGGGGCTGCCGCTCATGCCCAGGGTCTCGGCGAGCGTGCATTATTCGCCCGATTTCTATCTGGAGGCGGGCGATGCCGTCTATGTGGACGGAACCGTCGGGATGTCACTGGCCTACGGCTTCGGTCTCGCCTTTCACGTGGGCTACCAGACCGTGGACGCGGTGGACCCCGCGGATCTCGACGTCGACGGTGATGACGGCGAGAGCTATCTCGACTGGCGCGTCGGGATCTCGAAGGAGGTGTTGGGGTTCGGGCTGGACGTCAGCTATTGGGATGCCGAGAACGAAGAGGTCTTTTGCGGACTCGGATCGCAGAATTGCAGGGGCACCGTGGTGGGGACGATATCCCGGAAATTCTGAGGACCCTGCCGCGTTCCGGTGCCGGGCTCACGCCCGACCGAAGAGATCCGTCTGCGGGGTAGCCCTCGCCGGGGGGATGTGCCGTCGCGTTCTACCCATTCTCCAAACAGTACCGTCAGGTTGAAACCACGGCGGCCCGTCTCTCCCCCTGTGGGCGGCAGGATGATCAGATCTCCCCCGCGGGTGCGCTCGATGCGCAGATCGCGATTCAACCGACAAAGCTCAGTGAAGTCCTCGTCATTCATCGTCTTGACGAATGGCCCGAACTTCACCACGAGCGGTTGCATTCGGGGTGCGATGATGACGTTGGCGGACATGGGCAAGCGTCGCTCAGATGTCCAGTTCGACTGTTTGGGGAAAATTGGGAAAGAAATCAGACTTGGCTGCCTTGCCTCCTGGGTTGAAGCATTCGAGCCTGCCCGTTCGATCGCACGACCAAACCTCTTTTGCACCCTTCTCGAAATAGAGTGTTTTCTTTTCGGCAATCTCATCCTCGGTGTTGCTCGAAGAAAGCACCTCGATACAGACCTCGGGTGCTAGGTGACATTCGTCCTCATCTCTTATCGTTCTGTAGGTCTCTCCCGAAGCCCACGACACGTCCGTGACCTTGGTCCCCTTGCGAGTCTGAATGGCACATTCAGTAAGGATTCTGCCATCTTTTCTGTGCGACCGCAGCATCGCCGCGATCTCTCCCTGCAGTGCCGAGTGGTAGACCTTGACCGGCGACATGATGATCTTTCCGTGCTCATCCAGCTCGATCTTGAACGGGAGGTTCTGTAAGTCTGGACGGCCGCATACGTCTTGCCATTTCATTGGGAAATCTCACGGAATGTCCGGCTAGTCGAATCGGGTGGGGGGTCTTGGGCAAGATCGATCTGTTTCTTCCCGCGCACCCGCTCCGCGTGCTGGATGTAGAAGCATTCATCAGGCTCGAAACCCCTTGCCAGGTCTTTGCGGCGAAATGTGGTCCAACCACCGCCTTCGATATCAATCTCCATTTCCCCGGCGAGGAATTCCACCAGCATCGCAATGACATGTTTGAGGCTTTCGTGCTCATGTGAAGGCGCCCTAATTTCTAGCATTCCTTGGTCATAGGCAAAGTGCGCCGCATGACTGTCCTGCATGTCGGCGAGGAGCGATTCGTAGGTTTCCCAACGGACGCCGGACAGGAGAATGCAGTGGTCCGGACTGCTCGGTTGAACGGCGTGAACCTGGGGCGAGGCTGTCTGTGTCGCGGTTGGCATACGTACTCCGCTCATCGATCGCGGATCGTACCATCCGGTCCCTCCCCGAGGCCAGTGGGGAGGGCCGGAACCCTTACCGTGTTGGAGAAACGGCAGGTATCGAGCAGTAGTCTTGATGGTCCCGAGGGCTGTCCTACGACCTCGGCGGGAAGACCCCCTGAAGCGCGATGCAGAAGTAGAAGGTCAGGTAGGGTTGCAGGTTGTTGTGGGGCTGGTCGCCGCCGGCGGGGGACAAGGTACCGGGGTTCATACTCGCGAGATTCGTGTTTGTTGTGGTCTGATACAACGCCCCACCTACGGAGTTGGCAAGGGTGACGCCCGGGGTGAATGAGCCCTGCACGCCGTCTTCGGTCGAGGCCATCAGGGCGTGGCTGTGGGCAGGGATCTCTGATTCGAGCAGGGTCACGGTGTCTGAACCGCCGGTTTCGCCAAGGTCATGCAGCGACAGACCGGGGCCCTGGCCGGGATGCATCGGGGCGCGGCCCCGAAGATCGGGCAAGCCGAAGTTGCTCTTGCCGTCACCGCCATACGTGGTGCCCAGCAAGGAAAACAACGCCGTGTTCTGCGACAGCGGCAGGAGCTGCCCATCACACCACGCCCAGCCTCTTGGGGCAAAATTGAATGGGAAAATTCTGATCTCAGCAACAAACGGGTCGGCCATAACTTGCTCCTCGACAAGAGGGTTGACAGGTATGAGTTTTCTGTACGTGAGATAGGAGGTCCCGGCTAATTATAGCGTCAGCTTTCTTGCGCGCCTTCAGAGCGCCCCCTTATGCCTATGTTGGCGACGGAAAAATGCCAAACAGCGAAATAATGAAGCTGATGCAAAGATAGGGCTGAAAATTAGTGTGTGGCTGGCTGCCTCCTACCGGCGCTATCGCCGTTGGCGCCATGGCCCCATTGGGGGTCTCCGGCGCGTAGGGCGCGATCACCGTCGAGTTGGCCAGGACACCCCCTGCTGGGCTTGCCTGTGAGCCATTCACCGATGCGCCGAGCAATGCGTGGCTGTGTGCAGGGATCTGAGCGGCCGTCAGCGTGATCTCCTCCGCACCGCCGGTCCCAGCCAGGATGAAGCCGTTGCCCTGGTGGATGGGGATCCGTCCACGTAGGTCGGGCAATGCGAAGGTACTCTGCCCGTCGCCGCCGTAGGTGGTCCCGATCAGGTTAAAAAGCGTGTCATTCTCCGCGATCGGCAACAATTGCCCCTCGCAGAACATCCACCCCGCTGGCGCGAAGTTCCCCGCGAACATGCGAATTTCACCCACATACGGTTGTGCCATGATCGTTTCCCCCTCAAGCCCACATTCTCATGCCCAAAGCCTGCCCTAGTTCGGGCTCGGAAAAATCCCCTGCAACGCAATAGAGAAGTTCAGAGTCAAGAAAGGCTGCATGTTGAGGTGCGCCTGGCTGCCACCCACATTGGACACGCTTGCTGGATTCAGCGCTGCGAGGTTCGCCGTGTTTGTCGTATATGCGTTGCCTGGGTCCTGCGCCAGGAGATTACCCCCGGCTTGTGTCCGTGGATTGACCGAGTTGCCGATGGCGCTCGACCCATTCAGGACATGGACATGCTGCGGCACCTCCGCAATGGACAGCGTATGGGCCTGTTCGCCACCGCGCTCGCCGAGCGTGTGTCCCGAGCCGACGTGGATCGGTGCCCTTGCGCGGAGGTCCGGCAGCGCGAAGTTCACCCGCCCATCGCCGCCGAAAGTCGTGCCCAAGAGCGAGAACAGGGCCTGGTTCTGGTTGATCGGCAGCAGTTGCCCGTTGCACAGGGCCCAGCCTTTGGGCGCGAACCCAAAGCTCATGATGCGGATCTCTGATAAAAACGGCTCTGCCATATATTTCTCCTTAGCCGATTGCTATTTTCAGTTCGTTTTCTACTACCTTCCGAATTCTACCCCTGCCAGACCCCCAACTCCGGCGCAATGGGACGACGCCCGAATTCCAGAGCCCAATGCAAGGTACCGAAATCCTTGATGACGCTCGGCCGGATTCTTCTCGCCCGGATCGGGGGAGTCGGAGATCCGACTCGACCGTGAGGGGGGATGATACATGTCCTTCCAGAGAATACAAGCGTTCCAGACCGTGGCCAGTATATGTTTCCTGAGGCCGTCTGTCGTCGGGTGGGTGCTACCCCCACTGATTCCACGCGTACACCGTGAAGCCGCGCTGGTGATACGAACGCTCGCCGCCATAGACCAGAGCACCCGGCGCTTCGGCTTTCCCGGTAAGACGCCGCCAATGCTCCAGCCCCTTGAAAAAATCCTCGGCGACGGTCTCTCCCGATTTGATCTCGATCGGGAGCAGCCGCTGGCCGAGGTCCAGCACCAGATCGATTTCGTTTCCCCGCGAATCGCGCCAGAAATAGAGGTCCGGCTCCCGGCCGCGATTGTGATAATTCTTCAACAATTCCCCGATCACCCAGTTCTCGAACACCGCACCGCGCATCCCATGGGTGCGCAACTCCCGGGCGTCTCGAATACGGAGCAGATAGCAGAGCAGTCCCGTATCGATGAAGTACAGCTTCGGCATCTTCACCAGCCGCTTGCTGAAGTTCTGAAAATGGGGCCTGAGTAGAAAGACGACGAAACTGCTCTCCAGGAGCGAGAGCCAGCGTTTGGCGGTGGTATGGCTGATACCGCAGTCGTTTGCCAGGGCCACCAGGTTGAGCAGTTGCCCGCACCGTCCGGCGCAGAGACGGACGAAGCGGGCGAACGCCTCCGGATCGCGGACATTGGTCACTTCGCGGACGTCGCGTTCCAGATACGTCTGATAGTAGTTGCGCAGCCAATCGTGCGGATCGAGCCCGCCCTCATGCAGGCGGGGATACCCGCCGCGATGAATCACCTGCCACGGTCCTCCTGGTGTCGGCGGTCGGGGGGACAAGGTGACGCCGATCTCCGCCGGGTCGGATGGCGCACGCCTAGCGATCTCCGTCACCGCCAGCGGGAGCAGGCGGTGGATGGCGCAGCGCCCCGCCAGGCTTTGCGAGATCTTCTCCAATAACAGGAAGTTATGTGATCCGGTGAGGATGAAACGTCCAGGCTCTTGCTCTTCATCGACCACACCTTGGAGGTAAGAAAACATCTCCGGCGTTTTCTGGACCTCATCCAGGATCACCGGTCCGTCGAACTGGCGGAGAAAGCCGCGCGGGTCGTCCAGCGCGAAAGCACGATGGTCCGGCGCTTCCAGCGACACATAATCGTACGCGGGGAATGTCGCCCGCACGAGCGTCGTCTTGCCGGACTGACGAGGGCCGGTGACGGACACGATGGGGTACTGTGCCGCGGCGGTCTTGAGGAGCGGGGCCAAGTGGCGCGGGATCATGTCGCACAATCTGAACTTACATTGTTCAGATTGTGCGCTGTCGAACGAGGAAGATCAATACGCAGTTGGAAACGGCGTTGTCGCAACAAATCTCATAGGACTACGTGAGCTAGATTGCTGTAACAAGCTCATCGCGTTCCACGCATGCCGCCCCCTCATTTCTGGGGTTGTTCACCCTCATGCCGACCGGATAGGCTTCCATCTCCTCGGGCGGGAAGGGCACGAGGAGTGGAGTCAAGCGCTCCGTGTCGGTGAAGTCCGTGCTGAGCCACGGCCCGTACGCGCTCGGCTCCAGGATCACCGGCATGCGGTCGTGGATGGGCTGCAGGAGGGCGTTGGCGCGGGTCACGATGATGGCGCAGGATCCGACGGCCTGTCCATCGGGATCCCGCCGCTCTTCCCAGAGGCCCGCAAAGGCCAGGGGCAGGCCGTCCCTTAGATGGATGAAATAGGGTTGCCTGGCGCGGCCTGCCTTGCTCCACTCATAGAATCCGTCCGCGGGGATGAGACAGCGGCGCCAACGGAAGGCGCTGCGGAACGCGGGCCTGGTGGCCACGGTCTCGGCGCGGGCGTTGATCATCGAATGGCCGGTCGTCTCGGCCTGGGCCCAATGCGGCACCAGCCCCCAGCGCAGCAGGCAGAGCTCGCGTCGGCCTTCCTGGGAGCGACGGATCGCCGGTACCTCCTGGGAGGGGGCGATGTTGTAGCGGGGCCGAAGGTCCGGCGTGCGCGGCAGCTCGAAGCGGGCGGCGAGCGTCTCGGGATCGGCGTACAGCGCGTAGCGTCCGCACATGTGGACAGGATAGACGGCCGGGCGCGGCTCGAAAAGGGCAGGGGGCGAGGGGCAATGGCGAGAAAGGCGGGTTGGCGTGGAGACCTGGGTTTGAAAGAAGTCGCACAGACGGGGAGCTTCCTGGCCGGTATCGTTCTCGGGTCCTGCGTCCTCTTCGGCTCTCCGGCATTCGCGGATACGCGCATCGCGGTATTGGATTTCGAATTGAATGATTTGACCTTGCTGCCCCGCACGCCGGAAGAGCTGGCGCGTACCGCCAACGTCGCGCCGTTGCTGCGGGAGGCGCTGGTGAAAAAGGGTGGCTATGAATCCGTTGCCATCGGCCCGGCTGCTCAAGCACGGGCGAACGTGTCCTTCGGTTATCTTTTCGATCACCCTGAGGTGGCGGCGGAGCTTGGCAAACGACTTGGGGCCGATTGGATCGCGGTCGGACGGGTTCACAAGTCGAGTTTCTTATTCGCTTATTTGAAGGTCCGTTTGGTGAACGCCAGGACCCGGCGGGTGGGGGGCGACTTCGTGGTCGAGGTCAAGGGCTATTTGAAGAAGCTAACGGAGCGGGGAGCGGCGATCTTGGCGGACCAGATCGATCAAACGATCCGCCCGAAAACGCCGTAGGCGGTCGCGAGACCGTCCAGGCGTCGTTCGAATAAACCGCGCCCGAAGGTGCCGGGTCCAGCGAAAATAACCTGAACATATCCGGTTAACCCCCTACCCCGACCCTTCCCCCTTCGTAGGGGGAAAGGGAGAAAAAGTCTCCCCCTTACGAAGGGGGAGATTTAGAGGGGGTTGAAACCGCCGATCAAATTGACCAACTTATTTTTGCTCGCAACCTAAGGTGCGGGCCGTCGTCACCCGGTGGAGGGCGGCTCGGGGACGTCGCGGGCCCGAAGCCGATAGCGCTCGATGAGCGCCCGCGTCGAGCCGTCTTGGTCCGGGGCCGGTAGCTGTCCTCGGAGACCCGCCGCCACCTCGCCCGCCAGCGTCTTGCCCAGCTCGACCCCCCACTGGTCGAAAGAGTCGATGCCGAGGATCACGCCTTCGGTGAAGGTCTTGTGCTCATAGAGGGCGATAAGGGCGCCGAGCGTCTCCGGTCTCAGGCGCTCGTAGCACAGGGTGTTGCTCGGCCGGTTGCCGGGACAGACGCGGTGCGGCACGAGGCGCTCGACCTCGGCCTCCGGGACGCCACGGGCGCGCATCTCGGCCCGTACCTCGGCGGCGCTCCTGCCGCGCATCAAGGCCTGTGATTGGGCGATACAGTTCGCCACCAGAAGCTCGTGCTGTTCCTCGGGGGGATGGTGACCCGCCAACGCCACCAGAAAATCGACGGGGATGAGTAAAGTGCCCTGATGCAGTAATTGAAAAAAGGCATGCTGCCCGTTGGTGCCGGGCGCGCCCCACACGACCGGCGCGCTCGGGTAATCGAGCGCCCCTCCGGCGAGCGTCATGCCCTTGCCGTTGCTCTCCATCTCGAGCTGCTGGAGATAGGCCGGCAGGTATTCGAGGTGCTGGTCATAGGGGATCACGGCGCGGCTCTGGGCGCCGAAGAAATCCGTGTACCAGAGGCTCAAGAGTCCGAGCACGACCGGGAGATTGGCCTCGAGCGGCGCGCCGTGGAAGTGCCGATCCATGCGATACGCGCCCTCGAGGAGTCGCTCGAAGACCTCCATGCCGAGAGAGAGCACGATGGGCAGCCCGATGGCCGACCACAGCGAGTAGCGCCCCCCCACCCAGTCCCAGAACCCGAAGACGCGCTCTCGGTCGATCCCGAAGGCCGCGGTGGCCGTCCTGTTCGTGGACACCGCGACGAAATGGCGGCCGATCGCCGCCGCATCTCCCGTGCGCGCCATGAACCAACGCCGCGCGGTCTCGGCGTTGTGCAGGGTCTCCTGCGTGGTGAAGGTCTTCGAGGCGATCACGAAGAGCGTGGTGTGGGGTGGGACCACGGCCAGGGTCTCGGCGATGTCCGTGGGATCGACGTTGGAGACGAAGTGGACGCGCGGGCCGCGCTTTTGATACGGCCGCAGGGCGCGGGTCACCAGAAGCGGTCCGAGGTGCGATCCGCCGATCCCGATGTTGACGATGTCCGTGAAGGGCGCCCCGCTCAGGCCGCGGTACTCGCCGCTTCGCACGGCCTCGCTGAACGCGCGCATGCGCGCGAGCACCGCGCGCACCGAGGGCATGACATCCTCGCCGTCTACGATGACGGCCTCCGCGCCGCGATTGCGCAAGGCGGTGTGCAGGACCGCCCGCCCTTCGGTGGTATTGATGCGTTCGCCCGCGAACATACGCCCGATCGCATGCCCGAGCCGCGCCGTGTGCGCCAGGTCGTACAGCAGGCGCACGGTCTCCGCGACGATCCGGTTCTTGGAGTAATCGAGGTAGAGCCCGGCTGCCTCCAGCGAAAACCGCGCAGCACGTCGCGCGTCTTCGTCGAACAGTGCGCGCATTTGCACGTCCGCCATGCGCGCTTGATGCGCTCGAAGCGCCTGCCAGGCCGGGGTCTTCGAGATCGAGACTTCTTGCGCTACGGACACGGGCTTCTCCTCAAATAAATGTAGGGTGGGTTAGCCGCGCTTTTTTTCGGCGTAACCCACCGTCACGACCCTCAGTGACGAACGATCAGCGTATCGGCGAGATAGCGCTGGAAAATCGCATCGTAGGTGACGATGGACAGGCTTTCATGCCTGGCCTGGGCGATGAGCATACGGTCGAACGGATCCTTGTGATGGCCGGCCAGGTGCAGAACGGTCTGGGCATGGTAAGGGTTGATGTTGAGCCATCGGAAGCCCTGGGCTTCGATGTCGGCGGCAATTTGCGGGGACGGCAGGTGCATCTTGCCGAGGCCGTGCTTGATCGCCATTTCCCACACGGAAACCGGGCTGACCAGGGCGCCTCGGGCGACGATCAGATCGATGGTTGGTGGGTCGGTCATCGCCCCCATCAACCAGTCGTAGACGATACACGTGTCAAGCAGAAGCTTCATCGTCCCCACCCTCATGGAACAGGCGTTCGACCGCCGTATTGGTTTGGGCCGAATTCCAATCGGTCGAATACGCCACCTTACCCTGCCAGGCGCCGGGCGGCTTTATCCGGGGAGCGTCGTACTTGACGATTTTCGCCACGGGTACGCCGTTACGGGCGATCACGACTTCCTCGCCTTGCTCGGCAGCGACGATCAGGCTGGAAAGGCGGTTCTTGGCTTCGAGCATGTTGACTTGCATGGGTAGCTCCGACTCGCTTGCTGGCTAAGCTTGGCCAAGTGTAGTGGATTGCGCAGCGCTTGTCATGTCGTCCGGAAGTCGCGACCGTCGGCCGCATAGACCACCCGTCCGATCGTCGTCATCAATTCCTGTGCTCGATCAGCACCGCACCGACCCGGTAGGCGCTGCCGTCTTCCATGAAGTCGACCTGGTGCGAGCCGGCGCCGATCTCGCGGAGCAGCGCGTCTTGCACCGCCGGCAGCGCCAGCTCGATGTCGTGATTGCCGATCAGGACCGTGAGGCGGCGGCCGCCCGCGACGTGCCGGCGCAGGGCATCGAAGACCGAAGCGACGGGGCCGCGCAGGGTATGCCCGAGCTTTGCGGACGCCTCGCGAGGATCGGGGGTCCAGCGCTTGAATTCTGGGATGGCGAGGGAATCGATGAAATCACCGGCGATGACCAATTCCAGCTCCTCGTCCACCGCGCGCTTTTCAGGTAGACCATCGATAAAGGCCGCCAGCCGCTCGGGATTCGACATCATGTAGGGCGGGAACCCGCCCAGGTGCAAGTCCGAAATGACGATCAACCGCGTGGCGTTTGCCATTATTTTCCGATGCACGCTTCGGCCCAGAGCACCACCACCTCGGCGAGTTTCACAGCGTCGTGGTACTCCTCCTCGGCGATCGGTTCAAGCTCACCAGGGTAGCGGGTCGCCACTGCAAAGTCAGTGAGTACCGCAACTTCGTGCAACTCGAACGGGATTACTACCTCGGATGGCAGGCAATCGAACAGAGAGCGAATGTTGTGCGTACGCGGTGGTGCGATCCCTTTGGCTATCAGGACAGCCTTTAGGGCCTTTTCCGCCGCCTGTTGGGCATGGAAGCACAGGGTTTCGATAAGGACTCCACGCAATGGATGAGCCCGTGCGATCGCGAGATCGCTGTGAGCATAGCGGATCCAATCTTCAGGGCTTCCCGCGGCTCCACCGTCAGGCCGCATAGACTTCACGCCCTTCGAGCAAAATCGTTCGATAGACGAGGCCGATGTTGTCCTTGTGTCGATCGAGATCGCTCTTCGTCGCGACGACGATATCGAACGGTACCCCGATGCCGTGTATGTGGCGGTACAAGCGCTGGGCCGTCAGCCGGCGGTGGGCACCGTCCGGCATCACGACCAGGAGGTCGATGTCGCTCCCCGCATGGCAATCGCCCCGAGCGGTGGAGCCGAACAGCAGGATCCGCAGCGGGTGTACGTCCTCGACGATCCTCCCCACCAGGCGGTCGATCGGCTCAACCCTTGTGTACGATACGGAACTCTGTCCTTCCGGTGTCATAGATGCTCCCCAGCCGACCCCAAGCGCTCTAGCTAGCCACTTTCGTCTGGCTGTTGTTTCCACATGGCAAGCCTTGTCGCGCGCTAGACCGGGCACTTATCAGGCCGCGACGCGACGGTGCGTCGTAAGATCCCCTCTTCCAGCCAACAGGCCTTCCACCGAGACGTCCTCGTCGAGCTCCTCCCAATGGATGCCCGCACCGCCGCTGCTAAGCTCGTAGCGGGCAAGCTGCTCGCCGGTGGCGTGCAATAGCTTCGGGAACCATGCCAACGGTACGCCCAGTGTACGCCCGTCGGTCAGATCCACCCACAAGGATGATTCATCAAAACGCAGGGTCTTTGCCAAAGCGCTCATGCCAGGCCTCCTCGATCAGTCCTCGATTCTGTTCGATCACCGCGGCAAGCTCTCTCAACGTCGCAGCGTTCATGCCGTGGCTTCCGGCAACGCGCACAACCGGATTGAGCCGGAACTTCGCTTCCGCCGCGCCGTGCCGGACGTGGATGTGTATCGGTTCAAGCGGCTGCCCTTCGTTGGAATAGAAGAAAAACCGGAAACCCTTGTGGCGGAATACGACCGGCATCAGGTGAATATCGCCTCATAACGCATCCCCTCGCTATCCGGGCCGATCGGCACGAGGAACAGCTCGAAATCGCCCATCCCGTCGTGTCGGAGGCGGTAGATCCGCTGCGGCAGAACGGGTGTCGCCGGGCCGCGAAAAACCAGGGAATACGGATCGCGCCGGCCAGCCGCGCCGCTGCCGAGACCCGTGACCTCGGCCAGCACCATGGTCCCGCCGCCGTTGTCCGTCAGTTCAAACGATCCTCCGAGGCATTCGCTCCACGCCTCGTTCGTCAAGGTTTCGAGCATACTCAATGCGCTTCGTCCCAATGGGTACCCACCCCGACATCGACGGCGAGCGGCACGGTCAATTGCGCCGCGGACTCCATCATCTCTTTGAGTCCTCGAGAGGCACTATCCACCGCGTCCTCGGCGACCTCGAGGACTAATTCGTCATGCACCTGCAGGATCACCTTGGCGTCGATGCCCGTATTCGCGATCCAGCGATCGACGCGTATCATGGCGAGCTTGATGAGATCCGCGGCCGTGCCCTGCATGGGCGCATTGATGGCCGTGCGCTCGGCGTACTGGCGGCGCGGCGCGTTCCGGGAGTTGATCTCGGGCAGGTGCAAACGGCGGTGGAACACGGTTTCCACATAGCCTTGCCGGCGTGCCTGTGCGCGGATACGGTCCATGAAGGCGCGCACGCCTGAATAGCGCGCGAAGTAGCGATCGACGTATTCCTGGGCCGCGCCTCGCTCGATCCCGAGCTGGCGCGCGAGACCGAAGGCCGACATCCCGTACAAGAGGCCAAAGTTGATCGCTTTGGCGGCGCGCCGGTGCTCGGCACTGACCGCTGCAGGGGCGACGCCGAACACCTCGGCCGCGGTGGCGCGATGGATATCCAGCCCCTCCGCGAAGGCCGCGACCAGCAGCGGGTCGGCCGAGAGGTGGGCCATGATGCGGAGCTCGATCTGGGAATAGTCGCCCGCGATCAGCCGGTAGCCGAGCGGGGCGACGAAGGCCCGGCGGATGCGGCGGCCCTCCTCGGTCCGGACCGGGATGTTCTGGAGGTTCGGGTCCGCGGAGGACAGGCGCCCGGTGGCCGCCACGGCCTGGTGATAGCTCGTGTGCACGCGTCCGGTGCCGGGATCGACCTGTTGCGGGAGCTTCTCGGTGTAGGTCGATCGGAGCTTGGCGAGACCGCGATACTCCAGGATCAGGCGCGGCAGGGGATAGTCGAGGGCCAGCTCCTGCAACACCGATTCGGCCGTGGAAGGCTGGCCCTTGGGGGTGCGCTCGGTGACCGGCAGACGGAGCCGCTCGAACAGGATCTCCTGGATCTGCTTGGGGGAATCCAGGTTGAAGACCATCCCGGCCGCTTCTTGGGCCTCTTCCTCGATGGCGCGGAGGCGCCGGCCCAGCTCCTCGCTCTGCTGGCGTAGCATCGCGGCATCGATGCGGACCCCGTTGCGCTCGATGCGCGACAAGACCGGGATGAGCGGCACCTCGATGTCCTGGTACAACTGCATGAGACCCGGCTCGGCGCCGAGCTTGGGCCGGAATGCCTCATGGAGCTTCAAGGCCACATCGACGTCCTCGGCGGCATAGGGCCCGGCCTGCTCGATCGGGACATGGTTGAACGTCACCTGCTTCATGCCCTTGCCGGCGACATCCTCGTAGTGGATGGTACGCACCCCCAGATATTTGAGGGCCAGAGAATCGAGGTCATGGCGGGTCGCGGTGCTGTCGAGGACATAGGACTCGATCATCGAGTCGTGGCGGATCCCCGCGAGCGCGATACCGTGGTTCGCGAACACGCTCATATCGTACTTGAGGTTATGGCCGAGCTTGCCGCGCGCCGGGTCCTCCAGGATCGGTCGCAGCGCTCCGAGCACCGCCGTCTCGGAAAGCTGGGCCGGCGCGCCTTCATAGTCGTGGCCGAACGGCACATAGGCGGCGTGCCCCGTCTCGACGGCGAGGGACACGCCGACGATGCGGGCCTGCATATAATCGAGGCTCGTGGTCTCGGTATCGATGGCGATGAGATCGGCGGTGCTCAGGCGCTCGAGCCACGAATCGAGCTCTGCCCGCGTCAACACCGTCTCATAGCGGGGTGCCACGCCCTCGGGCATGGCCGCTTGGGGCGCCGCGGCGAGCAGCTCGTCGAGCCACGTCTTGAATTCGAGCCGGGTATAGAGCGCCTTCAGGGCCCCGATGTCGGGAGCGCTCGGCGCGAGGTCCTCCGGCCCGACCTCCAGCGGCACCTCCCGCAATACCGTCACGAGGCGCTTGGAGAGGGGCAGATCGGGCAGGGCGGCACGCAGATTCTCGCCGATCTTGCCCGGGATCTCGGCGGCATGCGCGATGATCCCGTCCAGAGAGCCGTACCGTTCGAGCCAGGCCGCGGCGGTCTTCGGTCCCACCTTGGGCACGCCCGGGACGTTGTCGCTCGTGTCCCCGATGAGCGTCAGATAATCGACGATGAGTGCCGGCGGCACGCCGAACTTGCCTTTGACGCCGGCCGCATCGAGGACCGTGTTGTCATTGGCGATCCGGACGCGCTCGTCTACGAGCTGGGCGAGGTCCTTGTCGCCGCTCGCGATGAGCGTCGCGATCCCGGCCGCGCTCGCCGCCGTGGCCAGGGTAGCAATCACATCATCGGCCTCGACCCCCTCGACCGACAAAACCGGCAGCCCCATGGCCTGCACCAGCGTATGCAGGGGCTCGATCTGCGCCCGCAGATCGTCCGGCATGGCCGGGCGGTGGGCCTTGTACTTTGCGTAAAGGTCGTCGCGGAAGGTCTTGCCCTTGGCATCGAATACCACGGCCAGGTAGGCCGGCGCATGATCCTTGATGAGCCGCTTGAGCATCGCGGCGACCCCATGGACGGCGCCGGTCGGCTCGCCGCCCGAGGTCGAGAGCGGAGGGAGGGCGTGGAAGGCCCGGTACAGATAAGACGATCCGTCGACCAGCAGCAGGAGCTTTCCGCCCGTATTGTGCATCACGCTCAAAGTGCGTTATCTATCCGGCGATCGGGCCGTCGCTGCACCATTATGAACGAGCACACCAAGTCCAGCCATCCGCTGCCGATCGACGAGACCGTCCTGACGCGGGGGACCTGTGGCACCTCCATCCGTTATGCCTTGACCATCTGGCCGCCGTGCGCCAGAAGTTCCTCGAGATCACCGACCGCTTCGCCGCCTTCCAGGCGCAGTGACTTCCCCCTGCTCCAGCGGCTGGCGCTCCTCATCACCGTCGGGGCCACCCGGTATCCGGGCATCAAGATCCACGACACGCGCATGATCCGCCTCATGGAAGTGCTGCTGCACGCAACAACTACTGACCAGGCTGGGTTTTGACGAGCGCATTGAAGGGTCCCCAAATCGGGGTGATCCCCCTATGCGGCCGCCTTCAACTCCACCGTGAGTCCGGCGCGCGTGGCGAGGGTGATGAGCATGTCCAGGCTGAACTTCTCCCACTTGCCGCGCACCAGATCGGAGACGCGCGATGGAGCGATCTTGAGCCGTTCGGCCGCCTCCGCCTGCGTCCAGCCACGCGCCTGGATGACGAGACGCAACCGCGCCATGAGATCGGCCCGCATCGCGAGTATGGCCGCCTCTTCGGGGGGCAATCCTAGATCGAGAAAAACGTTGCCCCCGGATTCAACCCATTGCGCTTCATGCTCGGGCATGGCTCAAGCTCCTATCGCCTTGTAGCGCTTGCGCGCCAACTCGATGTCTTCGTGGCGGGTCCGTTTTGTCTTCTTGTGGAAGGCGTGCAACACATAGACGGCATCGGAAAACTTGGCTACGTAAAGGACGCGCCACTCGCCCAGCACATGGATGCGGATCTCGTAGGCGCCGGGTCCTAGAGCCGGCATGGGATTCCAATCCGAAGGCAACACACCGCACTGGACCTGCCACAACTCGAAGCCCACGGCTCGCCGAACCTCGGCAGGGAAGGCACACACAGGTCGTCGCGGCTGGGACCGACGAACCTGAGTGACTTCATCGATTGAATTATAAAAGTACTTGGATAGACCCTCAAGGCGAATCCCGGCCGACTGCCACCTTAGCCCCTTCTCGGTCGCCGTGGGAGCAACAACGTGAGCGTGGTGCCAGGGCCAACGGCCGGCACGAGGACGGTGTGCGTCCCGCCCAAAGTGTGTTATTTATCCGACCGATCCCACCACCGCCGCGCCAGGTGAACGAGCACCAGAAGTCCAGCCATCCGCCGCCCATCGACGAGAACCTCCTGACGCGCGAGTCGTGGAAGGTGTTTCAGATCATGGCGGAGTTCGTCGAGGGCTTCGAGCGCCTGGCCGCGATCCGGCCCTCGGTCAGCATGTTCGGATCGGCGCGCACGAGCCCCGAGCACCCCTCATACCGGCTCGCGGAGGAGATCGCCCGGGCCCTGTCGGACGCGGGGTTCTCGGTGGTCTCGGGCGGCGGCCCCGGGATCATGGAGGCCGCCAACAAGGGCGCCTACGCGGGGACCTCGCCGAGTGTCGGGCTCAACATCCTCCTGCCTAATGAGCGCGCCGGCAACCCCTATCAGAACATCTCACTGCACTTCCGGCACTTTTTCTCGCGCAAGGTGATGTTCGTGAAGTACGCCTCGGCCTATGTGGTGTTGCCGGGCGGGTTCGGCACCCTCGACGAGTTGGCCGAGATCCTGACCCTGGTGCAGACCGGCACCAGCCGCCGTATCCCGATCCTTCTGGTGCAGCGCGAGTTCTGGGACGGTCTCCTCCACTGGTTCCGGGCCACCCTGGTGCCCGAGGGTGCCATCGACGCGTCCGATCTGGAGCTCTTCGAAGTGGTGGACAATCCCCAGGAAGTAGTGGATGCTATTTTCAAGTACTACGAGCACCGCGGCTTCGGCCTCTCGGCCGAGGAACAAGAGATCCTCCTGCACCTATGAGCCCTTCCTCCGTGGATCGGACGGCGGCCTCGATACGTCGGGCCACGGCGTTGCTCGCATGGGCGCCGTGCGCGGCCCTGGCACAGACGACGCCGAACCTCGAGCCCGTGCCGGATGTCCCGCCCCCGCCCGCACGCGTAAAGAGCGGCGAGCCGCTGGAACCCGACATCCGCATCATCCGCAAGAAGGATGCGACCATCGAAGAGTATCGCGTCAACGGCAACCTCTACATGATCAAGGTGATTCCGGTGATCGGCCCGCCCTATTACCTGATGGATCAGGATGGCGACGGGCGCATGGAGACCAATATGAGCGAGCTCCGCGAGAACTTCGTGGTCCCGCAATGGGTGCTGTTCAGCTGGTAGCGTGATCGAGGTCCGCGAGTACATCCACGCGATCGGGCGGCGCGCCCGCGACGCCTCCCGTGCCATGGCGCTGGCGCCGACGGCCCGCAAGGACCGGGCGCTCACGCGCATCGCCGAGGCCCTGGAGGCACGGGGCGGCGCGATCCTGAAGGCCAATGCCATCGACCTCGCCGAAGGCACGGGGCTCAACCCCGCGCTGCGGGACCGTCTGGCCCTGGATGAGGTGCGGGTCCGAGCCATGGCCGAGGGGCTCCGCCAGATCGCAGCGCTACGCGACCCCATCGGCGAGGTCACGGGCCTCTGCTACCAACCCTCCGGGATCCAGGTCGGGCGCATGCGGGTGCCGCTCGGGGTCATCGGGATCATCTACGAGGCGCGTCCCAACGTGACCGCGGATGTGGCCGGGCTCGGTCTGAAATCGGGGAACGCGGTGATCCTGCGCGGCGGCTCGGAGGCCATCCGCTCGAATCGCGCCATCGCCGCGTGCATCCACGCCGGTCTCGGCGCCGCCGAGCTACCCCTCGATGCGGTCCAGCTCATCGACACTACCGAGCGCGCGGCGGTGGGTGAGCTCTTGAGCCTGTCCGAGTATGTCGACGTCATCGTGCCGCGCGGCGGCAAGGGGTTGATCGAGCGGGTGAGCCGCGAGGCACGCATCCCGGTCATCAAGCACCTGGACGGCGTGTGCCATGTCTACGTGGACGATCGCGCCGATCTGGACCGGGCCGTCACCATCGCCTACAACGCCAAGACCCAACGCTACGCGGTGTGCAATGCCATGGAGTGCCTGTTGGTCGCCGAGGGCGTCGCGGCCCGGTTCCTGGGGCGGGTGGGGCCCCGGTATCGCGAGGCGGGGGTGGAGTTGCGCGGCTGCGCGGCGACCTGCGCCCTCCTGCCCTACGCGGTTCCGGCCACTTCGGACGACTGGGGCACCGAATACCATGCCCCGATCCTGGCGGTGCGCGTCGTCACCGGGATCGACCAGGCCATGGAGCACATCCGGCACTATGGATCGCAGCACACCGACGCCATCGTCACCGAGGATTTCTCCCGCGCCCGGCGTTTCCTGCGCGAGGTCGATTCCAGCTCGGTCATGGTCAATGCATCGACCCGCTTCGCCGACGGCTTCGAATACGGTCTCGGCGCCGAGGTCGGGATCAGCACCGACAAGCTCCATGCGCGCGGGCCCGTCGGGATCGAGGGCCTCACGTCGCAGAAGTTCATCGTCATCGGGGATGGTCAGATCCGCACCTGACGGGCCGCCGCCGCGGCAGGGATGAAGCCCTTAGGGATCCTGGGTGGGACCTTCGACCCCATACACCACGGCCATCTACGCCTCGCCATCGAGATGGCCGAGGCCTTGGACCTGGCCGAGGTGCGGCTCGTCCCGCTCTATCTCCCGCCCCATCGCGAGCCCCCGGCCGCCCCGGCGGCGTTGCGGCTGTGCATGCTGAATGCGGCCGTCGCCGACGCGCCTTTTCTCACGGTCGATGACCGGGAGTTGCGGCGCGCGCGGGTGTCCTATACGGTCGAGACCCTGGCGGAGTTGAGGGGCGAGTTCGCAGGGCGGCCGCTGTGCCTGATCCTCGGGATGGATGCCTTCTCCGGGCTCGAGGGCTGGCACCGTTGGCGGGAGATCATCGGTCTCGCACACGTGGCGGTGGCCCAAAGGCCCGGCAGCGGCCTGGCGCTCTCCGGCCCCCTCCAAGACGTACTCGACCGTCACCGCCTAAACGATCCCTCGGATCTGCACCGCCGGGAGGCGGGGTGTCTCCTCCTCCGCGACGTCCCGGCGCTCGACATCTCGGCCTCCGCCATACGCGCGCGCATCGCCGCCGGCCGCAGCCCGCGCCACCTCCTGCCGGATGCGGTCCTCGATCTCATCGAAAGGAACAGCCTCTACCGGGATACTGCAAAGTGATTGAATCAGAGAACCTCCGTGACGTAGCGCTCGCCGCCCTGGACGAGATCAAGGCCATGGATGTCCGGGTGCTCGACGTGCGCCCCCTCACCGACATCACCGATTTCATGATCATCGCGAGCGGGCGCTCCCACCGCCAGGTGCGCGCACTCGCCGACGAGGTCGTGGCAGAGGCCACCTTGCGGGGCGTGCGGCCGCTCGGGGTTGAGGGCCACAAGCAGGGCGAATGGGTGCTGGTCGATCTCGGGGATGTGGTGGTGCACGTGATGCAGCCCGCGACCCGCGACTTCTACCAGCTCGAACGGCTGTGGGACGATACCGCGGTGGGCAGCGGACGGTTGCGTGATCCCGTTGGAGACTCCAGGGGCGATCGCGCTGCCCTGGCCGGACCTCCCGGCGCCCGGGGATAGCGCATGTCATGCGCATCCACCTCATCTCCGTGGCGCGCCGTGTCCCGCCCTGGGTGAGGGCCGCTTACGAAGACTACGCGGGGCGTCTGCCCGCACGCTGTGAGTTAGGGCTCATCGAGGTCACGGCCGAGAGGCGCTGGCGCGGCCGGGACATGCAGCGGCCACTGGCGCGGGAGGGCGAGCGGGTTTTGAAGGCCATCCCGCCATCCGCCTGGGTGGTGGCGCTGGATGAGCACGGCGAGCGCTGGGGCACGGGCGATCTGGCGCGACGGCTCGCCGACTGGCAGCGCCTGGGGCGCGATGTCGCCCTCCTGGTCGGCGGGGCCAGCGGGCTCGATCCGCGCTGTCTCGGGCGCGCCGCAGAGCGCTGGTCGCTCTCGCCGCTGACCCTGCCCCATGCGCTCGTGCGCGTCATCCTCGCCGAGCAGATCTACCGCGCGCAGAGCCTCCTCGACGGCCATCCCTACCACCGTGACCCTGGCCGTGACCGTGGCCGTGGCTGAGCGGATCACCCGGCCCGGCGGGCGGATGACCTGTCTGGGAGGTCCTTCCTCTACCTGGCCTCACGCTCGGAACGCCGCCGCCTCCTCCTCGCTCAGCTCGGCGTGGCCCATGAGACCCTTGAAATCGCGGTGGACGAATGTTGGGACGGCCGCGAGGCGCCGTGCCGCTACGTGTGCCGCCTGGCCTTGGCCAAGGCCCGAGCCGGCCGGACGCAGATCGGCACCGCAGCAGCACCGGTGCTCGGCGCCGACACCGCCGTGGCGCTCGATGGCATGATCCTGGGCAAACCGGAGGGTCCCGACGAGGCCCTGGCCATGCTCGCGCGCCTGTCGGGGCGCTGTCATGAGGTCTACACGGCGGTGGCCCTGTGGCTCCCGAGTGCAAACGCGCCCTTGGGGCCGGTGTCGAGCCTGAGCCGCGTGTGCTTCCGGTCCCTCACGGTCGCCGAGCAGCGAGACTACGTCTCCAGTGGCGAGCCCTACGGCAAGGCCGGCGGTTACGCCATCCAGGGGATCGCCGCCGCGTTCATCGAACGCCTGGAGGGCAGTTATTCCGGGATCATGGGACTGCCCCTCTGCGAGACCGCCATACTGCTGAACCGGATCGGCTTCCCGCGTCCCGCGGCCTGCGCCGGGGGCGGAGGGGGCCTCGGCGTGATCCCGTCAGTAGGCGCTTGTGATAACCTGAGCGCCTGTCCGAAGAGCCCTTGACGTTTGGGAATGGGCCAGGCTGAGACCCTCATTCCCTCGCCTGAGAGTGCGGACTGCGAGGGGGTACGTATCGACCTTGGTGCCGTCGTTCGATCGGATGTCGGGCCAATGTCAGGAAATGCAGGTCCTTTTCGCTTGCGAAGCCGGTTCCCATCCCATGACGGAAGTGTATTTCGTCATCCAGGACGGCGGCTGAGCGCGGCGGTACGCTAAAGTAACGCGATGTCGGCCTTCCGGCGGCGCTCTCCAGCCTGTGGTGGCTGGTGGATCGATTCGATTACCTCACGGACTACCGCGCGCAGACCTCGTCCGACAGCACCCCTCGATGCACCATGAGATAACCCCTACTCGGCCGCCCTTGTCCCTCGTGATCCCCGCCTATAACGAGGCCGAGAACATCGTCCCCTTGATCCAGGAGATCGCGCAATGCCTCGAGGGTTGTTGCCAATACGAGGTCATCGTGGTCGATGATGGGAGCGACGACGATACCCTCGCCCGACTCCAGGCCCTGCGGGCCGGCGGCGAGACCAGGCTCCGGATCCTGCGCCACGCGCACAACCTCGGGCAGAGCGCGGCGCTCCGGAATGGCGTCGGCGCGGCCCGCGGCGAATGGGTCGCGACCCTGGACGGGGATGGGCAGAACGATCCGGCCGACATCCCGCGCCTCTGCGCGATGCTCGCCGAGTGCTCCGGGGAACCCCGCTTGAGGCTCCTCTGCGGCCACCGCGTGCGGCGCGAGGACCCGTGGCTCAAGCGCCTGTCCTCGCGCATCGCCAACGCGGTGCGCGGACGCCTGCTCGGCGATGCCAACCCCGACACCGGCTGTGGCCTCAAGCTGGTCCACCGCCAGGCGTTCCTCGACCTGCCGTTCTTCGATCACATGCACCGTTTCCTGCCGGCCCTCATCGAGCGCGGCGGCGGCACGGTGGTGTCGGTCGAGGTCGGCCACCGGCCGCGCTTGCGGGGGCAGTCCAAGTACGGCGTCCGCGACCGCCTGTGGGTCGGGATCACGGACCTTTGCGGGGTCCTGTGGCTCAAGCGGCGGGCCAAGAATCTCATTTGCGAGGAGGTCAGTTGAATCATGAGCGAGGAACAGGTTTGGCTTATCGTCGGTTTCACCGGGCAGTTGTTCTTCTCGGCGCGTTTCCTGGTCCAATGGCTGACGAGCGAACGCGCCCGCCGCAGTATCGTACCCAGGGCCTTCTGGTACTTCAGCATCGGGGGCGGCATCACGATCCTGTGCTACGCCATCTATAGGGCGGACCCGGTATTCATCGTCGGGCAGGCTTGCGGGCTGATCATCTACCTCCGCAATATCTACTTTTTGTCTCGGGAACCGGGACCGGCCTGAGAGTTTGTGAGCTTTGAGGGCATGGCCCTGGCGGACCGGCTGGCGCGGCCTCCGGCGTGGTGGGGCTCGGTCGCCCTGATCCTGGTCCTCGCCGGGCTCGTGGCCGGGATCGGGACGACTACGCTGCCCTTGGAGGGCCATGAAGCGCTGGTGGTGCAGACCGCGCAGGAGATGCACGCCCGCGGCGATTACATCGTCCCCTATTTCAACGCCGAGCCGCGCCTCGTCAAACCCCCGCTGAGCTACTGGCTGACGGGAGCTGCGGCCGGGCTGTTCGGCGAGCCGGGCCACATCGAGCCCTGGCACGGACGCCTGCCCTCGATCCTCGCGGGACTCGGGCTCGTCGGGCTCGCCATCACGCTCGGGCGACTCTGCTACGACCGCGCCACGGGCCTCTGCGCCGGGTTGCTGCTCGGCACCAGCGCCGGGTTTTTCGCCTACACCCACAACGCGCGCCCGGACCTCCTCTATGCCTTCTGGTGCGCGGCCGGCTATACCGCCTTCGCCTACGTCTGGCGCGCCACCCCGGGCGGCCTCGCGGGGCGCCTGTGGGCCTACGCGATGTGGGGCGCCTATGGCCTTGCCACGCTCACCAAGGGACCGCAAATGCCCCTCATGCTGCTCTTGGCTTGCGCGCTGTTTGCGGGCCTCTGCGGGCCCGGGTGGCGGCCTGGCCTCCGCACCTTGCGGCCACTCGCGGGGGTGCCGATCCTGTGCGCGCTCACGCTACCCTGGTGGCTCATGCTCCACCACCGCCTCGGGGCAACGGGGCTCTACGGCAGCCAGCTCTCCGGCACGCTGCTCATCCCCGAGTGGCGCGCGGTCCTCGATCCCTATTACCTCTATCGCCCCTTGCAGCTCTTGCTGCCCTGGGTGCTCATGGTGGTGCCGGCCGCCCTCTTCCTGCGTCGATCGGGACGCGATGGCGCCGCGGTCTGGCTCGCCTGCATCGTTCTGGTCCCGGCCCTCTTGCTGTCTTTCGGCGTGCAGCGGCGCTGGTTCTATATGCTGCCGGCGCTGCCGGCCCTATGCGTGCTCCTCGGCGCGGGCACCGCGCAGTGGCTCGGCGAGGGTCGCCCGGCGCGGAACTGGCGGGCCTGGTTCGTCGCGCTACATGGGCTCCTGATCCTCGGGGCACTGGTGTGGCTCCTCACCGCCGGCGCGCCCGCGACCGATGCGGGGCCGATCGTCCTGTGCCTGGCGCTAAGCGTCCCGCTGTTCCTCTGGGTATCGGCGCGACGCATCCGGCACCGCGGTTCCTGGCTCGGGGACATGGCCGTGGTGGCGGTGATGGCCGCGGTGGTCTTCATCGGCCTCGGTGCCACGCGCCTCCTTTGGAGCCAGGACCGCTTCGAGCGCCAGCGCCTCGCCGAGGCCGCGGCTCGCGGGGCGGGCCCGGACACGTTGTTCCTGAGCCTCGGGATCGACCCGAACGTGTTCGTCTATTACACCGGCCGACGCATACACTGGGTGCGGACGCTCAACGGTCTGACGCGCGCGCTCGCAGAGGTGCCGCGCGGCGAGGCGCGTGCGATCGTGCAAAGCCACTACCTGGATGAGCTGTCGAACTGCTGCATCGTCGAGCTGCTCGACAGCATGCCCGGCGATCGCGATGAGGCCACCTCCGTGGTCACCTTGCGGTCCAAATTTAAATGAGTAAGAGGGGGCCGCCCGGCGCGCCCGGGTAGCCCGCAGTTGTCGCCGCTGGCCGTCACGAGCCGGACCCCACTCCCGCGTCGGCAGGGCCGTGGGGGATCGAGATCCCGATGCCGCCGCGCCACCGGCGCCGTCAGGGGTCATCGCGCCACGATTCATCGACCGGGTAGCCGTCCGGCTCGTCCTCGTCGTCTTCGCCCGTATCGTCGGAGCTGCGGCGCGATCGCCGGGAAGGTCCGCTGCCGGCCGGGTCGTCCGGGTCCTTGCTCGCGATTCCGCGCGCTGCCTCGCCCCGCTCGACGGTCTCGGCCCAGTCTTCCGGCGGATCCGTGAGGTCGACCTCGAGGTCGCCCCACTCCTCGAGGTCGATCTCGTCGTGCTCACCGTCCGCGTACCGGATCTCGACGACGCCGCGGTCCTCGTCGACCTCCAGCACCTCGAACCTCTCCCCGTCTTCCGGGTACTGGTACCAATTCCCCACGCTAGGCTCGGCGTTGTTGCTCATATCTGCTCCCAGGCTGTTTGCGCCGCTCAACGTACTCGCAGGTCCCACACGGCGCCCAGGCGTGCCATGGGCGCGAGGACCAGCCGAAAAGGGATATCCGGCCCCGGCCGCCGGGCCCTCCGGGGATACTCGTGGTGGTCGCGGTGCTCCGACTCACCGAGGACCACGGCCGACGGTACCCGATAGCGACGCGAGGTGCAGCCCTTGCGGTCGGGCTCGCCCCCATGCGACATCACGTTGAACCACAGGGTACCGAAGGGCGACAGGAACGCCGGCAGCAATACCACGAAGGTCGAAAACGCCCGCGACCCGCTGAGCGCCCACACCAGACCCCATTCCATCCACGGGACCAGGAAACACCACCGATCCATCCAGCGCGTCTCGGGGTATCGGAGCCGGATCCGGCGGCCTGCGTTTCTCGGATCATAGGGCCAGCCGAGCCAGGCGTAGAGCCGGGAACGCGCGACCGGCGAATGCGGGTCCTCCGCCGTGTCGCAGTGGGCATGGTGGTGGCGATGATTGGCCGCCCACCAGCCCATGCCCCCCTGATTGGCCGCGGCACAGGAATACGACAGGAAGCCCTCGAACCAACGTCGGGCCTTGAAGGCGCGGTGCGAGAAGTAGCGGTGATAGCCGAGCGTCATCCCGAGGATCGCGTGGCGGTTGCCCTGCAGGAGGATCAGGACCCAGGTGAGGGGCTGAAACAATAGGACCTCGACCTCCTCGGAATCAAGCCAGCCGAAGAGGACCACATAGACGATCATCGTGCAGGTGCCGAAGGCCCGCTGCATCGTCCAGAACAGCCACGAGGTATCCGACATCTGCGCCACCGGCGCGGCCGACCTTGCGATCGTCTTGGCGGTCATAGGCGCGGAGCCGCTCCGGCAAGCGTTGGTCTCGGGATGAGGCCCCGTTCACGGATCGTGATGTCGGCGAACTGCCAAGGCCCCTGTGTACGCCGGTGCTCGCGGGGCGGAGAAACACCTCGCCGGGCGCTCGGTCTGGCCGGTATAGTAGGGCAGTGATCGCCACGATTCAAACCGCTTGCGAATGAGCGATCGGCGGCCCAGAGCCCAGCCCGCGGGCCTGTGGCTCCTGTTCGTCTTGGAGATGTGGGAGCGCTATTCGTACTACGGCATGCGGGCGCTCCTGGTGTTGTTCCTGATCGCGGAGGTCGAGGACGGCGGGTGGGGCTGGTCCGTCGAGGCCGCGAGCCGCCTCTACGGCTGGTACACGGGTCTTGTCTACTTGACCCCCGTGCTCGGCGGCTACCTCGCCGATCGCTACCTCGGCACCCACCGCGCCATCGTCATCGGCGCGGTCCTGATCGCGCTCGGACACTTCTCGCTGGCCGTGGAGACCCCGGAGGGTTTCTACACGGGGCTCCTGCTCCTGATCCTCGGGACCGGATTCTTCAAATCCAACGTCTCGACCCTGGTCGGCCAGCTCTACGGCCAGCATGACCCACGCCGGGATGGGGGCTTCACGATCTTTTACATGGGCATCAACCTGGGCGCCTTCATCGGACCGCTCGTGTGCGGCTACCTGGCGGCGAGCGCGCGTTACGGGTGGCACTACGGGTTCGGGGCGGCCGGGGCGGGGATGGTGGTCGGCCTCACGGTGTATCTCCTCGGCAAGAGACGCTACCTCGGCACCCTCGGTGGGCCCCCGGCGCGCCGTCACGACCCCGGCTCGAGACGTCCCCCGCTGACCCCGGTGGAACGCGATCGGATCGCGGCCCTCCTGGTGATGGCCTTCTTCGTCATGTTTTTCTGGCTCGCCTTCGAGCAAGCCGGCTCCTCGATGGCGGTATTCGCCGAGCGCCATACCGACCGCACGATGCCCCCCGAGCTGGCCGCACAGACCGGCGTGCCGGCCATCCCGGCCGCCTGGTTCCAGTCGCTCAACCCCGCGTTCATCCTGCTGTTGGCGCCGCTGTTCGCGTGGCTCTGGATGCGGCTCGCGGCTCGCGGCCGGGAGCCGCGCACGCCCGTCAAGATGGCGCTGGGTCTTCTCTTACTCGGCGGCGGCTTCGTGGTCCTGGTGCTGGGGGCATTCGCCAACGCCTGGGGCGCCCTGGTCAGCCCGCTGTGGCTCATGGGTGCGATCTTCCTGCATACCGCCGGCGAGCTGTGCCTGTCGCCGGTCGGGCTGGCGCTCGTGACCCGCATCGCGCCAGTCTCCATGGCCGCGATGCTCATGGGGGTGTGGTTCCTGTCGAGCTTCGCGGCCAACCTGCTGGCGGGCTATCTGGCGGGGATGCTGGAAGCCGTGGAACGCGGTGCGGTGTTCCACTTACTGGGCGGACAGGCGGACTTCTTCTTGATCCTGGTCGTCAGCTCGCTCGCGGCCGGGGTGCTGCTGCTCGGGATCGCGGGCCGGCTGTGCCGTCTGATGCACGGGCGGGGATAGCCGTTTGGGTAATATTTCACAGAGATCCTGTGAAATAGTACCGTGCATCTCGGCCGGCACAGGCCGTATTCTGAGCGCACTTCGACGCCCTGCCCGGTTCCCGACAGTCCGGCCCGACAGGTGCGGCGATGCGGCCTCCTTCCCTCCGTCCGCGGTCACGCGGACCAAGCCCTTGGCACACGGATGTGCCCTCTTTTTTTTCCAGTACCGGCGCCCCGGCGCCCTCGTAACGGCCAGTGGCGAGACATGCGGGCTGGCAGAGCGGCGCAGCGGCGTATACAATCGATGCCATATCACCCGGGCTGGCTTCGCCCAGGCGTGGGGGAGGGGACATGACTAGACGGTTCGGATTCGTGGTGCTGTCCGCTGCGGCGCTCGTGCTCGGCGGTTGTTCAATGAGCGGTTGGCTGGAATCGACGTCGCTCCCGTTCTTCCATCGCATCGATGTGCAACAAGGCAATGTCGTGACGCAGGACATGCTGGCGCGGTTGGAACACGGGATGGACCGCGCCAAGGTGCGCTCCATCATGGGCACATCGCTCGTGAAGGACGTGTTCCACAAGGACCGCTGGGACTACGTCTATACGATGAAGCCGAGCGGCGAAGTCCGGGTCGGGCGGCGTGTCACCCTGTACTTTCAGGAGGAGCGCCTGGTCCGGGTGGCCGGTGGCGTCAAACCCGCCAGGGGTCATCTGGAACCGCAACCGCGCCCCGAGATCACGGTCGAGGTCCCCGGGGAACGCGAGCGCGGTTGGCTGACGGCGATTGCGGACGCGATCGGGTTAGGCGATGACGAAGTCGAGAAGGGCCGGGATGCCGGGCCGGAGGCACCGGGTGTCGAGTTGGCGAATACCGGTGTAAAGGCGGGTCCGATCCCGGAGGAGGACGCCGGCCTGCCGCGGTGAAGCGCCCGGTCTTACCGGCGGCCTGTGCTACCCGGCCCCGGCGATCTCGGCAAAGGGATATCCCATCAATGTTACGGGCGTGCCCGCGCTCGCACGCGACGGGCGCGTTTGGGGTCCGTTGCTAACGGCCGGTAGATCTCGACCCGATCGCCGGGCTCCAGGGCATGGCAGAGCCCACGGAGCACCCCGAACACCCCGATCCGATGGACCCCGAGATCGATCTCGGGGTAGCGATCGAGCAACCCGGAACGGTGCAGCGCCTCGCCGACGGTGGCACCGGGCGGTACCTCGACCCGTAGCACCGTTTGATCCCTAGGTCCGCAGAAGGCGATCTCAACCCACATCGGGCCGACTGCGGGATCCAATCTTGTCACAAGCCCTGAGAGGCCCCATACAGATCGCGCGCCCGGCTACAAAAGGCATCCACGAGCGTGTTCGCGATGTGGTGGAAGGCGTGACCGAAGGCGAGCGCCAGGACCCCGCTTCTGAACTCATACTGCATGGACAGCACGACCTCGCATCCCGCCTCCCCCAGGGGGTGGAACGACCAGACCCCATGCAGGTGCTTGAACGGACCCTCGATCAAACGCATCTCGATGCGCCGGCCGACCTCCATGACGTTATGCGTCGTGAAGCTCTGCCGGATGCTGCCCTTGGCGAGGGCGACCGTGGCCTTGACGCTGTGAGGATTGCGGGCGAGTACCCGCACCGCCGCGCACCACGGTAGAAACTCCGGATAGCGCTCGACGCCATCGACCAACTCGTACATCTGCTCGACGGAATACGGCACCAAGGCACTCTTCCTGACCTGCTTCATGTCTGTGCGGCATCAACCCCCGTGAGATCCGCCCCCGGGATACCTGCCCGCGGGATGGTTGCGATCATCCCAGACCCCCTGTGGGCGAACAAGCCGGCGGGTATAATCCGCGGCCGGATAAGCCGGATCCCCTGTTTCCCTGTGCGGAGAACCGGCACGCACGGCAGCACCCCATGACCAAAGCCAAGCACACGCCCGGATCCAACATCACGCAGAACAAGAAGGCCAGGCACGACTTCGCCATCGAGGAGCGGCTGGAGGGCGGATTGGTCCTGCAAGGCTGGGAGGTCAAGAGCCTGCGGGCCGGGCGGGTCCAGCTCAGGGACAGCTACGTGCTCCTCAAGGGCGGCGAGGCGTGGTTGTTCGGGGCCTTGATCAGCCCCTTGCCCTCGGCTTCGACCCATGTCGAACCGGACCCCGCGCGCAGCCGCAAGGTCCTCCTGCACCGCCCGGAGATCGATCGCCTCATCGGCGCGGTGGAGCGAAAGGGGTACACCGCGGTGGCCACCGCGCTCTACTGGAAGAAGGGCCGCGCCAAGGTCGAGCTGGGCCTTGCCAAGGGCAAGAAGGCCCACGACAAGCGCGCGGCGGCCAAAGAACGCGAGTGGGGCCGGGAGCAGCAGCGCGTCCTCAAGCACGCCCTGTAGCTCCGGGCCGAGCTCCGCTCGCGGGGCGGCGATACCATGCGCAGGAGTCAGGAGTCAGGAGTCAGGAGTGGTGGTCCAGGAACGCCAACTGAGCTACACTGTCCAACAGCCCGGTAGAGACCCTACCGGTACCACCCAGGGGGCGACCTGGTTTCGACGCCGGTCACGAAACCCAAGGGGCATGCCGAGGGGCAGGACACCTCGTTAATCCTTCTGCAACCCAAGTTAGTTGCGAACGACGACAACTACTCCCTGGCGGCTTAATCCCCGCCAGCCTCTGACTCAGGCCGTGCTTGTGCGCTGAGCCTCAGGGGTCGATCCTCGCAAGCTCGCGATGAGGTCCGCCCGGGGCCGACTCGCTAAATCCTAACCGGGCTCGCCGTGTGCCGTCCTGCCGCTCGGACGACCCGCGGTCAAAGCGAAGAGACGGCTACGCATGTAGAACCGAGGGCGGAGGGCTGACGGACGCGGGTTCGATTCC
>JBOIDT010000013.1:0-15648 GCA_050740755.1 Gammaproteobacteria bacterium
GATTATCAGTAATACTGGTAAGAATGTAAACGTTACGACCACGCGCAGTCGGTCACGTCCGTCAACTAGACACCGACGGCCAACTCGCGCTGATCACGACCGGGGCGCTGGGGGCACCTAAAGGCCAAGGATATCAAGCGCCGAGACGTGGTGGCTCTCCTGGATGATATCGTCGACCGTGGATCGCTCCGGTAAAGCTTGCAAGGCGAACCGGCATTTTTTACTGCTTCGGCTGGTAGCTCAGTGCCAGTAGTCGCGCCAGCGACTGGCTTATCTCTTTGAAGAATAATAGCAATACACCGCGAATCCGGTCCCGGCACGCAACTTGACCCCTGAGGGGAAGACCGGCTGCGGCCGGGGACGCGCACATCACCAACCATTTCGAACACAGGAGGACGGACCATGAATTGGGAGCAAGTAGAGGGTAACTGGAAGCAGTTCAAAGGCAAGGCCCAGCAGGTGTGGGGTAACTTTACCGAAGATGAGCTGGATGTGATCAAAGGGAAGCGCGAGGAGCTCGTGGGCCGATTGCAGGCCACGTATGGCTATACGAAGGAAAGGGCAGAGCAGGAGGCGGACGACTGGGTCAGAAAGCTGCAGTAAGCGCCAGGCTCGATGTCGCTCTCCGAGGCCGCTCCCCCGGCCCCGGAGAGCGACACGTCGATTTCAGTAGGTCGTTTCTTGCTGATCTTCCTGCTGCGCGGCTGCAAGTCATCGAAGTTGCGTAGCGGCCAGAGGTGTCGGACACTGTTGTGAGTGTGGCATACTGAATTACGAAACATCGGATCATTGAATTAGGAGAAAAGCGATGTCATTGGGAACCATATTGTTGATCGTATTGATCGTGCTCCTGATCGGGGCCGCGCCTACCTGGCCGTATAGCACCGGATGGGGCTATGGCCCGAGCGGACTCTTGGGTATTGTGTTGGTGGTCGTGCTAATCCTGTTGCTCTTGGGCAGGATCTAACACAAAGGGTCGAGCACCGCCCGATCCGGCCAGTCGTTGCATCCGGCCAGTCGTTGCAAGGCCATGGCCGTCTGGGACTCACCGCAGGGCCGTGACCGCCTTGCGTTGCTTAAACCTTGTACGACGGAGGACCCCATATGACTACTCACGACGTGATTTCAACACTAAACGGGATCATTGAAACCTGCAAGGATGGCGAAGAAGGGTTTCGCACCTGTGCCGAGAAGGTCCAGAACGCTGAGCTGAAGGACGTGTTTATGGAGCGTTCGGAACACTGTGCGAAGTCTGCAAAGGAGATACAAAGCGAGGTCCGCCGCCTAGGAGGTGATCCGGAGACGCATGGTAGCATCCTGGGTGGGTTGCACCGTCGCTGGCTAGACGTCAAAACGGCGATCACCGGCAAGGACGAGGCAGCGGTGCTTGCCGAATGTGAGCGCGGCGAGGATATGGCAGTCGTGGCATACAAGGACGCCTTGGCGCAGGATCTTCCCAGTGATGTTCGCAAGCTGATCGAGCGGCAGTATCAAGGAGCCATCGCCAACCATGACCTCGTGCGCGGCTTGCGCGATAGCTTTAGCGCTGTGGCTTGAGCGGTGGCGCCAAACCTCAGACAAGCCAAACTGGCATCCCCTGTGCGGATGAATGAGATATAGATTCAGTTCAGCAACGGGAGCCTATCATGACCAAACAGCAGTTTTCCACCATGGATCGAGACGATCTCGAGCAACGAATAGCGGCACACAGCCTCAATAACGAGGACCGGCACCGAGGCTTTGCGCTCGTCAACGTCCTCGGCGAAGGAGCGTTTGCGATGGCGCACATACCGGGCTCGATCAATATCCCGCACGGTACTGAAGACGTGTTCGAGCAGCGCTTTGCCAAAGACAAGGAGATCATCGTCTACTGCGCCGCTCCCGATTGCCCCGCCTCGGACAATGTCGCGGCAGCGCTGGTGGCTCGGGGCTTCCGAAGGGTGTACCACTACTCCGGGGGTTTGAGCGACTGGCAAAAAGGTGGATACCCGATCGCGTCGTCGCCTTCGATAAACGACGCACCTACTCTGCCGTAACGGGCGAGGCGGTCGCTCGCTTTGAGCTCAGGACACCTCGCCTAGCTCGATGTCTCGGGCGAGGTGGCCGCGGCTAGAGTTTCAGGCGAAGTGAAGAGGTAGACCCTGGTGCGTTATTTCCTACCGATGTAATCGGAGGCTATCCCATGGCTCGATGCGATGTATGCGGCAATGAGTACGACAAGGCCTTTGAAGTTCGGCTGGCCGGCCAGGCTCACACCTTTGATAGCTTTGAATGCGCCATCCATGCGCTCGCGCCCATCTGCGCGCATTGCGGCTGCAAGATCATCGGCCACGGGGTGGAAGCGGAGAATAGATTCTACTGTTGTGCTCACTGCGCGCACCAGGTCGGGATCGGCGGGCTGCGCGATCGGGCTTGAGTTGCGCTGCGGAGGGGCCGCCGGGCACAGGTTCACACACAAGTGCTCAGGAGCCCATGCAAGGGCTCTAACAAGTCCGATCCGGGTTTCGGATACGTATTGCTCGGCATCTTGTGGGATTCGGCGCGCTGGTCCTTTCGCTGTTTGCTGACGAGGCTAGTCGTTCCTACGACCACGAATGCCAGCCTCCAGAGTGCGGTTTCGGCAGGGTCGGCGTAGGGATAGGTCTCGTCGAGCGCGGCCAAGCTCAATGCGAGTCGCGACGACGGGAACAACCGTTCCGAAATCCTGTTGACCCGTATACCCGGCGTCGGTGACCACAGGCGGCTCCGGATGCATCTCGCGCAGGATCGATGTCAGCTTTTCACATATCGGCTCAAATCTCAGGCACCATAGGAACGCCACGCCATAGTTTCTTACCATCGATACCACGCCGGCGATGACGAGGACGATGCCAGGCACGAACGCTAGAAATAACACACCGATAACTTCTCTGTTCATCATCATGCTCCTGTACAACGGTCCAATGCGATAGCGGCCTGCTCACGCGTCATAACCTGGCCTCCAATCCTGGACCCGGGGCTTACGCCTGTGGGAACGACAGGGCTGAACGAATGGCCGCCAGACCAGGAGCCGAAGGTTGTAGAGGTGCACCCGGTTCCGCTTGAAGGAGAGAGCTGGGCGCGCCTTTCAAACTCGGCGGCCCTCAGCCGTTCAGGCTCCTGATTAGGCTGCTCCCGGGTTTTGCGTACCTGGTTCCACCTATTCTTAATCTTGAGCCATTCCTCCCAGTGGCACTGCCGCCACCGCTCGTCGATGTGATTCCGGTTCATGGTCGTCTCCTCTCATAAAGACTTTATTGGGCGGAGGTATCCGCCTAGATATAGTCTTTGAATCAAGGTCCGCGCCAGCGCCGGAGCTGTAGGACATAATGGCCAATTTACAATGAGATAGCAACTCTAATCGCATGCTGATACCGGGGTTGCATGGGCTGCATCCGTAAGAATTGCGAGATCCGTTGTAAATCTCGCCGGATCGCATGTGGGCTGACGCTAGCGGGACCCGCTTGAGAGCATTCAAGCCAGGCCCCGGAGGTCCATTTGGGCATTAAATCACCCGGCCGTAGGAGAATTAGGAGAATCAACACGCCAATACGGACATGAAAACCTGCGCGCCTGTCGGCAAATGATCTTTGTCAAGAACATCCAGTACCCGCGCTACGGACAGATCCTCCGTTATCTCAACGAGGTGAAGGTCCCGAGCGCACTCGAGACACCCGGCCACGGGCGGGCAGTGGCGACTAGGCCGGTAGTCGCCACTGATGGACGCAGCTTCTGCCCTTTCAGGTTTCAGCCAAGGACATCAGCGTCGGGCCTTTCTTCCGCTTTGTCTCCGGCGTGCTCAAGGGAGTCCCCGAACCTCTTCGACTCCTCAGCGATTCCCTTGCCGGCGCGCCCGGCTGGCTCCTCGGGCTCGAGGCCCTGTGCGGCCCGATCCCGCGGCCCGTTCGATCCGTTCGCCCGCAGGTTCCGCAGAACCGCGCATAGAGCGCTACGTCCGGGGTCATGAGTCGCGCCTTTGGCCCTCGGCCTTTGACCTCGGAACGGTACCTCTTTTAGTCTTCGGCGCCACGTTGGCCACGATCTTTACGCTCACGGTGCCCTCGTCCACCATACCGAGGCGTCCTGCCGCTGCCCGCGAGAGATCGATGACGCGCTTGCCTACATAGGGACCCCGATCGTTGATCCTCACCTCAACGGATTTACCGTTCTCGAGGTTTGTGACCTGGGCTCGGGTCCCGAGCGGCAGGCTTCGATGAGCCGCGGTGATCTCGTTCTGGTTGTAGACCTCGCCGTTCGCGGTCTCCTTGCCGTGGAAGCCCGGACCGTACCAAGAGGCCACACCCACCTGCTCAAAGGCCGGTTTCGGCGCACGCGCCGTTGCAACGGCCTGGCGATACGCGATCACGAGGGTACCCCCCACGGCCGCACACCAGACCAGGACGGCAACCGCGGCCGTGTTCCGTGGATAACGCTTAGGACCAGGCGACATTGTTATACCTCCTTTGGTTTTAACCCGTTACGCCAGAGGTTCTAACAGCCACACGACTCGTGTGCGACACGCCCCTCCGGTCTTAGCCGCTCAGAGCCCCGGGTGCCATTATGACATAATCATGGTTCGCGCCAACGCCGCAGCTATGGGTTCTATATCTTTTATTAACAATGACATAACGGGACTGATGCACGTTGACGGAGGTTCTGCCACTTGTCTACCATCCGTAAGAATTGCGAGCTGGTTGTAGATCGTACCGGATGGAACCGATTGGATGATGTCTTGCTGCGTGCCATGCGGCTTCATGAAAACGTATGCAACCGGATGGTGCCCGCAGAGGAAAGCGAGGCGCCGTGCCTGGCCATCCATGCGCCCCTTGGCGCTCTCGCCGAGGGCGATCGAAAAACTCGGACTAGTCCACCACGTCGTCAGCGGCGCCGCACCCGTCAACCACGTAAGGTAGCGTCTAGGCTAGAATCTGCGGGCTTGCAATACACGCCCCGCATCGATACCTGCTGATTCAATCCTTCGAACACCCAGGTTTCTGCATGAATTTCTTGCGAGGATCGATGAGAAACTCTCCAGTCTTGAGAATGTTTCGTCCTATGAGCACGGGATAGAGGTACCTGCTTCGATCCGCGAGATTGATTCTCCCCTCAAGTCGCTTTCCGCCTAAACAGAAATCCAATCTCACAACCGGTCGCCGAACCGCTTCCTGAGTACCCTTTCCCTTGATCTTCGCCCATTCCACGACTGTTCGTTCAATGGCCTTTATTGTTCCCTCGTCATCCTTTATCTGAAAGACAGCCTTCTCTCCCGAGCCATCACCAGCGGGCTTGATTTCAACGATCTTGGCGTCAATCGATGAGACTGCCGCGCCGGTATCCATGCGCGCCTTGAGTTTCATTCTCACATCTTCCATAACCACGTACTCTACTCGCCCAAGGATTGTCATGGATTCGTCGCGCCCGGATCGCTCCGCAGCGGTCGAGCCATCCACCAAGACAAGGCTCGACAGAATCACGTACAGGCCAGCATGAATTGAGCTTTTCATAACAAACCGGTGTCCTACAGCTAAATGAGTATTGTGAGCCTGATTGCTCAAAACGTAGCGGAAACGCTGATCGCCCCGAAGCGATCGCCTCGATCCTGTTCTTCGAACTCCTGCGTGCGGTAGACGTGGGTATACGCGAGGTGCAGCCACCCGATCGTGACGACCGCGCCGACCTGAATGTCGGCGACTAAGGGCTCTTTGTCGACGCTGAGACTGTCGCCGTCGGCGTTGCCGTCGAGAAAGATGTTATAGGCGATGGCGCGTCCATCCACTCCGGCGAATAGATACCAGCCGAACGTGTTCCGGGGCACGAAGAAGCCCGAGCCGGGGAGGCTAGGGCGGATGCGCGGCGGACCAAAGTCATTGCTCAGGTCCTTCCCGAACCGGAGCGTGATCCCCGTATTGAGATACGTGCCGACGTTACCGAGGCTTCCGCCCAGATGCGGCGTCAGATCAATACCAAAGCCCGAGTCCCGGAACTCGGCCAGGTTGCGCCACTTGCGTTCGTAGATCAGCGCCACGCCCGGCTCGTCATCGAGCTCGTTGTCCCAGCCGTTGGCGTCGTCCGCTCCCAGCAGATCATGGAAGGTATTCTGGACCTCCTCCCCCTGCGCCGACGACCCGACCACGCCCACGTCCAGCTCCCAGGTGCTCAGCGTATCCTCGGTCTCCCCCAGCACGGCGAGACCCCCATACAGCCAGCCGGCATAGGGGCGCTGATCGGGTAGCGGCTCCCGCGCCGCCGTGTCGTCAGGGGTATAGATGTTGTGGCCCAGCACATAACCCACCCGCAAGGCGGAACCCTCGGGTATGCCAGGCAGCACCGCCGCGAAAGCCCTCAAAAACGAAGGCACTGTGTCCCTGGGCGACAGGTAAGAGAACTGCACGCCGTTGGTGTAATGGCGGTCGGTGCCGGCGAACCTGTCGTTCTCGACCAATACGTTAAAGGTTCCCTCTGAGCCCTCCTCTGCGGCGCCGGGGGCGCCGAAACCAACAACGAGGAGTGGCAAGCCGACGATCACCCCGCGGGACGTGCTGATCTTGGTCTCAGACATGGAAATCCTCTTATTCACGCGCCCCTGCACCGTCCCAGCGCACGATAGGCACCGTCGAGATTGCGCTCATCGGCGATCCCTCGATGATTTTGGTGCTGATGGCGGTGTACACGAGGGTGTTGCGTTTACGATCGTACATGCGGTGGACCTGCGTCTCTTTGAACAAGATGGAGGTATCGGCACTGAAGACCTCTTGTTCCTCCGATATCTTCTCCGTCAGCGCGATGGGACCGGTTTGACGGCAAGAAATCGCGAACCGAGAGGGGTCTTCCGCCAAACCAAGCGGTCCTTTGATGCCACCGGTTCTGGCCTGACTGATATGACAAGACACACCCGGGATCTCAGGGTCATCGAAGGCTTCGACACAGACCTTATCGTTGGCGCCTAGGAACCGAAAGGTGGTCGAGATACACCCGATCTCTTCAGCGCGCGCCTGCCCTACGATGAGCATCGCCAAGCCTATTAGACAGGCTACTTTCATGCGCAACTCCGACATCATACCGTCCTCCGTAGGTGAATCGTTGATACGTTCAGGCCACCCATGTCAGCTAGTCTTGCGCAACCGCCGGCGCCATCCCTTCCGGGTGCACGTGGGTCGCCTCCTCCAGACGGAATAACGCGAGTGAGCGTGCCTCCATCGCATAGCCTTGTCCTCCCCGGGCAAAGGGATGTCCGCCCTGGGGTGGCCCAGGCTCCCGCGTATCGAACACTAGTTGCCAGCGCACGCCCGGCCGGTGGGCCGGCAGGACGAAGGACAGCGGCTCGTGGTGGCCGCTGAGCAAGATGAGCAGGGTATCGTCGACGATGCGGTGGCCGCGGCTATCGACCTCCTCGATGGCGTCCCCGGCCAACCGGATCCCCAGCGTCTTCGCAAACCCTGTTTGCCAGTCCTCTTCGTTCATCTCCTTTCCGTCGGGGCGAAACCAGGTGAGGTCCTTGACCTCGGAACCGTAGATCCGGCGCCCCTGAAAGAACTTGCGCCGCCGGAGCACCGGATGCCGATGGAAGATCCGGATGAGGAAGCGAGTGAACTCCAGCAACTGCACCTCGGGCAGCCCCAAGTCCCAATCGACCCAGGAGATCGTATTGTCCTGACAGTAGGCGTTGTTGTTTCCCTGCTGGGTACGGCCGATCTCATCGCCCGCCTGCAGCATGGGCACGCCTTGCGATAAGATCAAGGTGGCCAGAAAATTACGCTGCTGCCGCGCCCGGAGCGCGAGGACGGCCGGGTTATTGGTCGGCCCCTTGACACCGCAGTTCCAGCTCAGGTTATGGTCGTGACCATCGCGGTTGCCTTCACCGTTCGCCTCGTTGTGTTTCCTATTGTAGCTCACCAGGTCGGCGAGCGTGAAGCCGTCGTGTGCGGTGATGTAGTTGATGCTGGCATAGGGCCGCCGGCCACTGCGCTCGTAGAGATCGCTGCTGCCCATGAGCCGGTAGGCGAGGTCGCCCACGAGCCCCGCATTGCCCTTCCAGAATCCGCGGACCACATCGCGGTAGAGCCCGTTCCATTCGGCCCAAAGCACCGGGAAGTTGCCGACCTGATAGCCGCCTTCGCCCAGGTCCCAAGGCTCCGCGATCAGCTTCACCTGCGATAAGACCGGGTCCTGGTGGATGATGTCAAAGAAGGCGCTGAGCCGATCCACGGCATGAAGCTCGCGCGCCAGGGCCGGGGCGAGGTCAAAGCGGAAGCCATCGACGTGCATCTCCGCGACCCAATAGCGCAAGGAATCCATGATGAGCTGGAGCGTGCGAGGGTGCATCATGTTGAGGGTATTGCCGCAACCCGTGTAGTCCGTGTAGTTGCGCTTGTTGTCCGCTCCCAGGCGGTAGTACGCCGCGTTGTCGATGCCGCGGAAGCACAACGTCGGCCCATACTGGTCGCCCTCGCCGGTGTGGTTGTAGACCACATCCAGGATCACCTCGATCCCTTCGCGATGCAGGGTCTTGACCAGGGCTTTGAATTCCGCCACCTGCTCACCGCAGGTGCCGCCACTCGCATAGCGCGCATCGGGCGCAAAGAAGCCGATGGAGTTATAGCCCCAATAGTTGGTGAGCCCGCGCTCGACGAGGTGTTTGTCGGCCACGCATTGATGGACCGGCAGGAGCTCCACCGCGGTGATGCCGAGCGACTTCAGATACTCGATGACCGCCGGGTGGGTCAGGCCGGTATAGCTCCCGCGCAACGCCTCCGGCACCAAGGGGTGGCGCATCGTGAACCCCTTGACGTGCAGCTCGTAGATCAGGGTCTTGTGCCAGGGATTGCGCGGCGGTGTGTCGTCTCCCCAGCTGAACGCCGGGTCGATGACCACGCACTTGGGTACGCCCGCCGAGCTGTCGCGCTCATCGAAGGAGAGATCGACCTCGGGGTGGCCGATGACGTAACCCAATAGGGCGTCGCTCCAGTGGATCGTTCCCGCGATCGCCTTGGCATACGGATCGAGCAGGAGTTTGTGGGGATTGAAGCGATGACCTTCCGCCGGGACATAGAGCCCGTGGACACGGTACCCGTAGAACCGTCCGGGACGCAGCTCCGGGAGATACGCGTGCCAGACCTGATCCGTCCGCTCGGGCATAGGGATGCGCGCGACCTCCTGGGTCCCCTGGGCCTCGTCGAAGAGACAGAGATCGACCCCCGTAGCCCCTTCGGAAAAGAGCGCAAAGTTGACTCCTGCGCCGTCCCAGGTGGCCCCAAGCGGGTACGCCTGCCCCGGCCAGACGTTCATAAGATCAACGATTTCGCGTGCTTGCGGAACCGGTTCCGGATTCAGTGTAAACGCTCTACCAGATCGCGAACCGACTCTGCCATATCTCTCCAGGCCCGCTCTACGTCTGTATTCAGGTCGTGCCACGAATCGTCATCTCGTGTCTTCAGCACGGCCAACTTCTCTGCGACCTCGTTCCCCTTGGCGCACAGCGTATCATAATCCCGCGCGCACGCCGCGCGCGCTTCGGCCTTGGCCGTATATACGCTGGTCTCGAGTAACTCGAGCAGGGTGTCCCACACCTTCGACTGGGCTTGCAACCTTCGCTCGAACGCTTGTTTGGTCATCGCCCATGCCTCCCTACCACACATCGGATCTCCCGCCCCGTGTGCCCGTAACATCGCTCCGGCCACACGCACACCGCTCCGCCGCGCGGGCTTCCCTCTAGAGACGGTTTACCCAGTCGTCCGCCACGCTTTGATGGCCGACGTCGACGTGCACGAAGCGTGGATAGTATAGTCGATGCCACCGCGCCGGAGTGCGGCATTTGCCGAGTTGGCGGTCATGCAACCCTACGGTACAGAAGATACGGAATTCCATTACCCTTATCGCGGGTATATCGATAGCACTCAAGCAGCGGGGCGATGTCAGAGTCGGCATCCGCCGGTTCCTCTCCCCACCGCTTCAGCTTTCGCGTTTGCAGGCGCAGCAGTCGTTGCTCGCGCTTCAACCCAGGTGTACGGATATCGCGTATCATCATCAATTCTCCTAATGGCGGTCGCACCGTTGCCTCATGACGTAGCCTCAGGCGCGTGCGGGAGCTTGTCCATGGCTTTGCTTATTGGCGCTCGCCGCCAGCGGTTTTCCTCGTCCTTCTGATATTCCATTTCCACCGCGAGCAGGGCCGCCTTATGAGCCGTTTCCGCGATCGATTGCGCGTCATGATCGTTTCCCGACGCCATGGATGTCTCATGGACGCGATTATAGGCGGCCTGGTAGATCTCTTGCGCACGTCGAGGGAGCTCGTGCCGCAGGTCTTCAGGGAGATCGGGAAGTACTTTGTAGCCCATCGCTGCTGCGCCCTGTTACTTGGGCCTCAGGCCTAGGATACCTATGACGATCAAATAGATGGCTACCAGATAGGTCAGGAACCCGGGCACGATCAAGATCGAGATCCCGATCACAAGGGCGAGTATTGGCTCAATGGACCTATACATGAACAAGCTCCATTCCAATATGACAAACCAGCGCCGAATCGCGAGTTATCGCTCTCGGGAACTATCGACCTGCCGGGGGCCGACCCGCGGGGAATGTTCAGAGAGCACGATCTCCACGCGGCGATTCTGCTGGCGGCCGGCCATGGTCCCGTTCGAAGCGACCGGATAGGCCTCGCCGTAACCGCGTGCAGCAATCCGCTCGCCACCGATCCCATTGCTGAGCAAAAAGCCCTGGACCGTCTGGGCACGGCGTTGCGAAAGGTCCAAATTATAGGTATCCGAGCCCCTGCTGTCGGTGTGCCCCTCGATCACCACGGTCTGGTCCGAGTGTTCGTTGAGGAACGTGACCAAGCGATACAGATTCTGCTGGGCGCCGGGCTTGAGATTGGCCTTGTCATATTCGAATAGCACGTCGCCAAGGGTGATCACGAAACCGCGATCGGTCTTCTCAGCCTGGAGCGCGGCCAACTCCTGCGCCAAAACCTCGGCGCGGGCGGTCGCTCCGTCCGCCTGGCGGGTCCGAGCCTCCAGAACCACTTGCTCCCGTTTCTCTAGGAGTTGCTCGGCCTGGGATTCGGAGATCTTCCGCTCTGCCTCCGCGCGAGCGGTCTCGACTCTCTTGCGTGCGATGTACGCATAGTGCTCGACGTCGGCTGTCTCGGCGGCTTGCTCTGCCTGCTCGAGGGCCTGCTCCGCCTCGTGCAGATATACCGAAGCGTTGCTAGCCACCTGCGGGTCCCGCCGGGCCGCCGCATAGTCCTGCTGTGCCTGCTGCAGGGCCAGGTTGGGACCGGCACAGGCGGCGCACAAGGCGATGAGACCCAGAACCGAACCCCGCGCCGATCTAGTGGAAAAAACACCAGTACAGGTCGCCATGGACTTATCCTCCGATTGACGTTCCCGATCCGCTACCTACCGGTGTCCCGGTGCTCTGCTTCCTGGCGCAACGTATCGATCGTAGCCTGGATCTCTCGTGCCTGTTCCCGGGCAGTCTCCGATTGTGCCTTGACCTCGGCCAACCGCGCATCCGCCTGCGCCGCCTCGGCCAACCGACGGGCTTGCTCGTACTCCTCGTCGTTCATCGCCTGTCTGGCAGCCTCGAGGTTCTCCTGCGCCAGACGCAGCTCGAGCGGTGCGTGCTCCCCGGCTTTTGCTGCAATGGCCCGATTGACGGCGATCTCCGCGGGCGAAACGGTATCCGTGGATGGCGCCCCCGCACAGCCTCCAACCACGGTCAGCAGGCTGCCGATGGGTATCAGAACGGCTCGCTGAATAATTGCGATCGCCTTCATGAATGTACATCTCCGATTTCTTGCGTCGTGGCGCTCGTAACGCTGCCGGTGACTGGTACGTCGTGGGTCACCGGACCGGGCGCGGCCTGCTGCGAATGGACTCGCTTCACCAGGAAGATCGCACCGGACAACGCGAGCGCTGCGATGAGGAGCAGGATCCAGATGTACGCCGCCAGGTAGGTCATGACCACGTAGCTGAGACCGAGAAAGATCCCTACGCCCAAGAATCGCCGATCGAGGTGTACGCCATAGAGAAAGGTCACGAGCGCAAACAAGAGCAGGATCACCATGCCGGTGGTGTCGCGCGGTATCTTGCCGGCGCTCAGCAGCATGTAAATCAACGCCACCGCGAGCAGGAGCCCGCCCCAGTGGAGCAACTCGGTGAGCAATACTCTGGACCATTTCACCTCGCTACCCCGGCTACGCGACCACTGAGCCACGAAACAGAGGGTACCGAACACGGGAACCATCGTGAGCCAGTACAGGTAGCTCAGGTCCTTATTGACATAGGTGATGGCCACGCCGAGAAACGCCAGCCCAAGCGTCCCGCCCAGCACCACCAGATCGGTCGCCAGACTGCCGAATAGGCTTAGGCCAGGCTTGGAGGTCTCCGTCTCGGTGGCGGCGATAGGATCTCTATTGAACATGTCTCGGCCTCGCTGAATACCCATAGGAGTCTTGGCAACCCGGGTGCCAGGGGCTCGCCTTATGTAAGACGTTCATTGGTAAGGGCTAAAACACTCGCCTCACAGGCATCCGAAGAGCGAGCTCAGCAACGATTACCGATGACTCGGTAAGATGTACAGAAACCGGGTCGCGCTCATCCGTCAGTGCATACCCGAGGGACGTATCGCCATGTCAAGGCCCGCGAAACGGTGGAGATCCCCGATGGGGCCAGCAACCAAACGCGGATTCCGGGCGGTCGAAGAGGCGTTAACGTCCTCTGCGAGCGCCGCGCGCAAGAACGCATCGGCCCACCGGAAGACATCATTCCTTCGGATGGAACGCCGCAACCGCCGCATCCGCGCCCGCCGTTGATCGTCGCTCATGCGGCAGCCCCGGTGGATCGCGTCGGCCACACCTTCCGTATCGTAGGGGTTCACCAGCAACGCGCCTCTTCCGAGCTGAGCCGCGGCACCGGCGAACTCGCTCAGGATCAATACGCCTTCATCATCGATGGTGCACGCGCAATATTCTTTTGCCACGAGGTTCATGCCGTCCTTGAGCGGCGTCACCAAGGCGATGTCCGCGGCACGGTAGTAGGCGATCAGGTCGGTGGCACCGAGGGAGCCGAATACGTACCAGATGGGCAGCCAGTCGCCGGGCTGGGCCCATTCGCCGTTGATCGCGCCTACCAGCTCTTCGATCGCCGTCTTGAGTCGGAGGTATTCGGGGACATCGACGCGGCTCGGCACCACCACCTGGAGCAGCGACACGCGCCCCCGAAGCTCCGGGTAGCGGCGGAGCGCGTGCCTGAAGGCCTCCAAGCGGCAAAGGATACCCTTCGTATAGTCGAGCCGATCGACACTCAAGATCAGTTTTCCTTCCGGGAGGCGACCGCGAAGCTCTCTGGCCTGGTCCGCGACTGCTTGAGTAGCGGCCCGTTTGACGAACGCGTTGTAGTCGATGCTGATGGGAAAATGCCCGATCCGCACCTGCCGATCCGAAGTGGTGGCCGTCAGGACCTGTCCCTTGCCCTGTATCTTGATCCCCTTGACCAGAGACTGCAGGCATTGCACGAGATTGCGGCGGTCCCGCAAGGTCTGCAGACCGATCAGATCGCATTGCAGCAAGCCTTGCAACAGTGCCGTTCGCCACGGGAGCTTCAGGAAGATATCGAGCGGCGGAAAGGGGCTGTGCAGGAAAAATCCGACAGTCGACTGCACGCCGAGCTTTCGCAGATCGGCGGCCACGTGCATGAGATGGTAATCGTGGATCCAGATGAGGTCTTCCCCGGTCGCGGTATGACTGATCGCCTCGGCGAACCGCCGGTTGACCTCGCGATAGGTCTGCCAGTAGCGCGCGTCGAAATTGCAAAACGACTGCAGATCGTGGAACAGGGGCCAGAGGACCTCATTGGCGAATCCTGCGTAGAACCCCTCGACCTCCGCAGGACTCAACATCACGGGCCTGAGCGTGTATCCGAAATGCTCGCCCGCCTGGGTAACCGCAGGTACGAGATCGCCGTCGCCGTTGCTGGTCCCGGGCCAGCCTATCCAGGTCCCGCCGCGCTCCTGTAGCACCGGGACCAGCGCGGTAACCAGCCCGCCCGAGCCGGGTCTTACATTCCATCGCCCCTCCCCGTCCTTCCCAAGCACCACCGGCAAGCGGTTCGACGCCACGATCAACCGCCCCTGGGCCGGGCTCAGCGCTCCGGCCCGGGAACCCGGCAAATGCTGGCCTTCCAACACAAGCCCCTTCATGCTATCGACCATGCTATCGACGCCGGACGAGTGCGTAGTTCTTCCCACAACCCCAGGAACTCACACAGTTCATCCGGTGGTTGCATCCAGAGGTCGGCGGCGCTCGGGCGTACTTCGGAACGCACCAGCGCCGTGAGGGCCTTCCCTTTCAAGGCGCGGAACGCGTCTTCATCGGTCACGTCGCCTCCCAGAAAGGCTCCCGCGGCTCCCTTTCCGCTGTCCTCCATCATCGTCTCTACCGCATCGGCCTTGGTGTGGCCGGGTACGCGCAGTTCCACGCCTTCCTCGAATACCGATAGCTCCAATCCGGTGTCACGCGCGAGTCCGGCCCACTCCTGGGTCACGCTGTCCTGGACCTCTGCGACGATCGCCGGTGTGCACCCCCGCCAGTGGAACGCCAGGCCCACCGGCTTGCGTTCGATACGCCCCTCGATCGGGAACCACGGCCCTAGCCGGCCGCACGTCAGCTCCCAGATGCTGCCGTAGGCGAGCGATAGGCCCTCCACAGCCCACTGGTGCGGCCGTGCCCTGTAATAGGTGCCGTCCGGCAGCAGCCGCTCCCAGCCGTGACAACCCCAGATCTCCGGCCGGTAGCGCTCGAGACCCAGCCCCTCGAATCCCAGCAAAGACGGGATGTCATGGACCGGGCGGCCGGTGACGATTGCCAGGCGCGTATTGGCGAGCATCGCGATCCGGTTCAGCGCCTCTTTTACCCCGGGATAAGGGAAGGCCCGATCCCGGTCGACCCGGCAGGGTGCCAGCGTCCCGTCATAGTCGAGCACCAGCACACCCTCGCGCGCGCGCGCGAGCTGTTCGACAAAGGCCTCGAGATCTACTTTTGCGTCAAGGACCTGCACCGTTGTCGCCTCCTTCAATCCATCCCAGGCCAAAAAAAGAATCCCGCCCGTGATGCCAGTGAGGGGAGGGGGCACCCCGGGGCGGGCAAATGGGAGGTAAATGGGGGACGGTCATCATGCGCTACCTGAGATGGTTCGTTCGACCGGTGAGCCATGACTGGCTGGACGGCATTCTTCATGCCCAGCTTGGCGTGTCCCGACATAAACGAGCGCAATCAGCGAGTTAGGGTGTGCGTGGCAAGGGTACGGGTGTGCTATAATGGGCCCGAATCGGTAACACTTTCCGGTCGAGGCTGTAAGGGTTGCAATACCGTACCAGGGTGCAACGGCGTTAACCGGCGATAACGAGCCAAAGACATTTGAAATTCGTCGTCCCTTCCCCCTGGAAGGGGGAAGGAGAGGATGGGGGTCGAGCGCGTCCGATCGGAATGACGCAGCCCGCAGCGCTCAACCCCCACCCTAGCCCTTTTCCTGCCAGGGGGAGGGAACAAGCTGGCGCTTAAAGCTTATTGAATTTGCGCATGAAATAGAATTTGTTCGAGTGGTTGCGTTCAACATTCGGAACGTAAGAATCTAA
>JBOIDT010000013.1:15748-40028 GCA_050740755.1 Gammaproteobacteria bacterium
CTAATACTCAACCAGCGCCCCCGTGGCCTGGCATATGGGTTGTACGACATTAGCATTGATAGTCGGAGAGCGACGGTGCGGCTCGGCACGGTAGGCCTGGGACGGGGACTCACTCAACCTTCCTTCCATTTCATGCTCAGGCTGAAACCGCTGAAGTCTGTTCCGACGCGACCGTTTCAGGGACGCCCGGGCAGCCATCGGAGGCACATGACCGCGCCATGTGTGCGTGCATGACGGACCGTAAACGTCCCGTCATCGTCACCGGTAGCGAGGGCGCCATTGGCTCGGCGCTGTGTCGTGCACTCGAGGGGCGCTTTCGCGTGGTCGGGGTAGACCGTGATTGCGAGGGCTCCGCTCACGAAAGCGTCGCCGTCGATCTGACTTCCGATGAAAGCGTGCGGCTGGGGCTCGCAGAGATCAAGGAGCAGCATGGCGATCGCATCGCTTCGGTGCTGCATCTGGCAGCCTATTTCGATCTCTCGGGGGAACCCAATCCGTTGTACGATGCCGTCAACGTGGACGGCACGCGCCGGTTGCTCGGCGCGTTGCAAGGCTTCGACGTCGAGCAGTTCGTGTATGCCAGCACCATGCTGGTCCACGCGCCGACCCGTCCGGGACTGCCGATCGCCGAGGACGCTCCGCTTCAAGCCAACTGGCCTTACCCGCAATCGAAGCTGAAAACAGAGGAGGCGATCCGCGAGCACCACGGTCGGATCCCATACGTGCTGCTGCGCATCGCCGGCATGTACAATGACCGCTGCGGCTCTGCCTTTCTAGCCCATCAGATCCGGCGCATTTACGAGCGCCACCTGGCCGCGCACCTGTATGCCGCGGACCCCGCGATCGGGCAGTCTTTCATCCACATCGAAGATGTGATCGATGCCTTTGTGCGTCTGGTGGAGCGCCGCGAATCGCTCCCGGCCGAGCTTCCCTTGCTGGTCGGTGAGCCGCAGGTGATGAGCTACGAGGCGTTGCAAAACCGGCTGGCGTTTCTGATCCACGGCGAGACCGAATGGGATACCCGGCAGGTGCCGGAATTGGCGGCCAAGGCCGGCGCTTGGCTCCAGCACAAGGCGGCGATGCTCGTGCCGGACGTTATCGATCAGGGCGAAGAGCCGTTCATCAAGCCCTACATGGTCGAGATGGCGGACAACCATTTTGAGATCGACAGCTCCCGCGCGCGCGCTCTCTTAGGCTGGGAGCCCAAGCATTCGTTGCACGAGACCTTGCCCAAGATGGTCGAGGCACTTCGCGCCGATCCGCTGGCGTGGTATCACGAACACGACCTCACCCCGCCCCTTTGGCTCAAGGAGGCAGAACAACAGCAGATCCCCGGCGATCGGCTGCTGCGCAGCCACGAGGCGTCTATGGGCGAGGCGCGCGCCGGCAGCCGGTGGGCGCATTTCGCGAACATGGGTCTCGGGGCCTGGCTGGTAACAAGCCCTCCCATGCTTGCCTACGGGGATGCGGCGATGGTTTGGAGCGACATCGCAAGCGGGGCCGCGGTGATGATCCTCGCATTGCTGTCGCTGTCGGGCCGCATGCGCTCTGCACGGTTCGCAACTGCCGCCGCCGGGATCTGGCTCCTGTTCGCGCCGCTGGTGTTCTGGACGCCGAGTGCGGCGGCCTATCTCAACGACACGCTGGTCGGCACCTTGGTGATCGGCTTCGCGCTCCTCTTGCCGCCCGTACCCGGCGTGAGCCCCGTCGCGCTCGCGAGCGGGCCGGATATTCCGCCGGGATGGGACTACAACCCTTCCGGCTGGCTACAGCGCCTGCCGATCATCGCGCTGGCCTTTGTCGGCCTGTTTGTGTCCCGCTACCTCGCCGCCTACCAATTGGGTCATATCGACTCCGCGTGGGATCCGCTCTTCGATGACGGCACCGAGCGGATCATCACCTCCGAGGTTTCCAAGGCCTGGCCGGTTCCCGACGCGGGGCTCGGGGCCGTGACGTACATCCTGGAGATCCTCACCGGCTTCTTCGGCGATCAGCGGCGCTGGCGCACCGCGCCCTGGGTGGTGATCCTCTTCGGCCTCATGATCGTGCCCTTGGGCGCGGTCAGCATCTTCTTCATCATCATTCAGCCGATCCTTATCGGCACCTGGTGTACGCTGTGCCTGGTCGCCGCCGCGGCGATGCTGCTGCAAATCCCGTATTCCTTTGACGAACTGCTCGCCTGCGGCCAGTTCCTGCTCGAGCGCCGGCGCCACGGTCAATCGCTCCTGCGGGCGTTCTTGTTCGGCGACACGATCGAGGGCGGAGCCGAAGCTCCGAGAGAAGACGAGTTTGCGGCGCCGGCGCGCACCGTGATCAGGGAATGCCTGGGCGGAGGGGTCAACCTCCCGTGGAGCCTGGCCGCTTCGCTGGCCGTCGGGATCTGGCTCATGTGTACCCGGCTCAGCCTCGGCACCATAGGCGCGCAAGCAGACAGCGATCATCTGTTGGGCGCGCTGATCATCACCGTATCGATGTCCGCGCTGGCCGAAATGGCGCGGCCGCTGCGCTTCATCAATATATTGCTCGGGATCGCGCTGATCGGCGCGCCGTTGCTCTTCGATGGCGGTACGCCGCTCGCGGATTGGGCCGGGGTACTCGCGGGGCTTATATTGATAGGTTTGTCCGTCCCGCGGGGCACGGTGCGAAACCAATACGGAAGCTGGGATCGGGCCATCGTTTAGATTCTTGCACAACCCATGTTGTACCAGCAGATGAGTTCAACAATTTGGAACCCCTCCCTCCACCCGCCGGTCCTGCTCCAAGAGGGCGAGGGGGAACTGAGCCAAGACCTCGGCCGGACGCAAGTGCAACCCTTCCGGACCCGCGCGCGGCGTATGGTCCTCCCCGGTCAACACATTGCGGTAAGACCCCTGGAAGCCCTCGGGGAGCGCGATGCGGGTATCGCCCCAGATCTCCTCGCCGATGGGATGGGGGTGCGCGCCGGCGAGCAGGCGCAGCACTAAGCGCGGCACGATGACGATCGCCGTTCGCCCCTCGTGGCGCCTGGCGTAGCTGCAGAGATGTTCGGCTCGATCGCCGCTGCTCATCAAGGGTGTGTAGCTTCCGCCGGAGAACAGGGCCGGATATCGCGCGCGCAGCCCGAGTGCCTTCCAGATCACATAGAGCTTGATGCGGCCGTCCTGCATTCGATCGAGCAGGGCGCGCGCTCTAAGCGAAATGCAGGGCGGGTGATCGCTGAAGCCCTGCTGCAGCTCGTCTAGCAAGACCCGGCGGCGCTCGTACGCGACGGGGCGGCGGTTGTCGGGATCGACGAGGCTAAAATCCCAGATCTCCGTCCCCTGATAGACATCCGGCACCCCGGGGGCGGTGAGCTTGAGCAGCGTCTGCGACAGGCTGTTGTACATGCCGAAGCGCGCGATACGCCGCTGAAACGGCAGAAAATCCGCGAGGAAACGGTTGCTCGCGGGCTCCTCGATCAAGGCGCGCACGAAGTGCGATGCCGCCTCTTCGTACTCGAAATCCGGGTTGCTCCATCCGCCGTGGACCTTGGCCTCACGGATAGCCTTGAGCATGTATTGCTCGATGCGCTCAGTAAAGGCCATGAGGTCTCCATGATCGAGCTCCTCGAGCGGCCAGGCGCCGATCAAGGTCTGGTAGAGCAGGTACTCGTCGTTGCGCGAGGGTGCGGGCCGGCCATCGACCTCGCGCTTCTTACCGCGGTTGAGCCGCTCCCAGCGCCGCAGGTGTGTACCCCATTCGCCCGCGATCTCGGAGAGCACGTCGATGCGTGCGCGCACGTCCTCGGAGCGCTTGCTGTCATGCGTGGAGGTGGCGAGCAGGGTGTGGGGCCAGACGCGGGCGCACTCCTGACAAGCGTGGTGGAAGGCCGCGGCCGAGATCCCGAAGGTGCGCGGTTCACTGCCGACGTCGTTGAGCGAGATCAGGCGGTTATAAATATAAAAGCTCGTGTCTTCGAGGCCCTTCGCCATCACCGGACCGGTGAATTGCTGGAACTTCATCGTGAAGACCTTGGCCGCGCTCGTAAAGGCATGCGGCCGGCCCTCGTCCGCCTCGGCGAGCAGGAGGGCGCGGATGAAATCGTAGAGGCTGAGATCGGTCAGTCGGCCGCGCTTCTTGGCCATCGAGACGGCCCAGTCGATGTAGCGTCGATCGCCCGGCGCTACCTCCCCCGCGACATAGGTGCGGTACACCGGGAAGCAGGCGGTGATCTCGGTCAAGGCGTCTCGCAAATTGCTCAACGTGAAGTCACGGGTGCGACGGTTGGCCTGGGCCATGCGGCTCAGGTGTCTGGCCAGGACGTTGATCTCGCTCGCGAGCGAGCGCTTCATGATGAGCTTCTTGGTGCCGTAGAGTAACTCGTCGAAATCGATCGGACCCTGAACGAAGGAGGTGTAGATGCTATCCATCTTTCCTTCGGCGGAGGCATCGACAAAGAGCCCATTGACGAGGTTGGCGAAGCGGTAGCCGGTGGTGCCGTACACGGGCCAGTCCTCTACCAGCCCCTCGTAGCTCGCCAGGATCTTTTCGATCACCACGTACAAGGGCGGGGGCATCGTCGAATCGGTGCCTTGCGCTGCGGTGGTTACGCCGGCGCTGCGGAAGCGGGCCTGAAGGCGATCGAGGTACTGCTTGGGGTCGTAGAGCCCGTCGGGGTGATCGATGCGCACCCCATCGATCCGGCCTCGCGCGATGAGGTCGAAGACCAGGCGGTGCGTGGCCTCGAAGACCTCTTCGTCCTCCATGCGCAGACCCGCCAGCTCGTTGATATCGAAAAAGCGCCGATAGTTGATCTCATCGGAGGCCACCCGCCAATCGGCGAGCCGGTAGGCTTGGGCCTCGATCAATCGATCCAGTCGGTCGAAGCTCTCGGGATAGTCGACGGCGCCATTCATCTCCCGTACGGTCTCGTCGATGAACCGGGCGATCTCGGGGCAGCTCCGGCATAGCGCGGCCAGGTGCTGTTTGTGGATCTCCTTGTCACGGTTGCGCTCGGCTTTTTTTCCGTCCTGCGTGTCGGTGCGGCCGGGAAGGTGCTGAAACGCCGTGATCAGGCTCTGGTATTCGAGCAGCGCCTGGGCGTCATGACCCAGCCGGCCTGCCAGGCGCTGGTGTTGGTAGTCGAGAATGCGCGGATAGTCGCACGGGTCGATCGGGAAGCGGTGCCGGAGATAAAACAGGCTGAAGCTCCCCGGGCCGGCATCGAACGCGAGCTTCAGCTCCCCCTTCTCCAGCGCGACACCGTACTGGTCGCCGAGGATCGGCAGCAACAGCTTGCCGTGCGACTCGGCGGTGATGGGCTCCCAATCGACATCGAAAAATTTTGCATAGCAAGACGCCGGTCCGTTTTCAAGGACATCGAGCCACCAGGCGTTGTCGCTGCCGACGCCCATGTGGTTGGGGACCAGGTCGAGGATCTGCCCCATGCCGTGGCGATGGAGCGCCGCGACGAAGCGTTCGAATTCCTCGGGGGTCCCGATCTCGGGATTCAAGGCGTTGTGGTCGATGATATCGTAGCCGTGCGGGCTGCCCGGACGGGCCTTGAGATAGGGCGAGGCGTAGCAATGGCTGATCCCGAGGCCGTGGAGATAAGGCACCAGCTGCGCCGCATGGGCGAAGGTGAAATCGCGGTTGAACTGCAGGCGATAGGTGGCTCTCGGAATGCTCAGCGCGATGGGAAACGGGCCTGGCTTTGCGGCGCATACAGGCTGCCCGGCCGTGGGGCGCTCCCGGCGCATGGCCTCTACGAGCGCGCGCATGCGAGGCTCGGCCGCCCATTCCTCCAGGTTTACGGGCAGCTTGCGTCGCCAATTGGGGTACTGGTCCGTCGTACCCGGCAGATTGACCTGATCGATCTGCCCAAAGACGTCTTCCACCGCTATCACCATGACGCGGGCCGGCGAGCGTGCCAGATAGACGTGTACGGCACGGGCGAGGTCCGGTGACATATCCGGCAGCGAGACCGGATGCAGGCTCGCCTCGGCCGGCAGGAGTTTCTCCCGCTCCAGGGCGCACAGCAGCCGGGCGCGGTCCTGGGCCCGTGATACGATCTGTTCCTCGCGCATCGCTCGTGAAGGACACAAATCGAGCCGATCGCGCAGCTCCAGGTCCTGGCCGACCCAGTAGCCGCGCAAGGTCGGCAGATCGTGCGTCGTGGCCGTAACCAGCGCCTGCCTCGGGTAATCCCGCGGGGCGATGAAACTACCGTCCCGCTCCTTCTCGAAATAGAGCACGTGGTAGGACAATACGCCATGTTCGCGCATGGCCTCGCGCACTTCCTGGGGCACGGTGCCGAGGTCTTCACCGATGACGAGGCACCGGTTGCGGTGACTTTCCAGCGCCACGATGGCGAGCAGGTCACTGAGCGGATAAGACACATAGGTGCCGTCCCGCGGTGTCTTCCCCGGCGGTACCCAGAAGAGGCGCATCAAACCCATGACATGGTCCAGGCGCAGGGCGCCGGCGTATCGCATGTTGGCGCGAAGTGTGGCGACGAAGGGCCGGTACCCGGACTCTATCAGGCGCTCCGGGATGAACGGCGGCAGCCCCCAATCCTGGCCCATCAGGTTCCAGTGATCCGGTGGGGCGCCGATGCGCGCATCGAGGCTCAAGCACCCCTGATGGGTCCAGGTCTCGGCACCGCCACGGTCCGCGCCCAGCGGAAGGTCGTGATAGCTCCCGATACCGAGACCGAGCTCCAGAGAACGCAAGCCCGCGGCGCCGAGTTGCAGCTCCGCCTGCCACTGGAGGTATTGGTAAAACTCGACCCGCGCCCGCTCTGCGGCATAGAACGCGGCAACCGCCGGCGAGTCGGGAGCATGGAACGCTTCAGGCCACACCGGCCAGCCCCAAACGGCGGGGTCGTCGCGATGGAAATGCTCCTGCAAGGCTTCGAACAGCGCGTGCCGGCGCAGGCCTTCGCCGCGCTCCTGCTGGAAGGCCAGAAACACCCGGGCGCGTTCCGTCACGCGACTCAGGTGATGGTCTCGAAAGTGCCGGTACAGGAGCTCCAGGACTTCAAGTTTGACCGCGGCTACCTGTCCATAGTCGACGAGCTCGGCCGCGCGTAACGCCCGCAGCCGCGCCTGGAACGCGGGTCCTTTAACGAGCGCCAGTGCGGCCTGGCACTCGGCAAGATCGTCAATGGCCTCGACGTCGAGGTACAGGATATTGAGAAAGAGACGGCTGGAGGGGCTGTACGGGCTGCAACGGTCCGGGTTGTGGGGGAAGAGGGCAGAGAGCGGGTTCAATCCGAGGAGGGTGGCGCCGCTCGCGGCTGAGCGCTCGATGAGTGCCTTGAGATCCGTAAAATCCCCGATCCCCCAGTTGCGCTCGGAGCGCACCGCATAGAGCTGCACCGCAAACCCAAAGACGCGACCTGCGAGCACCGCGGGTTGATAGCATCCGGCCGGGGCCATGATCACGGCCATGCCGACCCGATGGTCTTGGTCGGGCCCCTGGATCTCGAAGTGGTGATAGCCGAGCGCCGGGGCGCGGGGCAGCAAAAAGGCACATTGCACGAATGGCTCCCCATCGATCCACCGCCGCGCCCGGACCTCGAGATCGGCCGGGCGTAGCGCGCCGGCAAAGTTCTCCCCGCTCTCGAGCGTGAGCCGCCATGCGTAAGAGCTCTCCGTGCGGCTGGCCGGCACGGTCACGGGGATCGTGACCGGGGAGTCGGTCCCACGAACCACCTGCACGGGCGGCAGGGCCCTGCGCCAGGGGCGTGTCTCTTGCTGCTCACTGGCCCCGGCCAGCTCGGCCTCCGTGTCGGCCGCGCGTCCCATGGCCCCCAGGAGGGCTCGCTTCGTTGCCGTCGAGGCGCGGTGGCGTTGGCCCCAGATGTCCGTGTACTCGATGGCGATGCCATAGTCCAGGCATAAGCGGTCCAGGGCCTCGCTGCTCGCCGCCTCGTTCATCCCGCTTCCGATCCGGCCTCTTGGTAAAACCAGGCCGCCGACCAGGGAGGCACGACGTACTGCGACAGGCAGGCACCGAGCGTCTCATCGGTCGTATACAACAGCCTGCCGCCAGGGACTTCCAGGAGCGGAGCCGCCTCGTCCCCGAGGTCTGCGACCAGCGTCAGCCGGCCCCCATCGCCCAGGGTCCAGCGGACCGAGAGACCGTGCGTATCGAGCAGTGCGAAGTGGGCATCTCGACCCGTCATGCCGCGTAGCCGCGGCGTGATCTCTCGGGCACGCACCGCGAGCAGATCCCGATAGAGCCTCAAGCACTCGGCGTGGGGAGCGCGCATCAGGCTGTCCCAGTCGAGCTTCGCGCTCCGCTGGGTCCCGAGCGCGTTGGGGTCCGGCATCGAGTCTGCCAAGGCGGTAAAGCTGCGCAACCCGAAGAGCTCCCTGCGCCGGCCTTCGGTCACCGCGTTCGCAAGCTCCGCTCCGAAATCGCAGAAGAAGGGAAAGGGCTGGCCGGCGCGAAATTCCTCCCCCATGAAGAGCAGCGGGGGCGAGGGCGCGAGCAGCACGATGGAGAGCGCAACCCGGAGCCGATGCGGCTCGGCCAGGAGCGAGATCCGCTCCCCGAGCGCGCGATTGCCGATCTGGTCGTGGTTCTGCAGGAACGAGACGAAGGCCGTTAGCGGCAGGCCCTTGCTCGGTTCCCCGCGCGGCCGGTTGCGGTGGGACGAGCACTCACCCTGGTAGGCGAAGCCGCCGGTGAGGCAACGCCCCAGGTAGGCGGCGGGCCGTGCGGCATAGTCGGCGTAATAGCCCCCGGTCTCGCCGGTGAGGAGCACGTGCAGGCTGTGGTGGAGGTCGTCGTTCCACTGCGCCGTGTAGCCGATCGGGATCCCATCCGGATGGCGCCGGAGATAATGCGCCTCGTTATTATCGTTCTCGAGCACGAGATGGATGGTCCGTTCTCGCCCCGGTCCGGCGCGCACGGCCTCGGAAAGCTCGGTGAGGATGTGCGGGTCGGAATCGTCGAAGATGGCATGGACGGCGTCGAGACGCAGGCCGTCGAGATGAAACTCTTCCAGCCAGTAGAGGGCGTTATGGATAAAAAAGTCGCGCACCATGCGGCTCTGTGGCCCGTCAAAGTCGATCGCCGGCCCCCACGGTGTCGCGTGTCGATCGGTGAAGAACTGCGGCGCATAGGCGTGCAGATAATTGCCCTCCGGGCCGAAGTGATTGTAGACGACATCCAGCAACACCATGAGCCCCCTGGCATGGGCGGACTGGATCAGGTCCTTGAATCGGTCCGGGGACCCGTACGCGCTATCGGGGGCGAACGGCAGCACCCCGTCGTACCCCCAGTTGCGGCACCCCGGGAAATCCCCGATCGGCATGATCTCGAGAGCGGTGACCCCGAGCTCGACCAGGTGATCGAGCCGCTCCTTGACGCCGGCAAAGGTACCCTGCGGGGAGAAACACCCGACATGGAGCTCGTAGAGGACGGCCTCGTGCCAGTCCCTACCCGTCCAGCCTTCATCCTGCCAGCACCAGCCCTCGGGGTCGAAGACCTGACTCGGGCCATGCACGTCCTCGGGGTTGAACCGGGAGGCCGGATCGGGCACGCACCGCCGCCCGTCGATCCGATAGCGATAGCGGCTTCCGGGCGCGGCCTCTGCGGTTACGATCTCAAACCACCCGGCTCCCACCGGCCGCATGGCCAAGAGTGCCCGGGGTTGCGTATCTTCCAGGCACAGCGCCACCTCGCGCGCGGCCGGCGCCCACAGGCGGAAGCGCACGCCCGCATCGTCCAGGGGTTCGGCGCCGAAGGGCATGCGATGGCGGCGTTTCACCGCAGGAAGCCCACCACCCGGCTCATGGTTCGCGCCTCTCGACCAGGTGATGCTCTAGCAACCCCAACAACGCCTCGAGGGGCAGGGCGATCCAGTCGGGGCGATGGTCCATCTCGTAACGAAGCTCATACAGGGCCTTCTCCAACGTGAATAGCTTGATAAGGTCCTGTGCATGGGCCGGATCTCGAGGGAAGCTCGCGCAGCCCCCGGCCTCGGATCGGTAGCTTTCCCAGTAGGCCTCCGAGACCTCGCGCCGCCAGGTGTCGGTAAGATCGCGGAGCACGACGCTATCGTCTGGGCGCTCCCGGGTACGGAGGGTCAAGGCCTCGGCGGCGGCATAGTCAAACGAGCGCAGCATGCCCGCGACGTCGCGTAGCGGCGAGTGCTTGTTGCGACGCTCGGCCAGCGGCCGCGCCGGCTCGCCTTCGAAGTCGACAAAAACAACGTCGTCGCCGGCCAAGAGCACCTGGCCGAGATGGAGGTCGCCGTGGTAACGGGTCTTGGCCGCCTCGAGACGGTCAAGGCTGAGCGCTGAAAGGCGGCTGAGCAGCATCTCCCGGAGGCCCACCAGGCGCTCTGCGGCGGCTTGCAGGGTGGTCGGTAGGACCGGTGTTTGTCGTTCGAGCCGATCCAGGGTCACGTGGACATCCTGCTGGACCCGGCTCAACCAGGCGGCTACGTCTTCCGGCCGCACCGGATCGGGGTCGAAGGCAGGGTCGCCGGTCGCCCTCGCCAATGCCTGGTGCAGCCCGGCGGTGCGTCGGCCGAGGGTCCGGACCAATGTCAGATAGACGGGGTGCGAGCCCTCCCCGCCATTTTTTGGTGTGGGGCCGCATGACTCGCGGTGCTCACTCGAGCAACCCCCGAGGAAACGCTCGAGATAGGCGAGCGTATAGGACCAGGCGTCGCCTTGGTTTTCGACGTAGCCTTGGACCAGTGCCAGACTATGGGTATGGCCCTCCGCATGCCGGTATTCGAGCGCCCCGGCCACAGAAGCGATGTGCGGAAAGGGCATGGCCTCGGTGAGGAACCGTCCCATCTCCACCTCTGCATTGATCCCGACGTGTAGCCGGCGATAGCCCTTGACGAACAGCTTGCCGCCAAGCACCGCCGAGGAGTTGCTTTGCTCCACGCGCGGAAGCTCAACGTGGGCGCCAAGTGCCTCGCCGGCGAGGCTCTGGTAGGCGCTGGTCGGGAAAAACTGCAAGTGACCGCTGCCGAACGGAAGCGCATGGGGCTTTGCCATCGCCGCGACCAGCGCCTTGATAAACGCCTGGTCCCCGAAGGCATCGAACAGGATCCCCATGCGCGCCTGCCGCCTGACCCGGGCGACGGTCCAGGGGCGAAGCGCGCTCAGGCGTTCCTCGGCGCCGCGCTCGTCCCAGGCGACGGCCAGCGGCAGGAAATAACCTGCGACGCCGGTACCGTGCACCTCCAGCACCAGGAGCAGCCAGCTCCCCAGATCCGTCTTCCACTCGCCTTGCTCAAGCACGGTCACTCGTTCGATGGCCGCGCCTTTGGCGGCAAACCAGCGCTGGCTCGCGATATAGGCCGGCAGCACGTCGCGCAGCAACTGTGCAGTGGTCCGCACCGCCATCAGCCTTCGCACATCGCGCGGATCCGTTGCCGTGGCGGAAAAGGTCTGCCAGCCATCCAGCATCACCAGGACGGGTAGCTCCGCAAGCGGCCCACGCTCCTCGTGCCGAAGTGGTAGCTCGGTGTCCGGGCCGAGCCGGAACCAGTAGAATCCGTAACCGGGCAGGGTCAGGAGATAAGGCAGATCGCCTATCGGTGGAAAGGCCGTACGTCCCAGGAGCTCGAGCGGTGTCCGTCCCTTGTGACTCGCGAGGTCCAGCTCGACCGGTTGGGCCGATCGCGAGAGGTTGTCCACGCACAGGATGACTTCGTCATGGTATTCCCGCAGGAACGCGAGGACCCTGCGGTTGCGCGGGTAGAGGAAAGTGAGCGTCCCGCGCCCCAAGGCCTTGTGGCAGTTGCGTACCGCGATCAGGCGTTTAAGCCAACTGAGCGGCGAGGAAGGATTGCGGCCCTGGGCCTCGACATTGATCGCCGGATATCCATATACCGCGTCCATGATGGGGGGGAGGTAGAGGCGTTCGGGGTCCACGCGCGAGAACCCTGCATTGCGGTCCGGACCCCACTGCATCGGCGTGCGTACCCCGTTGCGGTCGCCGAGGTAGATGTTGTCGCCCATGCCGATCTCATCCCCGTAGTAGAGGATGGGCGAGCCGGGCAGCGACAGCAAGAGGCTGTGCATCAGCTTGACCCGGTCCGGATCGTTCTGCATCAAAGGCGCAAGGCGCCTCCGGATCCCGAGGTTCAGGCGCATGCGCGGATCGGCGGCGTACATCTCGTACATGTAATCGCGCTCGCGGTCCGTCACCATCTCGAGGGTCAGCTCGTCGTGGTTGCGTAAAAAGATCGCCCACTGACAGGTCGCGGGGATATCCGGCGTCTGTTGCATTATCTCGATGATCGGGTGGCGGTCCTCCTGGGCGATGGCCATGTACATGCGCGGCATCAGGGGGAAGTGGTAGGCCATATGGCACTCGTCGCCGTCCCCGAAATACTCCCGCACGTCCTCGGGCCACTGGTTGGCCTCGGCCAGGAACATGCGATTCGGGTAGTGCCGATCCAGCTCCGCGCGCATGTACTTGATGACTGCATGGGTCTCGGGGAGGTTCTCGTTGTGAGTTCCGTCCCGCACGCAGAGATACGGGATGGCGTCGAGGCGCAGCCCGTCCACGCCGAGGTCGAGCCAGAAGCGCATCACGCGCAGCATGGCCTTCACGACATGCGGATTGTTGTGATTGAGATCGGGCTGGTGCGAGAAAAAGCGATGCCAGTAGTAGGCCTTCGCGAGCGGATCCCAGGTCCAGTTCGAGGACTCGGTGTCGCTGAAGATGATGCGGGTCTCGGGGAATTTCTTGGCCGTCTCGCTCCAGACGTAGTAATCGCGTTTGGCGGAGCCCGGCGGCGCCCTGCGCGCGGCTTGGAACCAGGGGTGCTGGTCCGAGGTGTGGTTGATGACGAGCTCGGTGATGATCTTGAGGCCGCGGCGGTGGGCCTCGCGCACGAAGGCGCGGAAGTCCTTGCGCGTGCCGTAATCGGGGTGGATGCCGTGGTAGTCGGCGATGTCATACCCATCGTCCTTGAGCGGCGATGGGTAGAAAGGCAAGAGCCAGATCGTATTGACGCCGAGGTCGTGGATGTAGTCGAGCTTTTGCTTCAGCCCCCGGAAGTCGCCGATCCCGTCGTTGTTGCCGTCGAAGAACGCCTTGACAGGCAGCTCGTAGATGATGGCGTCCTGGTACCAGAGCGGGTCGTTTCCCCAGGCGGTGTGCTCGGATCCATCCATGGCGTGCTCAGAGGTTGTGAAAAAACCTACTGCGCTCGGCATCTCGCGTTCCGGCGGTGCTCGGAATCCTCATGTATTTCAACATACACTGCGGTTGCTCGTCTCGTCCCTGAGACTCGCCCCTTCGGGGCTTGCGCTCCGTTTCGCTCCCGGCGAAACGGTCCTGCGCTCCGGCGGGAAGCCAGGGCCAGGGAGTGGCCCTGCTTGGCGCGCCGAGGATGCAGCGCGACCTTCCTTCGCTCGCGACGGTTTTTTCACAACCTCTCACATGAAGTAATCGAAATCCCGTTCGCTGTGAAGCCGGCGCCGTAACCGTAAGACATGCGCCGGCAGGATGCCCGGGTCGATCTCGACGTAGTTACGCGCTCCGTGCCAGAGATAACGGGCGTCGCTCACAAGCTCATGCGCCTGATAGGGGTCGCCCGGTTCGATACCGAGCCGGGTGAGGGGAAGCTCCAGCCAGCCCGAGCGCGTGTGGTGCGGATCGAGGTTGACCACGATGACGAGGACATTGCTGAGGTCATCGGTCCACCGGCCGTAGCAGATCAGCTCGTCGTTATCGAGCGGATAGAAGCAGAGATTACCGCCGCGCTGCAAGGCCGGGTTGTCCCGGCGGATCCGGTTGAGCCTGGCGATTAGATCACGCAGGCTGTCCGACCGATCGATCTCCCAGTGCCGGACCTCGTACTTCTCCGAATCCAGGTACTCCTCGCCGCCCGGCTCGCGCGCGCGGCTCTCGCACAGCTCGAAGGCGGGGCCGTAGATCCCGTAGTTGGGTGACAGGGTGGCGGCCAGGATCAGCCGCGCGATGAAGGCGGGGCGGCCGCCGAATTGCAGATATTCGGTCAGGATATCCGGCGTATTCGGCCACAGGCTGGGCCGGAAATACTGCTGCGAGTCCGCGCCTGCGAGCTCGGTGAAATAGCCGCTCAGCTCGGCCTTCGTGTTGCGCCACGTAAAGTAGGTATAGGACTGCGTGAAGCCGAGCTTGGCCAGCCGATGCATGACCTTGGGGCGGGTAAAGGCCTCGGACAAGAGGATCACCTCGGGGTGCGCCGTCTTGACGTCCTCGATCAGCCATTCCCAGAAGGCAAAGGGTTTGGTATGGGGGTTGTCGACGCGGAAAATGCGAATACCCTGTCCGATCCAGAACAGGAACACGTCCCGCAGCTCTTCCCAGAGCGGCCGCCAGCGCTCGGTCTCGAAGCACAGGGGATAGATGTCCTGGTATTTCTTCGGGGGGTTTTCGGCGTATTGCACCTTGCCATCGGCGCGCCGGCGGAACCACCCCGGATGCTCGCGGACATAGGGGTGGTCCGGGGAGCACTGAAAAGCGATATCGAGGGCCAGGTCGATGCCGAGCTCGTGCGCCTTCTTGATGAGGCGCCCCAGGTCGTCCAGGGTCCCGAGCGCCGGATGCACGGCCTTGTGGCCGCCCTCTTGCGCACCGATCGCCCAGGGGCTACCCGGGTCCTGGGGACCGGCCTGCAGGGCATTGTTCCTGCCCTTGCGGTGGGTATGACCGATGGGATGGATGGGCGGCAGATAGAGGACATCGAAACCCATGGCCGCGATATACCTAAGGCGAGCCTCGCAGTCCTTGAAGGTCCCGTGGTGCCCCGGTGACGGGGCGCAGGAGCGGGGAAACATCTCGTACCACGTGCTGAAACGCGCGCGCTCAGGGTCGACGATGATTTCGAGCTCCTTGTCGTAGAAGGTGCTCAAGCGCCGGTCTGGATAACGGGTCATGATCGCCGCGAGGTCGTCATCCATGGCGCGCCGCCGCCGGGACGCCACGCTCTTCTGGCCACGCAATGCCTCGGCGAAAGCCCGCAGGCGCACTAGGTCGTCACCGGTGGCGCGCTGCGCCGCCTCCTCAATGAGTGCGGCGCCGGCGAGAAGCGCGGTCGCGATGTCTGGTGGCTCGCTACGCTTGGCGAGGTCCTGGCGCCAGGACTGGAAAGAGTCGATCCACGCGCTGATACCATAGCGATAGCGCCCCGGCTCGGTCACATGGAATTCGCCGCGCCAGCGGTCATTCCCGGTGGGCGCCATCGGTACCTCGGTCCAGGCGTCTTCCTCGTCGCGGTGGTAGCGCAATGTGCCGGCAATCGCTTCGTGACCATCGGCAAAGATATCCGCCTCCACCACGACGCCGTCGCCGACGGCGCGTTTGATGGGAAAGCGGCCGCCATCGATCTCCGGCTCGACCGCCGTGATCACCACGCGCCTTCTACCCTCCTCGGGCTGCACTCGGTTCCCCTCCGCGACGCCTAGACGCTCGGCCCCTCGATACCGCCTGCGCCGCGGGTGCAAGGGGAGCAGGCCTCCCACCGGAAGAACAAAACCGCCAAGGGCGGCAAGGTCAGCGACAGCGAATGGTAGCGCCCATGGGCCGGCAGGGGGGACGCCTCCACGCCCCCGAGATTGCCATACCCGCTGCCACCATAGGACCCGGCATCGCTGTTGAGCGCCTCGCGCCAAAAGCCCGCGCGCGGCACGCCGACCCGGTAGTTCAGGTGCGAAATCGGCGTGAAATTGCACACCACCAGCACGAGATCGTCCACGTCTTTTCCCTTTCGGAGGAAGCTGACGACGCTCTGCTCCCAGTCGCTGAAATCATTCCATTCAAAGGTCTCTGGATGGAAATCGAGCTGCCAAAGCGCCGGCTCCGAGCGGTAGTAGCGATTCAGATCCGCTACCCAGCGCTGGATCCCGCGGTGGGCGGGCCGCTCCAGCAGGTGCCAGGAGAGGCTCGCGTCGTGATTCCATTCCTCCCATTGCCCGAGCTCGCCGCCCATGAACAGGAGCTTCTTGCCCGGATGGGTGTACAAACACCCAAGCAGCAGGCGCAGGTTGGCGAATGTCTGCCAATCGTCCCCCGGCATCTTTCCGAGCAGGGACCCCTTGCCATACACCACCTCGTCGTGGGAGAGCGGCAGGAGGAAATTTTCGTCGAACGCGTACCAGATGCTGAAGCTGAGGTCGCCGTGGTGGTACTTTCGAAACAGCGGGTCGTGAGAGAAATACCGCAACGTATCGTGCATCCAGCCCATGTTCCATTTCATGCCGAACCCAAGCCCCCCGAGACAGGTGGGGCGGGACACGAGGGGCCAGGCCGTCGACTCCTCGGCGATCGCCTGGGTATCGGGGTGGTGCCGATACACCGCGTCGTTGAGCGTTCGGATGAAACGTATCGCGTCCAGGTCCTCCCGCCCGCCGAGCTCGTTCGGGACCCATTCGCCGGGCTTGCGCCCGTAATCGAGGTAGAGCATGGAGGCCACCGCGTCCACGCGCAGTGCATCGATATGGTATCTATCGAGCCAGAAGAGCGCGCTGCTGATGAGGAAGGCGCGCACCTCATGACGAGCGTAGTTAAAGATGCAGCTGCCCCATTCCGGATGAAGGCCCCGCTCGCGATCGGCGTGCTCGTACAGATACGTGCCGTCGAAACAGGCCAGTCCGTGCGCGTCGTTCGGAAAGTGGGATCCCACCCAATCGAGGATCACGCCAACGCCGTTCTGGTGCAGCCGGTCGACAAGATACATGAAGTCCTGGGGGCTGCCGTACCGGGAGGTGGGTGCGAAGTATCCGGTGCACTGATAACCCCAGGATCCGTAGAAGGGATGCTCGGTGATGGGCAAGAATTCCACGTGCGTGAAGCCCATGTTCTTGACATAGTCGGTCAGCCGATCGGCCAGCTCGCGATAATCGAGAGGGCGGTTTCCCTCCTCCGGGACCCGCCTCCAGGAGCCGAGATGGACCTCGTAGATGGCAATCGGCGCATCCAGGGCATTGGCCTTGTGCCGCGTCTCCATCCACTGCCGGTCTCCCCATCCATAGTCGAGGCGCCACACGATGGAGGCTGTCTTGGGCGGGGCCTCCCAGCAGAGCGCGAACGGGTCACCCTTGTCGGCCACGTAGTCGTGGTATCGCGATCTGACGCGGTACTTGTACCGCTCACCATGGAGCCGAGCCGGGATCAAACCCTCCCAGATCCCCGAGCCATCGCCGCGTACCGCCAGGGAATGCGCCTCGGGGTCCCATCCATTAAAGTCCCCGATCACCGAGACCTCGGTCGCATTCGGGGCCCACAGGGCGAATTGCGTTGCCTCGCTCCCGTCGGCCCCGGCGACCACGTGTGCGCCTAGCTTGTCATAGAGTCGAAAGTGGGTGCCTTCCTTGAAGAGGTAGGCATCGTGATCGGTGATAAGGCTCGGCCGCCCTTCATACGCCGTCGTCACGGTTGCCGTCGCCAGGGAGATATCCGTATTCCTCGAGGTCGATACCGCAGTTCTGATCGTGATCAAGGAGCGCGAACACCGCGCTCAGGCCGGGTATCGCCTCGGCCTCTTGGAGGTTGATATAGCCATCCTCGTCCTCGTCCGCCCCGGTAAACTCGGGTGGTAGCTCCAGCACCTCTTCCGGTGTCGAGGGCAGAGGCGCCCCCGCCGCCAAGGCCCCCGCCAGCAAAGTCGTTGTTCCTAAGGCCATCGTCCATCTCGCTACCGTTTTCATGGCGATCTCCCAGGGCGTCTACTATACGCTCCTTTTCGGTTGCTGACGTGGTTTCCCCGCCGAGCCCGGGGGCTGCTCCCCGCCTTGGAACCGTCAGGCGTTCAAAGGGCAAATGAATGCTTTACAGGGCTGATGGCCGAGGGTGTCGCTTCCTGCCTTGGCCACGCCGTGGAGGCGCAGGACGATGGGACCCATCTTCCTGTCGCTGCATTGGCGGGCCGCGGTTACTTCAGACGGATATCGTTTGTGACCGCCACGACTCCGGGGACCCGGCTGGCCAGGGCCGCAGCCCGTTGCCGTTCCGCTTCGGTGGTGGCGAACCCGCTGAGCTGGACCTCTCCCTTGAAGGTCTCCACATTGATCGCAAGCCCACTGACCTCTGGGTCCTGGAGCAGGGTGGTCTTCACCTTGGTGGTCAAGGTCGTATCATCGAGGTACTCTCCGGTGCTTTCCTGTGTGGGGCTCCCCGCACACCCGCCGAGTAAGACGGCGGCCAGCGCGGCCGCCACTAAACGCTTGTGTTCTATTCGATGGTTCATCGCAAATCTCCTCCCGGAATCACTCCGCAGATCGAAGTATCGAACTCGCTCCCCCCAATCCGCATGAATCAGGGAGGTCTAGCCCACGGCGGCAAACTTCGCAGAACCGATGTCACCGGCTGCTGGTTGTACACCTGGCCACACCCAGGCACGGGCAATCCATATGCCGGGCCCCCTAATCCGGGATTAAGATACGTAACTTCAGAGGGTTAAGACGAAGCCTGCCGGTAGGAGCGGATGGCAACGCGGATAGGCGTCGGCAAGAAATACCAAGCACCGGGAAAGAGTTGCAGCGATGGCAGGGCTCGAGGCGCGAACGATTTTATCCGCTTTGGCCAGCCTTGCCGGCGCGCGCCGGTCCCACGCGCATCGCCCGGAGCCTGTTATACCGATCGCGAGCGCGTTTCAGCTCGGTACCGGCGTCTGAACCGGCTGCTTCACGTTCTCGTTCACGAGGCTCGCAATGACTCGTATCAGCTTTGCAGGCTCGACGGGTTTCGCCAGGTGCCTCTGGAAGCCCGCGCGCAGCGCGCGTACCCGGTCCTCGGGCTGCGCATAGGCCGTGAGCGCGATCGCCGGGATCTGCGCGGACAGCGGTATCCGGCGCTCCTTCTCCAGGGCCCGGATCTCGCCGATCACCGCATAGCCGTCCAGCTCGGGCATCGCGATGTCGCAGACGAGCACGTGCGGCGGTGCGCTTTCGAGACTCTCGGCGAGCAATGCGAGCGCCTCGTACCCCGAGGCCGCGGCGCTCACCTCGGCCCCGTGGCGCGCCAGCACCGTGGCCAGGGCTTCGCGCGCGTCCTCCTGATCGTCCACCACCAAGAGCCGCACACCGGCGAGCGAGGTTGCCTTCGCGCCGGAAGCCGCGACTTCATCTTCTACCTTGCGTCCTGCCCCCGCCGGCACCGGTGGGACGGGCGGAGCCGGGAGGCGCACGGCGCGCACCGGCAGGTCCACGGTGAACGTCGTACCCCGCCCTTCGCCGGAGCTCTCGGCCCGGACGCTCCCGCCATGCAACTCGACGAGCTCGCGCACCAGGGCCAGTCCCAGGCCCAGCCCACCATGTCGGCGCCTGCTCGAGGTGTCTGACTGGCGGAAGCGCTCGAAGACGAAGGGGAGAAGCTCGGAGTCGATCCCCACCCCCGTGTCGCTCACGACGATCCGCACGTGCGGGTCCACGCGCTCGATGTGCAGATGGACGCGGCCCCCGCGGGACGTGAACTTGATGGCATTGGAGAGCAGGTTCACGAGGACCTGCTGCAGGCGCCCGGCGTCACCCGTGATAGGACCCGCATGCGCGTCGATGAGGGTGTAGATCTCGACCCCGCGGGCCTCTGCGGCCGAACGCACGACGTCCAGCGCGGCCTCGGCTACGGCCGCGGGGTCGAGGGCTCGGACCTCGAGCTGCAGCTTGCCGCTGGTGATGCGGGCGGAGTCCAGGAGATCGTCGATCAGCCGCCGTTGCTGATCGACGCTGCGCTTGAGGAACCCGGTGGCCCTTGCGAGGGCCGCGGCATCCGGCTCGGGTGTGGTCTCCAGGATGTGCACCCAGGCGACTATCGCGTTCAAGGGCGTGCGCAGCTCGTGCGAGACCAGGGCCAGGAAGTCGTCTTTCGCGCGATCGGCGGCCTCGGCTCGCTCGCGCAGTCGACGCTCCTCGGCATGCAAGGCCTCACGCTCGATCTCGGCCTCCTTGTGCGCGGTGACGTCCCACGCCAGACCCAGCGCGTAGAGACGCTCGCCGTGCTCATCCCGATAGACCCTACCTCGGTCCGCAAGCCAGCGCACCGTTCCCTCCGGCTGGATAATGCGATACTCGTGTACATAGTCCGTGTCGTCCCGGGTCGCGCGGGCCACGGTCTCCACCACGCGCTCGCGATCGTCGGGATGGACGGCGTTCAAAAACCGTTCATAGTTGGCGAAGGAGGATCCGGGCGGCAGACCGCACAGCGCCCCGAGCTGATCGCTATAGATCGCCATCCCGGTTTCAAAGTCGCGGTAGTGATAGCCCATCTGCGCGGTGGTCATGGCCAGACGGAGCCGTTCCTGGCTCTCCTTGAGCGCTTCCTCGGCCTGGCGGGAACGGTGCATCGCTGCCTCAAGCGCCGCATTCGCCTGCTCCAGCTCGGTGGTCCGTTCCTGCACCCGGCGCTCGAGAAGCTGGTTGAAATTCGCCAGTGCCTCGCGGTCCCGCTTGCGCTCGAGGGTGTAGCGGATCGCGCGCTCCAGGGCCGCGGCATCGATCCGATCCTTCAGGAGGTAGTCGGCCGCGCCCGCCCGCATCGCCTCGACGTCGAGCTCGAAGGCGCTGTACCCGGTGAGCAATATGAAAGGGATCCCGTAGTCCTCGGCCGCCGCCCGGCGCAGGAGGTCGAGCCCGGTGCACTCGCCGAGCCGGTAGTCGAGCAGACACAGGTCGTGCCCACGGCGCGCCAGCGCGGTAAGTCCGGCCTCATAGCTCGGCGCCCAGTCGAGCTCGACCCGATACCCCGGCACCTCGGCGAGCAGCTCGCGGGTGAGACGGTAGTCGTCCTCGTCGTCCTCGACGAGCAGCACCCGGATCGGGGGCGCCTCTGCCTCAGCCTGCATCCGGAGCTCCCGGCAGCTCGACGATATCGAGCCAGTACCTCCCCAGGGTCTTGATGACCTTGACCAGGGCCTCGAAGGTGACGGGCTTCTGAATATAGGAGGCCGCGCCGAGGTCATAGCTGCGGTAGATGTCCTCCTCCTCCTTCGAAGTGGTGAGGACGACGATGCGGATGTGCTTGAGATTCGGGTCCCCCCTGATCTCCGCGAGCGCCTCCCGCCCGTCCTTCTTGGGCATGTTGAGATCGAGGAGGATCAAGCCCGGGCGCGGGGCCGCCGCGGGATCGCTGTATGGCCCCCGGTGATGGAGATAGTCCATCAACTCGGCCCCGTCTTCGACAAAGCGCAGGTCGTTGCGCAGGCGGGCGTCGCCGAAGGCCTCCCGGGTCAGCAGGCGGTCGTCGGCGTCGTCATCGGCCATGAGTATCGTGACGGATTTCCCCTGTGGTCTCATGTCGGGTCCTCCTCGTGCGTGACCGCCAAGGTGACGATGAAGGTGGCCCCGTGCCCGGGGGCACTCTGCGCGCGGATGGTACCGCCGTGGCGCATGACGATCTTGCGGCAGATCGCGAGCCCCATCCCCGTGCCCTCGTACTCATCGCGGCCGTGCAGGCGCTGGAACAGCTCGAAGATGCGCTCGCTATAGACCTCCTCGAAGCCAATGCCGTTGTCCTGCACCCGGATCTCGCAGCGCTGCGGGCCGGGTGCGGTATCTTCGACGGGCGGGTCGCTGGGGTCGAGCAGCCTGCCCTCGATCCGCACCACGGGCGGCTCACCCTGGCGATGGAACTTGAGCCCGTTGGCGATGAGGTTCTGCAGCAACTGGCGCATCTGTAGCGGTTCGGCCTCGATGGTGGGAAGCGCTCCGACCTCCACGCGCCCGCCCGTATCAAACATACGCCCCTCCAGATCGGACACCACCTCTTGCGCGACCTCGGCGAGGTCGACCGTCACGAAGGCTCGGGCCTTGGTCGTCACCCGCGAGAAGCTCAAGAGGTCGTTGATGAGTCGGCGCATGCGCACCGTGGCGGCGAGCAGGCGCGCGAGGTAATCGCGCCCCGGTTCGTCCAGGGCCTGATCATACTTGGTCTTCAGCCGGCTGCCAAAGGCCTCGATCTTGCGTAGCGGCTCCTGGAGATCGTGGGAGGCGACCGTGGCGAAGTCCTGCAGCTCGCGGTTCGAGGCGTTCAGATCCGCCGTGCGGCGCCTGAGGTCGGTGGCCATGCTGTGAAAGGCCTGGTCCACCCGGGCGATCTCGTCCTCGCCGCCGAGCGCCGGGAGCGGCGCCTCACCCTCGGCCAGCCGCTGGGCGTTTTGCACCATGGAGTTAAGACGCCGGCTGATGCCTTGGCTGAAGACATAGGTCAGCCCCAGGGCGAGGAGGAGGCTCGCCACGGCCCCCGTGCCCAGCCACCAGTCCTCGCGCCGCCAGCGCTCTGCCCCCGCTAGGTCGCGTGCCCCGTCCAGCTCGTGCTGCCGCCGCAAAAAAGTATCCATCTCCTGGCGCAAGTCGTTCATGCGTTCTTGGCCGGTGCGGGCCTGGATCGCGGCGACCGCCTGCTCCGGCTTTCCCGACTGCATGAAATCGTTCAACTCGCCGAGGAAGCCGAGCAGCGCGGTAGAGTCATCGGCGATGCGGGTGATGCGCAACCGCTGCCCCGGGTCGCGGACCCGGCGTTGCAACGCCGCGATCTTACGGGGCATTACCTGGATGGCCTCCTCATAGGCTCGGGCGAAGCCAGGGTCGCCGGTGATCACGAACCCGCGCATATCGTTCTGGGCTTCGAGCAGGAGGCGGTGGGCGTGCCCGGCCTCGGCCACGACCTCTTTGGCATGGTAGAGCCACCGGTGGTTCTCCTGCCCGTCCTCGCGGATGTGGAGGAAGAAGCCGATGAACGCCCATTGGAACAGTAAGGGGATCGCGATGAGGGCCATCCCCTTCTTGAACAGGGACAGGTTGGCGCCCATCAGTCGCCGGCTCGCTTTTCGGCGGAGGGCCTGCGGTGCAACATTTCCATGTGGACCGGTAATTCTTGCTGGGATAGACCGTATCCGAAGATAGGGTAATCGCTCCAGCGATCGGACCTATCCTTAACATTATAAAAGGTAATCACCCGGTCCAACCGGATCCGGCACGTGCCTTGAAGCCGATCGCGATACCGGGCTCGGCCCGGCGTATTCCATGTCGCTACAACCACCAAGCTATGGAGGTCCTCATGAACAGCAAACCTATTTCGATCCCCGCGGTGCTATTGATGGCCGCCTCGGGCTGGATGGTCGCGCCGGCGCAAGCCCAAGAAGACCAAACGCCCCTGCCGCCCCCGACCTTCGGGGAGGTCGACATCGACAACAACGGACTCATCTCCACGGGTGAAACCGCGGCGGTGCCGGGTTTGTTCGAAGAGATGATCCGTCTGGACCAAGACCGAGACGGCAAGCTCAACATCTCGGAATATGCCGCCTTCCAGCCCCCGCTAGCGAATACGAGCGACTCGTAACCGACTCTTAGACGAAGGAGAGATCCGATGAACCAGCGATCGTACCAGCGACTGATCCCGGTGCTCCTGCCGCTCGTGCTGGCGGCGTGCGAGGACCGGCGGCAAGAACCCGAAGGCGCGTTGCCTTCGCCCGAGGTGCCGAGCAGCGTGCCGGATCCGGCGGCGCCGGGCACGCCAACGCCGCCGTCGACCCCCCCGTCGGGTCAGTAGAACGGGGACCGACCGGCTCGCGTCCGTGGGCAGCGCGCCCGCCCCGCTTGCCCGCCCTGCAACATTTTCATGTGGATCGGTAATTCTTGCTGATAGACCCTATCCGGAAGTATAGGGTAATCGCTCCAGCGATCGGACCCTATCCTTAACATTATAAAAGGTAATCACCCGGTCCAACCGCATCCGGCACGTGCCTTGAACCCGATCGCGATACCGGGCTCGGCCCGGCGTATTCCATGTTTCTCAACCACCAAGCTAAGGAGGCCCTCATGACCAGCCAACCTATTTCGATCTTCGCGGTGCTATTGATGGCCGCTTCAGGCTGGATGCCGGCGCAAGCACAGGACGACCAAACGCCCCTGCCGCCCCCGACCTTCGGGGAGGTCGACATCGACAACGACGGGTTCATCTCCACCGGTGAATCCGTGGCGGTGCCGGGTCTCTCCGAAGAGATGAGCCGTCTGGACCAAGACCGAGACGGCAAGCTCAACATCTCTGAGTATGCAGCCTTCCAGCCCCCGCTGGCGGATGCGGCGGCTCGTAACGACTCTTAGACAAAGGAGAGATCCCATGAGACAGAGATCGTACCAACGACTGATCCCGGTGCTTCTGCCGCTCGTGCTGGCAGCGTGCGAGGACCGGCCGCAAGAACCGGAGGGCACGTTGCCGTCGCTTGAGGGGCCGACCACAGATCCAGTGGCGCCGGGCGCGCCAACGCCGCCGTCGACCCCCCCGTCGGGTCAGTAGAACGGGGACCGACCGGCTCGCGTCCAGGATAAGGGCAGCGCCCGCCCGTTTGCCTCCAGGC